>JAGWSR010000111.1 GCA_028869385.1 bacterium
CCGGAGCCCGCGCCCGCCAAGCCGCAGCCCGCGCCCAAGCCCTCCGCGCCGCCGCCGAACGCACAGTCGGTCGCGTTCACGCCGATGCAGCCCACGCAGGTCCGCACCGCGCAGCCGGGTCAGGCCAACCTCGACCTCGTGCACGACGTGCCGCTCCAAATCAGCGCGGTACTCGGGAAGACGGTGATGCCGCTGCGCGAGGTGGTCTCGCTCGCGTCGGGGACGGTCTTCGAACTCGACAAGCTCGCGGCCGATCCGATCGACCTCTACGTCAACAACATCCTGATCGCGCGCGGCGAAGTCGTCGTGGTCGACGATAAGTACGCGGTGAAGATCAGCGAATTGAATCCGCAAGCGCAGTAGGCGCGGCGCATGACCTCGGGCTTCTGGATCAACTACTTCGTCGCGCTGCTGGTCGTCGCGCTGATGCTCGGCGGACTCTATGCCGTCGTGCGTGGGCTCGCGCGCGGGCGCGTTCTCGCCTCGGCCGATCGCCGCTTGGTGAGCGTGCTCGAATCGACCATGCTCTCGCAGCACGGCTCGGTCCACGTCGTCAAAGTCGGCACGCGCTACTTTCTGCTCGGCGGCGGCTCGCACGCGAGCCCGGCTGCCCTCGCGGAACTTCCCGCCGAAGAGATCGAAGCGTGGCTCGCCGAGCAGCGAACGATGCTCGACGCGCAGCGCGCCTCGCTGCTCGGCGCCTTCAAGGCGTTGCGGAGAAAGCCGTAGCGTGCGCGCCTTTCTGACTCGCCTGATCGAACGTCACGGGCTCTTCTTGGGGAGCGCTATCGTCGCGATCGCCATGCTCTGGGTGTTGCCCGCCATCGCGACGGCGCAGACCGCGCCGACGGTGCCGACCGTGCCGTTTCCGCAGGTGCAGATCGGCGTCGGCCAGGCGAAGAATCCGCACGAGGTCGTCGGCGCGCTGCAGATTCTGCTGCTGCTCACGGTGCTCGCGCTCGCGCCGACGCTGCTCGTGATGGTGACGTCGTTCACGCGCATCATCGTCGTACTCTCGTTCGTGCGCACCGCGATCGGCACGCAGCAGGTGCCGCCCAATCAGGTGCTCGTCGGCCTCGCGCTGCTGCTCACGTTCTTCGTGATGAATCCGGTCATCCGCGACGTCAACGCGAACGCGGTGCAGCCGTACCTGAAGAACCAGATCAGCCAGTCCGTCGCGCTCGATCGCGCCGTGAAGCCGCTGCGCACGTTCATGTTCAAGCAGACGCGCGAGAAAGACATCCAACTCTTCTACTCGATCTCGAAGGAGCCGCGTCCCGCCAAGCAGAGCGACGTGCCGACCTATCTCTTGATCCCGGCCTTCGTGCTCTCCGAGCTGAAGACGGCGTTCGAGATCGGCTTCGCGATCTACATTCCGTTCATCGTCATCGACATGGTCGTCGCGAGCATTCTGCTCTCGATGGGCATGATGATGATCCCGCCGGTCATCATCTCGCTGCCGTTCAAGGTGCTGATCTTTATCTTGATCGATGGCTGGGACCTGACGGTGAGCGCGCTCTTCCAGAGTTTTCATCCATGACGTACGGCGATGCGATCGCCATCGGACGCGAGGCGGTCTTCGTCGCGCTCGTCGCCGCGGCTCCGGTCTTGATCTTGAGCATGGTCGTCGGGCTCGTGATCTCGCTCTTCCAAGCGGTGACGCAGATCCAGGAACCGACGCTCGCCTTCATCCCGAAGATCGTCGTCTCCGCGCTCGCGCTGCTCTTCTTCGGGCCCTTCATCCTCGCAATGCTCACCGACTTCGGGAGCCGGGTCTTTTCGAACATCCCGAACTTCGTCAAATGACGGCGTAGGCGTTCGATGGTGGATCTCTTCGGCCTGAGCGCCGCGCAGTTCGAGACCTTCGTGCTCGTGTTCTTGCGCGTGAGCACGATGCTCTTCGTCTTTCCGGTCTTCTCGGCGCCGCAGATCCCCTCGCTCGTCCGCCTCGGCTTCGGGCTGCTGATCTCGTTTCTGCTCTACCGCAGCGTGCCGCTGGTGCATCTCTCGCCCGATCTCTACGGGCTCGTGCTCGCGGGCGCGAGCCAGGTCGTCCTCGGCATCATCGTAGGGTTCGTCGCGGCGCTCGTCTTCACGGGCATTCAATTTGCCGGCGAGCTGATCGACCTGCAGATCGGCTTCGCGGTGGCGAACGTCATCAACCCGTCGACGCAGCAGAACATCACGATCATCGGCGAATTTCAGTTGGCGATCGCCACGCTCATCTTCTTGGCGACCGACTCGCACCATCTGCTCATCCAAGGCATCGCCGGCTCGTTCGGGCTCGTGCCGCTGCCCTTCATCAATCTCGATCCAAGCGTCGCGGGGAACGTCGTGCTGTTCTTCACGCAGGCGTTCTTGATCGTCTTCAAGATCGCGGCGCCGGTCGTCTTCGCGCTCTTTCTCACCAACGTCGCGCTCGCGTTCATGGCGCGCGTCGCGCCGCAGATGAACGTCTTCGTGGTCGGTCTGCCGATCCAAGTCGGCGTCGGGCTCGTGGTGATGGCGTTCAGCATCCAGTTGCTCGGCAGCGTCGGACCGCAACTCTTCGCGTCGGTCGCGCAGCAGATGGACACCATCATGCGCGGCATGCGCGTGCAGTAAAAAAAGAACGACGCCGCAGGTACCCTGCGGCGTCGTTGCTTCGTCGGTCGTTCTCGCTAGAAGTAGCGGTACTGTCCGACCTGGTTCGCGGTCTTCTCGGTGAAGTAGATCTCGTTATCCGGTCCGAGCGTGAGCCAGTAAATGCCCGCGGGCTTCGTCTTCGGCGAAGCGAGCGTGAGGACTTTGGCGGTCGTGGGACTGAACTGCGCGATCGCGTCGGTCGTGCCGTCGCCGATGTAGAAGTTCTGATCCGCACCGAGCGCGAGGCCGAACGGCGCGGTGAGGCCGGGGAGCGTCACCTCTTCGGCAACGGTCCCGTTGGTCAGGACGCGCGCGATCTTATCGAGCTTCGTCTCCGTCACCCACATCGCGTTGTCGGGTCCCGAAGCGACGACGCCGAGACCGGCGCCGGCGCTGAAGCCGCCGTACTCCGTCGGGGTCGGGCCCTGCGGACAGGCCGGGGGAACCGAGGTCACGGCATCCTGCGCGGGCAGGGCGCCGAGCTTGTCGATGCCCGACTCGACGAACCAGATTTGGCCGTCGGGTCCCGCCGCGATGGTCGTCGGCTTGGCGCCGGCGGTCGCGAGCGGATAGTACGAGCATGCGCCGCTCGTCGTGATGCGCCACAGGCGGTTGAGCGCGGGGTCGGTGATCCAGAGGGCGCCGTCGGGGCCGGTGGTGATGCCGGTCGGCTGCGCCGTCGCATCGGGGAGCGTGAACTCGCTGACGATGCCGCCCACGATGTTGACGTGCCCGATCTTCGCGTCACCGGATTCGGTGAACCATTCGTAACCGTCGGGGCCGAGCGTAATGCCCAGCGGAGCCGCGTTCGCACCCGGAAGGGCGAAGTCGGTCACGCTGCCGTCGGTGGCGACGTGGCCGATCTTGTTGACGGCGGGCTCGGTGAACCAGAGGCCGCCGTCGCTGCCCTTGGTGATGCCGGACGGCTGGGCGCCGGCGGTTGCGGCGGTGTACTCGCTCGATACGAAGGGCGTGATGGTCGGCGAGGGGCTCGGGGTGCCGCTCGTAATCGGGGTCGGGTTGCCGCAGGCGCTCAAGAACGCAGCGGCCATCGTGACGACCGTTGCGCCGAGCAGTCGTTTGAAAATCATCTCGTACGGGTGTTCCTTTCGGGTCAGCCTCCCTTATTGGCAAGGCGCGGGCTCCTTCCCGCTTCGTTCCGGCAAGCAGGCTTCTCAGGATAGGGGCCACACCGCCGAAAACTTCTAGTAGCCGATGGCGAAGCCGGAGCAAACCGAAAAGGCCACACCTAAACGGCGCGAGGAGGCCCGCGAGCGCGGCCAAGTTCCCCGGAGTTCGGAACTGGCCGGCAGCGTGATCTTCCTCGTGACGGTCTTTGTGCTGCACGGGCTCTTCTCGATGATGCTCACCGGCATGGAGAGCGGGCTCACCGCCTACCTCCAGCACGTCGCCGACCATGGCGACCCGACGATCACGTCGGTGTGGGTGCTCTTTTTGGAAGCCGCGTCGGGCACGGCGCTCGTGGTGGGCATCGTCCTCGGCGTCGCCTTCATCATGGGGATCCTGACGAACGTGCTGCAGTTCGGCTTCCTCTTCACGCTCAAGGCGTTACGCCCGTCGTTCGGCAAGCTCAATCCGCTGACCGGATTTCAAAACATCTTTTCCAAGCGCATCTTGGTGAATCTCGGCAAGCAGCTCATCAAGCTCTTCGCCGTTGCGATCATCATCTACACGACGATTCGCAGCAACATCGGCGTCTTCGTGTCGCTCGGCGGAGCACCGCCCGCGAGCATCATCGCGATCGGCTTCAATTTGATCTACACGATCGCGTGGAAGTTCGGTTCGCTGCTCGTGCTGGTCGGCATCCTCGATTACGTGTACGAACGCTGGCAACTCGAAGAGAACCTCAAGATGACCAAGAACGAGGTAAAGGACGAGTACCGTCAGTCCGAGGGAAATCCCGAGGCCAAGGCGGCCCTCAAGCGCCGCCAGCGCGAGTTCGCGCGCCGACGCATGATGGCGGCCGTGCCCCTCGCGACCGTCGTCGTGACCAACCCGACCCACTTCGCGGTAGCGCTCGAGTGGGATGAGGTGAAGATGGAGGCGCCGGTCGTGACCGCCAAGGGCGCCGATCTCGTGGCCAAGCGGATCCGCGACCTCGCGCGCGAGCACGGCGTGCCGATTCTCGAAAATCCGCCGCTTGCACGAACCCTCTACGACCGCGTCGAACTAGACCAAGCCGTACCGCCGAATCTCTATGCGGCGGTCGCGCAGGTGATCGCGTTCGTGTACAAGCTCAAGAGAAAGACCATCGCGTAATGGCAAGCCAAGCCCCAGCCGCGCCGCTCGAAGGCGGTTCGATCTCGCAACGGCTCGCCGCCTCGACCCCGATCCTGGTCGCGGGCGCGTCGGTCATGCTCGTGATCCTGATGATCGTCTCGGTGCCCGCACCGGTGCTCGACTTCTTGCTCACGCTCAACATCGGCCTCGCGCTCATCATCATAGGCACGGCGCTCTACACCGAGAACGCGCTCGAGTTCTCGGCCTTTCCGACGCTCTTGCTGATCGTCACGCTCTTTCGACTCTCGCTCAATATCACGGCGACGCGTTCGATTCTGCTCCACGGCTACGCGGGCGAGGTCATTCAGTTCTTCGGCAACATCGTCGTCGGCGGCAACTACGCCGTCGGCTTCGTGATCTTCCTGATCCTCATCATCATTCAGTTCGTCGTCATCACCAACGGCGCCGGACGCGTCGCCGAAGTCGCGGCGCGCTTCACGCTCGACGCGATGCCCGGCAAGCAACTCGCGATCGACGCGGATCTGAACGCCGGCTTGATCACCGAGGCCGAGGCGCGCAAGCGCCGTCAGGATATCCAGCGTGCCGCCGATTTCTACGGCGCGATGGACGGCGCGAGCAAGTTCGTGCGCGGCGACGCGATCGCCGCGGTCATCATCGTCGTCATCAACACGATCGGCGGCTTCATCGTCGGCATCGCCCAGATGCACATGGACTTCGGTCAGGCGCTCACGCACTTCACGCTGCTGACCGTCGGCGAAGGCATCGTGACGCAAGTCCCCGCGTTGCTCATCTCCACCGCGACCGGCATCATCGTGACCCGCGCCGCGTCGGAGTCGGACTTCGGCCGCGATATCTCGCGCCAATTGGTGCGCCAACCCAACGCGTTTCTGATCGCCGGCATCATCACGGCGCTCTTCGCGTTCGCCGGGCTCGCGCGTCCGCTGATGTTCGGGCTCTCGGTGCTGCTCTTCATCGTCTATTTCCGTCGTCGTAACGCCGTGCCGGAGAGCGGCGCCCTGGCCGTGGCCGGCGCGCCGGGAGCCGTCGCCGGTACGACGGCCGCGCCGAAGCCGGCCGAGGCCGTGGTGCCGCTGCTCTCGTACGACCCGATGGAGCTCGAGATCGGCTTCGGCCTGATCCCGCTCGTCGACGTCAATCAAGGCGGCGATCTGCTCGAACGCATCACGTTGATCCGTCGTCACGCCGCGCGCGATCTCGGTATCGTCGTGCCGCCGATTCGCGTACGCGACAACCTGCAGTTACGCCCGAACAGCTACGTGGTCAAGGTGTACGGTCTCGAGGTCGCGCAGGCCGAGGTGATGGTGAGCCGCCTGCTCGCGATGAATCCGGGCACCGCCACCTCGCCGATCGACGGCATTCCCACGACCGAACCCGCCTTCGGGCTTCCCGCGCTTTGGATTGCGGAGAACGGACGCGCCGAAGCGGAGATGGCGGGCTACACCGTGATCGATCCGACCAGCGTCGTCGCGACGCACCTCACCGAGTTGATCAAGAGCCATGCGCCCGATCTGCTCGGGCGCCAAGAAGTCTCGGCGCTGCTCGACAACATCAAATCGCACTACCCGGTCGTCGTTGACGAACTAGTACCGGGACTACTCACCGTCGGCGAGATCCAGCGCGTGCTGCAGAATCTCTTGCGCGAGCGCATTCCGGTGCGCAATCTCGTGATGATTCTCGAGACGCTCGCCGATGCGGCGCGCGTGAGCAAAGATATCGACTTTCTCACGGAGAAAGTCCGAGCGGCGCTCGCTCGGCACATCTCCGCCGAGTATGCGGAGAACGGGCTGCTCTCGGTCATCACGGTCGATCCGCGGTTGGAAGCGTTGCTTTCGGAGGCGGTGCGGCGCGGTGAGGACGCCTATGCGTTGCTCGATCCGAACACGGTCGCGCGGATCTACACTTCGTTGACGCGCCAGATCGGGACGGCGTCGAATGCGGGGCTGACGCCGATCGTACTCTGTTCTCCGGCCGTTCGTCTGGCGCTCAAGCGCCTGACCGAACGCGCGGCGCCGCAACTGGTCGTGCTCTCGTATTCAGAGATCGCGCCCGGTCTGCGCGTGGAGTCGATCGGTCAGATCTCGACGACCGACGACGCCGAATAACCGGGCCGGAACGAGAGGAAGATGTTCAAATCGCTCTTCGGCGGCAAGTCCGCCGGTCACCAGCCTTCGAAACTGCCGCAGCTCAACTCGTTCGTGGAGGTGAGTGTGGGCGGTCGCGCCATGCGCTCGGTGACGGTCGAAGCGGTGAGCGCGAAGGGCATCGTCACGCGCGAGGCGCTGGGGAGCGTGGGCGAGGCCGCAGTGCTCGTCTATACCACGCCGTCGGGGCGCTTCCGGGCTGCGAGCAAGATCGCGGCGGTGAGCGGCTCCACGACCCAGTTCGATCCGCCCAAGCGAATCAGTCTGATCGGTGCCGCCGTCGGAGCGCAGAAGCGCCAGAGCGTACGGCTCGATGCGCTCGTGAGCGGGGGCTGGCGCTTCGCGCCGGGCGGGATCGGCACGGGAGAGTTTGCGCGCGCGACGATTCGCGACATCAGCCGGGGCGGCTGCTCGCTGATCCTCGACCGGCCGCTGAAGCTCCACACCAAGGTGGAGGTACAACTTCAACTCCGCAGCGACGCATCGCTGACGCTGCTCGGCGAGGTGATGCGCCACGAGACGATCAAGGCCTCGGGGAAGCACTCGCACGGCCTGCGTTTCCAGGGGATGCGCCCCGAAGAGGATCAGGCGATCGTCGAGTTCATCAACAAACGCCAGGCCGACCTCCGGAGCCGGGGATTAGCCTAAGCGATCCATAAAGTAGAGTCGTCCTTCGGCCGATTCAGGTTAGAGGATGACGTGGGGCAGTTTAGGTGCTCCGCGACACTTTTCACTTCGTCTTGGGAGCAGCGGATGAGCAAGCGAGTCCTCATCGTCGACGATGCCGTCGTCATGCGGATGATGATCAAAGGGATTCTCTCGAAGAACGGCTTTGAAGTCGTTGGAGAGGCCCAGAACGGCGTCGAGGCGGTGGAGAAGTACA
>JAGWSR010000112.1 GCA_028869385.1 bacterium
CGATAGGTGGTCAAGACGTACGGATACTCGGCGTCGATCGGCTTGTTATAGGCGTTGTCGCTACGGATCCACTCGCGCATCAGCGGATTGCTCTGCTGTGCGTAGATCGGATTCTCCACGACCGACTGCAACGGTTCGTAGTGGGCCGGCAGCGGCGCGTCTTTCAGGCCCGAGGGCACGAAGAGCTGCGCCACGCCGTCAACGTTCATGATGAACGGATCGGCGCCGCTGTGAAAGTCCATGCCGCTCGCATGTTTGTTCGCGGGCGTCGTAGGCGCTTTGGTCTTGGGGAAATCCGGCACGTCGATGCCGGTCCATTCGCCCTTGGCCTCGTCCCACCACACGTACTTCTTGCGTTCGCTCCACGGCTTGCCGTCCGGATCGGCCGACGCGCGATTGTAGAGCGTGCGGCGATTCGCGGGCCACGCGTAGCCCCAGTTGAGCGCGGTGTACTCGCCGCTCGCGTCGCGATTGCGCGCGCGGTTCGTCTGCTTGTCGGGGCAGACGCCGGCGTAGATCCAGCAGCCGCTCGCGGTCGATCCGTCGTCTTTGAGGTCGGCGAACGTGGCGACGTGCTCGCCGTCGGCGACCGTGAAGCCGTTGATTTCGTGCAGCACTTTGAGGACCGACGGCTCGCCCTTCGCGCGCTCGTGCGGATCGTCGTGCTCGTACGCCCAGGTGGTGTCGAGAATCGGACGATCCTTCGGATCGGTCGAGCCCGCATAGAGCTCTTTCATGCGCAGCATGAACCAGTTGAAGTACCAAGCGTCGCTCTTGCTCTCGCCCGCGGGCTCGACGGCCTTATCGTGCCACTGCAAGAGACGGCTCGTCTGCACCATCGTGCCCTCTTTTTCGAGCACGGTCGCGGCGGGCAAGAAGAAGACTTCGGTCGCGATCTTCGACGGATCGGCGCCCTCGCGACGCCAGAACGAGACGGTCTCGTTGTCGTAACTGTCGATGTTCACGAACCACTCGAGTCGCTCCATCGCGGCGCGTACGAGCTCGGCGTTCTGGCCCGACGCGCCCGGGTTTTGCCCGATCACGAAGTAGCCTTTGACCGCGCCGTCCTTCATCGCGAAGGTCGTCGGCAGCATCGAGTGATCGCCGATGAGTTGTGGCAGATATTCGTAACAGTAGTCGTTCGCGGCCGTCGCTTTCTCGCCGTAGAATGCCTTGAGCAGCGAGATCATGTACTTCGGCGTATTCGCCCACCAGCCGGTCGGCTTGGTCGTGTTCTTGAGATACTGCGCGAGCGTCTGCTCTTCGCGCAAGGCCGAGGGCATCGGCAGATAGCCGGGCAGCAGATCGTAGAGCGTCGGGATATCGGTCGCGCCTTGAATGTTCGCGTGACCGCGCAGCGCCATGATGCCGCCGCCCGGGCGACCCATATTGCCGAGCAGCGTCTGCAGAATCGCCGCCGTGCGGATGAACTGCACGCCCGCGGTATGCTGCGTCCAGCCGACCGCGTAGGCGAACGCCGTCGTGCGTTCGCGACCGCTGTTCTTCGCGAGCGTCTCGGCGATCTTGAGGAACTGCTCCTTCGACGTGCCGCAGGTGCGCTCGACCATCTCGGGCGTGTAGCGCGCGAAGTGACGCTTGAGCAGCTGATAGACGCTGCGCGGGTGCTCGAGCGTGGGATCCTTGCGGATCACGCCGTCGGCGTCGCGTTCGAAGGCCCACGTGCTCGTGTCGTAGGCGCGCTTCTCCTCGTCGTATCCCGAGAAGAGTCCGTCGAGATCTTCGGTGTCTTTGAAATTTTCGCCGACGATGTAGCTCGCGTTGGTGTAGGCGACGACGTACTCGCGAAAGATCTTGTCGTTCGCGATCACGTAGTTGATGATGCCGCCGAGGAATGCGATATCGGTGCCGCTGCGAATCGGCGCGTAGATGTCGGCTACGGCCGACGTGCGCGTGAAGCGCGGATCAACGTGGATGATCGTCGCGCCGCGCTCTTTCGCTTTCATCACGAAGCGGAACGCGACCGGGTGAGCCTCCGCGAAGTTGGAGCCCTCGATTAAGATGCAGTCTGCGTTTTGAAGATCGGGAACCCAGACCGTCGCGCCGCCGCGACCGAACGAGGTGCCGAGACCCGGCACCGTCGAGGAGTGTCATATTCGCGCTTGGTTTTCCATCGAGACGACGCCGAGCGCGTGCATGAACTTGCCCAGCATGTAATTCTCTTCCACGCCGAACGTGGCGCCGCCGAGCGAGGCGATGCCGAGCGTGTGGTTGACGCGCTTGCCGTCCTTCTCGCGCACGAAGGTCTCTTCGCGCGTCTTCTTGACCAACTGCGCGATGCGCTCGAGCGCCCACGCGAGGGGGCGCTCTTCGTAGCGATCCGAGTAGGGTGCCCGGTACTTGACCGTCGTCCAGCGCTGGTCGTTCACGGTGAGGCCGAAGAGCGCCGAGCCCTTCGGGCAGAGATGGCCGCCGTTGATGGGGCTGTCGGGGTTGCCCTCGACATCGAGGAGCTTGCCGTCGTCGCTGACGTACGCGAGGGTGCTGCAGCCGACCGCGCAGTAGCCGCACACGCTGGTGACGGCTTTGGCGCCGGCGACGCGGCCCTTCAAGTGCTTGGTGCGTTCCGAGGCGACGTTAGGCAGCAGGCCGATGCGTTCGGACACATCAATGTCGGCGGCCCCTCTGACGAGCGCCGTCAGATCCATCGTAGTCTTGGCCATCTATGCTCCTTGATTACCCGGGATGTAGTACCGAAACACATAGGGTGGGCACTCTAGTTGCGTCGGGGACGGCAGCGATGGAGTCCGTTCTCGCAATCTGGCTCGATGATATCGCCGGTACGGGCGACTTCGGCGCGGCGCTGCAAGTCCCCCAGGAACTCGATAACGAGAGCCTCGAGTTGACCGCCGCGTGCCGAGCGCTCGCGAGCGCGTTCGCACGCGAGTTCGCCGCGTTCGGCGCCGTCGTCGACGACGCGCGTGCCGCGGTCGAACGCAATGCCGAGCAGGTCGAGCGCGCCCGTGAGGATGCGCGCGCCTACGCTGGATTGATCGAACACGCATCGAGCGCGCTCGCGGCCGCGGGAGCTCGCGCCGCCGCGACCGCCGAGGTTGCTTTCGCGCTCGGCCGCGACGCGCACGACGCCCGCGCGGCCTCGGGCGAGGCGGGAACGGCGCTCGCCGGAACGCGCATCGACACGCTCGCGGATGCGATCGCGGCGGTCGCGGCCGCGGCGCGCACCATGCAGCAGCGCGCGAGCGGCTTGCTCGAATTCGTCAACGGCGTCGCGCGCATCTCGCGCCAGGCCGCCCTACTCGGGACGAACGCGCGCATCGAAGCGGCGCACCTGGGTGACGAGGGCCGCGGCTTCGCCATCGTTGCTGACGAGGTGCGCAAGCTCGCCGAATCCACCAAGCAGTCGGTTCACGACGTCGAGCAGATCGCCAAACAACTCGCCGCCTCGACCGACCGCATGACCAAGGCGACGGGCCAGGCCGACGGTGCGGTGCGCGCGCTCGTGCGCGATACGCGAGCGGTGCGCGAGGGCGTGGAGCGGCTCGACGGCGTCGTCGCGCGATTCGACGACGCGGTGGAGCGCATCGCCGTGACCGCGGAGCAGCAGCAGGCCTTCGTTCCGTCGCTCACCTCCGCGTTCGCGCACCTGGACACGCTCGCGCAGCGCGCGGCGCGAAATGCGAGTGACGCATCGTCGCTCGACCTCGCCGGGATGTTCGCGCGCACGCAGGCGCTGGCGCGCGGCTATCGCACCAGCGCGGCCGCCACCGCCGACCTCCCGGCGACGTGGAGCGTGCCGCTGGCCGAGCGCATCGCGTGCGTCGCGGCGGGTGAGACCGACGCGCTGCGCGAGGCCGACGGCGTACTCGCGCGCGCGGTCCATCGCTTTGCCGAGCGCTTCGCTGCCGCCGAACGCGACCTGCTCGGCTCCATCATGCAACTCGCCGTTGCCGTCGGGCGCAACAGCTTCATTTGGAAGTCCATCGCAAGCGATGTCGGCGAACTGAAGTCCTCGCTGCTCGCCACGCAGCGCGCGCTCAACGAATCGCTCGATGCCGCGCGCGAACTGCATCGCTCGGCGGGCGAGATGGAATCGCTCTCCGACGACCTGCGCGGCGAAGTACGTGCGCCGGCGCAGGCGCTCGCATCGTCGGTGGCATCGCTCGAAACGCTGCGCGGCGACGTCGAATCGGTGCAGTCGGTCGTCGGCGAGATGACCTCGGCGCTCGAGCGCGCGGGCGAGATCCTCGGGCTCGTGGACGACGTTTCGGCCGAGACGAATCTGCTCGCGCTCAACGCGGCGATCGAGGCCGCGCATGCGGGCGAGGCCGGCCTCGGCTTCTCGGTGATAGCATCGGAGATTCGCAAACTCGCCGACCGCACGCATTTCGCCACCAACGACGTGGGCGCCGTACTCGCGGCGATCGCCGAGCACGGCGAACGGATGCGCGGCGGTGCGGGCAGCGCGAACGAACGCACGCACGAAGTCGAGGAGCAAGCGCACGCGACCGACGCTTCGGTGGATCGGCTGCTCGGCGTCGTCGAACGCTCCGTCGGGCGCGCACACGACGTCGCCGAGCACGCGCAGGCGCAAGCCGAGAGCTTCGGCGCGCTCTTTCAAGAACTCGAGCGCACGACGACGTCCATCGACGCGTCCGCCGCGACGGCGACCGACACGCGGCGCATCGAGCTCGCGAACGTGGGGCGACGTGCGCACGATCTCGTCGCGCGACGCAAGCTCGGGATCTTCGCCGAGCGTTTGCGCGAATGGGGTCTCGCGCTCGCGCAAGAGATGGACGATGCGTTCGCTCGCGCGCTCGATCGCGGCGAGGTCACGCTCGCCGATTGCACCGACACCGCCTACGAACCGCTCGTCGGCGAAAAGATCGCGTCGCTCGCGCGCCTCTTCGACGTTTCGAAGGTGCCGCAGACGGGATTCGATCCGCCGAAATTCGCCACGCGCTACGACCGCGCCGTCGAGGCGGAGATCAACGCGATCATCGACCGTTGGGTTCCGACCGATCCCGCGATCAAAGCGATGTTCGCGGTGGATCTCAACGGGTATTGTTTCGGTCACTACCACGAGTGTCGCCAGGCGTGGACCGGCGATCACGTCACCGATCTCAACCACAATCGTATCAAACGATTCTTCGAAGACGCGCTTAGCCTCCGCTGCTCGCGCGTCGGGCTCGGCGGCGAGGCCGACGCGTTGCCCGCGCGCTCGCCGTACGACGCGTTCGAGCGCGGCGGCTGCACGCTCGCGCGCGGCGCGACGCGCCCGTGGGGCATCTTTACCTACGCGCGCGATACCGGCATCGTGTACAACGATCTCTCCGTCGGGCTCTTCGCGCGCGATCGTCGCGTGGGAACCATTCGCATCATCTACGACGCCGATACCATCTGATCGTTCGTCACGCAAGAACGAGCGCGGCCGAGGTGCATGCACCTCGGCCGCGCTCGTTTCACGAAGGTGGCGTCGCGTGTTTAGGCGGCGCTTGCTTCGGGTTTCTTCACGAAGAACGGAATCACGGCGGCCACGATGAGCATCACCGCGATCCACACGAGCGCGCTCGTGTACGATCCCGTCTTGTCCTTCACGAATCCGGCGATGAACGGTCCGACGACGCCGCCGAGGCCCCATGCCGTGAGGATGAATCCGTAGATCTGTCCCATGTACTTCGTGCCGAAGAAGTCGGCATTGAACGACGGCATCACGCCGAAGCCGCCGCCGTAGCAGAGCAGCACGATCGCGAAGCAGGTTATCACGCCGCCGAGTCCCGCGAGGTGTCCGACGACGAAGAAGATCACGACCTGTACGAGATACATCACCGTATAGGTCATGCCGCGCCCGATGCGGTCGGAGATCGAGCCCCAGAAGAAGCGGCCGAGGCCGTTAAAGACCGCGATCAAGCCGTACCAGAGCGCTGCGGTAGCGGCGCCGGCACCGGAGAACTCGCTGATCATCGGCACCGCGTTCGAAATGACGAAGATGCCGGCGGTGACGTTGAGGAAGAGCAGCAGCCACAGGCCGTAGAGCTGCGGCATCGCGAGCGCTTGGCTCGGCGTGTAGCTCGGCGTGTGCGAAGCGGCGGTGGCGACGGCCCCCGCGACCGAGTAGTTGTCCGGCGGGTTCTTCAGCGCCATCGCGGCGATACCGCCGATGATGATGAAGACGATGCCGGAGACGATGAAGAGCATCATCACGCCGTGCATCACGTCGGGCGAGAGTTGGAATTGCGAGGGGTCGAACGTCGTGCCGCCTTTGATGGCCGCGTCGCGCGCCTTCACGTACGCGAGCGCGGGTTTTGCGGCGGCGGCGTACATGCCCAAGCGCGTGATGACCTGGTTGTACACGAACGCACCGAGACCGAAGCCCATCACGACCATGCCGCTGCCGAGACCGCGACGATCGGGAAACCACTTCGTGACCATTGCGACCGGCGTGACGTACGCCATGCCGTTGCCGAAGCCGGCAATCACGCCGTAGGTGAGATCCATCCACCATTTGCCGAGCGCCTGCGTTCCGAGGCCGGCGAGCAGCACGCCGACGCCCCACGTGATCGCGCCGACGATCGTGACCGTGCGCGGGCCGACGCGGTCTTGCCAGCGACCGCCGAAGACTGCGCCGAGACCCAAGAAGAAGATCGCGGTTTCAAACGGGATCGTCGCGTCTTGCGTCGACCAGTTGAACCCGGCGATCAGGGAGTTCGTAAAGATGCTCCAGGAGTAGACCGTTCCGAGGCAGAGCATCACGAGGACGCCGGCAAGGGCGATTGACCAACGATTGCCGGAGGACGCAGGGGTTGAGGCCATGCGCGTGTTCTCTCCTTACTGTAAAGTGCAAGCAATATCGAGGTTAAGCTGGTACTTTAACTCGTAGGAAGCAAGCCCTGGATGCACTTGGTTCACCAAGCACTACGCGATGCGTTCGAACGTGCTCGCGACGACCGTTGCGATGATGACGAGCACGAAGCTCTCCAGCCGGAAGTGCGGGAGCAGCAGTACGGCAAGGAGAGCGAGCGCGAGGCCGACGGGCGTGACGAACGAGCCGCCGGTGATGAAGTCGTAGATCTCACGCACGAGCCGCACGGCGGTGTACCCCCACGAGCAGCGCGCCGATGAGCGCGAACCCGGCGATAAAGGCGAAGAGCGTCGTATCGCCCAGCGGCCATGCGAGGCCCGCGCCCTCGCCGGTCCAGTAGGTGCCGAGCGAGAGCAGCATCACACCGACGATGCTCTTGAGTGCATTCTCGGGCACGCGCGCGAGCGGTGCGCGGAATGCGAGTGCCGCGGCGACGACTGCCGCGAGCGCGACGAGCGCTCCGCCCGCCGTCCACGCGAGCGCGTGCGGCGTCGAAGCGGCGAATGTGACGACGATCACGGCCACCTCGAGCCCCTCGACGAAGACGCCTTGAAACGCGACCGCGATGCCGCGGTGATGTCCGCGATCGGCGCGAAGTTCGGCGACCTCCCGCGCGAAGATCGCGGCCTCATCGTGCTGCGCCTTGCGGCCGGCGTAACGCCAGATCGCCTTGCGCAGCCACGCGATGCCGAAGAGCACGAGAAACGGTCCCACGATCACTTCGATGTGCGCGAGCGCGGCGGTGTTGAGCAGTAGCGGCGTGCCGAGCGCGACGAAGGCGACGAGCGCGACCGTGGCGCCGAACGTGCCGATCAGTGCGGCGCGCACGCCTTGCGTGTACGCGACGGCGAGCACGATCGTCGCGGCTTCGACAAATTCGACCGCCGACGCGAAGAACGTCGTGCCGGCGAGGAGCCATGGATGCATTACGGATGCCTCATACCCGCGGCGTGCGCGAGAATATCGTTGAGTTCGGCCGAGTCGGCGTCGTCCGCGTGGCGGAAGTCCATCTTCGCGGAGAGTGCGGCGCCGTAGGCCGTCTTCGCGTTGGTTGCGTGCACGTCGATCTTCGGCGCGATGACGTCGTAGGGCTTCAGGCGCGGCTCGAGCGCGAACGCATCGTACATCGGCGGCGCGACCGCGTCGTAGATGCTCATCGGCGCGAGGCCGAGGAGCAGTTCGATCGTCCGCACGACGCTCGAGGTGGTGTAGTGCTCGTGGTGCACGCCCGGCGCGGCGTACGGCGAGGCGAGATAGAACGTCGTGCGCTGATCGTCCACGTGGTCGGGGCCGTTCTGCGCGTCGTCCTCGATCGCGAAGATCGCGGTATCTTTCCAATACGGCGAATGCGACACGACGTCCACGAGGCGGCCCAACGCGTGATCGTTTTGTGCGACGTACGCTTGCGGCGTGAGCTTGCCCGCGCGCGTTCCCCACGTGTGATCGTTGGGAAGTCGCACGATCTCGAGCGGCGGCAGATCGTCGTGCGCGACGTAGCCCTCGAATTCGTGCTGCCACTCGTCGATGCGTGCCTCGTCGCTGTACGCGAGGTCGAAGCCGGGATACTTGGGATCGATTCGGCCGACGAGCCCGGGCATCTGCGTGGTTGCGGGAAGATGCGCGTGCGCGGGCGCGGAGACGAACTCGCCGTAATCGCGAAACGCCACGTGCGCGCGATTGGCGTCGTCCCACAGGTAGCCGTTGCGCGGCGTACTCGCGACGGCCCCGTCCTCGAAGTCGTAGAGATCGCGGCGTCCGGCATAGTCGGGCGGCCACATGCGTTCGAGATAGTCGTTCGCAAAGGCGGCGGTGGACCAGTTGTGTCCGGTCGCGCTCACCTGCGCGTCGGTGAACGTGTCGTCGAAGATGCCGAACCGCGTGGCGATCGCGTGCTCGTTCGGCGTGACCTTCGCGCCGAACCACGCGAGTTGCGGATCGCCGTTCCCTCCCGCGAGATCGCCGAGCACTTGGTCGTACGTGCGATTCTCTTTGATGATGTAGATCACGTGGCGGATCGGGCCGTGCGCGCGCACGACCGTCTGCGGCGGCGTCGGCTGCGGCCGCGGAATATCGGCGAGCACGCGCGCGGTGCTCTGCGGCCCGAAGGCGCCGCGCGCGATTGCGCGCACGGAGCCGACGAGAGCGGCTGCGACGTAGCTCGGATCGTCGCGACGGCGCGGATCGAACGCGGGATTCGCGCGCGACTCTTCACCCTTGCCGTCGGCGACGAAGACGGTCGTCGCGTTCGCAGCGATGCCGGTCGGGTACCAGCCCGTCGGCATGCGTGCGACGACGCGGTCGTTGCGAATCTCGGCGATCGCGTTCTCGGCGCCGAGCGAGACGTAGAGCGTACCGTCGGGTGCGAGCGCAAGGGCATTGGGCGACGCGCCGGGACCTTGGGGCAAGCCGACCGCGATGCGCTCCACGACGCGCTCGCTCGCGGTATCCACGACGTCCACGACGTCGGCATCCGCGCAGGCGACGTAGAGTCGCGTGCGATCCGCCGAGAGCGCGAGGGCACTCGGATGCAGATCCACCGGAATCGTCGCGAGCCGCGAGACGCGCGCGTCGTCGACGCTCACCGTGAGCGACGAGGCCCCGCGATTCGCGACGAAGATGCGCGATCCGTCAAGCACGACGGCGCCCGGATGCGCTCCGGTCGCGACGATGCCGCGCGCGCGGTGCTTGCCGAAGTCGAAACCGAGTTGATCGGTGAAGTCGTACGCGACGGCGATGCGCGCGCCGTCGGTCGCGAGCGCCGAGACCCAGCGTCCGCCGCGATCGAGCGTGCGCGTTCCGATGCGATGGGACGCGAGATCGACGTCGAGGATCGCGTTCGTCGAGGCACCGGGAATGAGGACGCGATCGTTCCCCGCCCACACCGGCGTTCCGAACCCGTCGCGCAGCGAGATCACCTCGAGCGTGTGCAGATCGCTCGATGCGAGCACACGCAGCGCGGGCGGATTGAAGCCTGCATCGATCACGGCGAGTTTGGTGCCGTCGGGCGAGAGCGCGAGACCTTGCGGCATCGTTCCGGTGGTCGCCACGCGTCCCGTCGGTGCGGCGATGAGCCAATTCGTCGGCAGGCGCGTCGCGGAGAGCGCGGCGGCGCCGAGCGCGAGGGCGAGCGCGAAGAGCGGAATGAGACGACGCACGATGATCAACCTCCGAGGACGAAACCGGCGAGCGCGCCGAGGATGACGACGCTCCACGCGGGGAGCTTCGCCACATGGAGCGCAAAGAATGCCGCGATCGCGACGACGACGTCGGCGAACGAGTGAATGGCGGTCGCGAGAATGGGCGTAACGAGTGCGGCGGCGAGCAGGCCGACCACGCCCGCGTTCGCTCCGGCAAGCGCCGCGCGGAAGCGCTCGTTCGACGCGAGCGTGCGATAGAACGGCGCGACGCCGACGAGCAAAAAGAACGAGGGCGCGAAGATCGCGAGCGTGCCGAGCAGCGCGCCCTGCACCGAGCCGAGCGCGCGCGCGCCGACATACGAGGCGATGGTGAAGAGCGGCCCGGGCATCGCCTGCGCGGCCGCGTACCCGCTCAGAATCGCGCGCTGGTCGACGAGGCCCGCCGACGCGACCTGCGTTTGAAGCAGCGGCAGCACGACGTGTCCGCCGCCGAAGACGAGGCTGCCCACGCGAAAGAGCGTCTGCGCGAGCGCCGCGTCGCGCGCACCGTGTGCAGCCCACGCCGCGAGCGCGACGAACGCCGCAAGAAAGAGCGCGAACACGATGGTTCCCGCGCGCCTGGAGACGCGCAGATCGAGTGTCGGCGCGTTCGTCGGAATGCGACCGTAGAGGAGCAGCGCGCCGCACGCGGCGGCGGCGGCGATTGCGAGCGGTGTCACGATGGGTAACGGCAGCGCGAGCACGAGCGCAAAGACGGCGAGCGCGAATGCGAGGCGCGCCGTGTCGGGCGCGAGCGTGGTGCGCATCGTCACGATCGCCGAAGCAACGACCGCCGCCGCGACGACGAGCAGGCCGTGCTGCGCACCCGCGTGCAGCGATCCGTGCGGCGCGAGGAGCGCGATCGCCGTCATCGCGGCGGCCGACGGCAGCGTGAAGGCGATCCACGCGGCGAGCGCGCCGAGCGGTCCGGCCGCGAGCCATCCCACGAGCATGCCCGTTTGCGAGCTTCCCGGTCCGGGAAGGAGTTGGGTGAGCGCGACGCACTCGCCGAACGCGGCATCGTCGAGCCAGCGGCGTCGCGCGACGAATTCGCGATGAAAGTATGCGAGGTGCGCGACCGGTCCGCCGAACGAGGTGCAGCCCAACCTCAAGAAGACGAGGAAGACCTCCAGGAGCTTCGCCATCGCGTGGTAGAGGTGCGCCGCTCCCGAGACGGCAACCTTTGAACGGTTCGCCCGTTTCTAGCAAAGCGGCAACGTAAAACGTTAAGGAGTCTTAAGCGATCGTGGATCTTTCAGCGACGACCGTCTTCTCCGGCGGCGAATTCCGCCGGTACGACGAAGCCAAAGTCGGCCTACTCACGCACGGCCTGCAATACGGCACCGGATGCTTCGAAGGCATTCGCGGGTATTGGAACGCCGAGGATCGCGAGTTGTATCTCGTGCTCCTGCGCGAGCACTACGACCGCCTGAAGATCTCCGCCAAGATTCTCCTCATGGAGCTTCCGTATAGCGTTGACGAACTGATCGCGATGACCGTCGAACTCGCCAAGCGCAACGCGTTCGAGACCGACATCTACATGCGTCCGTGCATCTTCAAAGCGGCCGAAGACATCGGCGTGCGCCTGCACAATGTGCCGGATCACTTCGCGATCATTCCCGTGCCCTTCGGTACGTATCTCGATCCGAACAAGGCGCTCAACGTCTGCACGAGCTCGTGGCGCCGCGCCGACGACACGATGGCTCCGCCGCGCGCCAAGATCACCGGTCTCTATGTCAACTCCGCGCTCGCGAAGAGCGAAGCGATCACCAACGGTTTCGACGAAGCGATCCTGCTCTCGCACGACGGCCACGTGGCCGAAGGCAGCGCCGAGAACCTCTTCCTCGTGCGTCACGGCAAACTCTACACGCCCGATCCGTCGCAGAACGTGCTCGAAGGCTGCACGCGCCGTGCGATCATGACGATCGCCGAGAGCAACGGCATCGAGGTCGTGGAGCGCTCGATCGATCGCGGCGAACTCTACGCCGCCGACGAACTCTTCTTCACCGGAACCGCCGCAGGCATCGCGCCCATCGGCACGATCGACCGCCGCACCGTCGGCACCGGCACCGTCGGCCCGATCACGCGCAAACTCTCCGAAATCTACCAACGCGCCGTCCGCGGCCAAGAGCCCGCCTTCGCCTCATGGCTCACCCGCACATACGGAGCAAAAGTCTCGGCCTAGTAGCCGCGTGTGTGCGCTGGCGCCGCTCGGTGGAGCGGCGCAACTCGATTGGGAGGACGCAAAAACCCCGCCTCGTGCGGGGTTTTTGCTTGACTGATTTTTTGGCAGAACATGTTTTGAAGTTCACCTCCTGTGAAGGCCAAAAAATCAGACACCTCCCAATCGAGCCGCGCCGCTCCACCGAGCTACGCATCGTCGGGTCTATGAGGATTGGTTAGTAGCACGTGTCACCCTGAGCCTCGTGTCACCCTGAGCCTGTCGAAGGGCTGCGTCCAAACGTGTCACCCTGAGCCTGTCGAAGGGCTGCGTGATGATTGAAACCACCGCTTCATACGTTCGTGCTGCGAATCGTCGAAGTGATGCCAGAACTCGCTGTCGAGGCTCGCTTTGATTCGCTGGAGAGCGGCTTCGTTGGATACCATCGCCAGATATCGTTCTATGTTGCGGGTGAGCGCCGCGGTAGGAATGGCGATTTCGTAGGGGCCGTACGGACCGCTCGGAAGTGGCTCGTCTTCGAGCGCGGACCATTGGAGCGTGAAGAAGCGCCGCAAGGCGTCGGCCTCGTGCGGGCTCGGTCGCGGCGCATCGGGTGCGAGCAACTGATTGAAGTAATGCTCGAGATCGAGCGACGTCGAAGGTTGGCAGGCGAGTTCGAGCACTCGCGGCGCGAAGACGAAGAGATCTTCGCGACAGCCGGCGATCGTCGCGATATCGCTCGTGATTCCGTGAATTTCGGATTCCGTCAACGTGGGCACCCGAGACGCGAGCTCGTTCCAATGCGCGGTCTCCTCGTCCGATGCACAGCACGGACAATGCCAAAATGGATCAGAAAGTTTGCGACCCCCAAATGCGACGTACAACTCCGCGAGTGCATCGCTGAGCCGGGGGTCGCGGTCTTCTGAGTCATCTCGCACGCCCAGCGTCTTCGGTTACCTCCCCCGGCGCCCTTCGACAAGCTCAGGGTGACACGGTGGTGTGTGCGGCGCCGCGGTGACCACCGTGTCACCCTGAGCCTGTCGAAGGGCTGCGTGAGGTGATAGTGCGTCGCCGCTCATCGACGAGCGAAGCGTGACACGGTGGTGTGTGCGGCGCCGCGATGACCACCGTGTCACCCTGAGCCTGTCGACGGGCTGCGTGAGGTGATAGTGCGTCGCCGTCCATCGACGCGCGCAGCGTGACACGGTGGTGTGTGCGGCGCCGCGGCGACCACCGTGTCACCCTGAGCCTGTCGAAGGGCTGCGTGAGGTATGGTACGTCGCCGCCCTTCGACGAGCTCAGGGTGACACGTTTGGACGGCGCCCTTCGACGAGCTCAGGGTGACACGTTTGGTCGAACTTCGTTCCTCGGCACCGCAGCGCCAACCGCGAGAGCGGCGTTAGCGCCCGCCTCCACCGATGCCGGACGAGGCGGAGTTTTGCCAGTAGCGGACGTCGGGCGGCATGATGCCGCCGCTTTGGGCGAAGGTGGCGATGCCGACGAGCGAGCGCCACGATGCGAGGCGTTGTTCTTGTGCGAAGGCCATGCGCGAGAGCGAACGGATGAACGTGCGTCCGGTGGATAGCGATGGGAGGCCGGTCGTCATCACGGCGATGACGTACGGCGCGTCGTTCGCATAGACGATGCCGACGTCGTTGAGCGTGTCGAAGAAGCTGCCGGTCTTGTGCGCGATCGGCACGTCGTCGGGGAGCGCGGCGGGGAGCAACGTGTTGATTTGATCTTGCTCAAGGATCGAGATCATCTCGTTCGAGGACCACTCGTCCACGAGTTGGCGCTTGGCCATGAGGGTGAGTAGATGCACCATGTCGGCCGGCGAACTGCGCAGGGCTTGCCGCACCGACCAGGTGTTGGTGCGCACGTCGGTCGTGAGTCGCGTGTGCCGAAGGCCGAGGCGCCGCATCGTCGCGTTGATGTTCGCGCGGCCGACGAGGCGGATCAACATATTCGTCGCGGTGTTGTCGCTGACGTCGATCATGCGCGCGAGCAGATCCTCGACCGCGTACGTCGTTCCGCTCGGCTCGTCGCAGAGATCGCCGGAGCCGTAATCCTTGTCGCTCGCAAGCAGCGTCACGCGACGCTGCAGATCGAAGCGGCCCGCCTCCATCTGCCGAAAGACTTCGACCATCACCGGAATCTTGATCGTCGATGCCGCCGGCATGCTCTCACCCGCGTTGTAGCCGACGCGAAGGCCGGTCGAGAGATCGAGAACCTCGATCGCGCTCGCGGCAGGCAAGCGAGCGACCAAGCGATGCAATTCGCCGCGCAACGCGCGCAGCGGGCCGGGCATTTCGAGCGCGCGCGCGGGAAGCGCGGGCGCGAATGCGACGAGCGCGGTGACGACGAGCGCGAAGAAACGACGCAGCATCTTTAGTTCACTATCGGTCGCACGCCGAAATATTCAACTGCGTTAATAGGGAACGCCGTCCGCTGCAGGCGCGCGCACCTTGCCCGTAATCCCGGCAAGCGCGACGAGCGCGGCGATATACGGCAGCGCCTGCATCGCGTCGGCGGGCAGCCACGCGATGCGTCCTTGCAACACGTATTGCAGCGCTTCGAAGAGTCCGAACGCGATGCATGCGAACGTCGCGCCGAGCGGATTCCAGCGTCCGAAGATCACCGCCGCGAGCGCGATGAAGCCGCGCCCGGCCGTCATTCCGTCGGAGTAGAGATTCAATTCGCCGAGCGAGAGAAACGCGCCGCCGAGTCCCGCGAGCGCACCCGAGAGCGTGACGGCGTAGACGCGCATCGCGAGCGGATCGATCCCCGCCGACGCGAGCGCGGCCGGATTCTCGCCGCACGCGCGGATGCGCAGGCCCCACGGCGTGCGCGCGAGCAGCCAATGCAGCGCCGCAGCCGCGACGAACGCGAGCGCGACGAGCACCCAATACTCGCGACCGAGCGCGGGAACTTGCGCGCTCGCGCCGGGCTGGTTGTAGATGAGCACGAGGCCGTACGCCGCGCCGCCCGCGCAGATGAGGTTGATGCCCGTGCCCGCGACGATTTGATCCACCTTGAAGCGCGTCGCGGCGATGCCGAGCACGTATCCGCCGAGCGCTCCCGCACCGATGCCCGCGAGAATCCCGAGCGCGGGCTCGCGCGTATAGTACGAGATCACCACGGCCGCGAACGCGCCGATCGCCATCATGCCTTCGAGTCCGATGTTGATGACGCCGGAGCGTTCGGAGATCACGCCGCCGAGCGCGGCATAGATGAGCGGCGTCGCTTTGATGAGCGTGAGCGCGACGAGCGAGATGAGAAGAACCGCCATGCGTTACACTGCCGTCGTTTCTGCGCGAGCCGCGACGTAGCGCCGCGCGGCGAGCACGAGGATGATGAGGCCTTCGATCACGTGGATCGCGTCTTTGGGTACCTGGGCGCTTGCCTGCATCGCGAGTCCGCCCGCTTCGAGAATGCCGAAGCCGAAGGCCGCGAGACAGATCCAGAGCGGTTGCAGATCGCCGACGAGCGCCACGGCGATCGCCGTGAAACCGTATCCCGGCGAGAGCTGCGTGTTGAAGCGATGGAGTTCGCCCGTGACGATCGTCGCGCCGCCGACGCCGGAGATCGCGCCGGAGAGCGCGAGCGAGAGCCAGGTGATGCGTCCGATATCGATGCCCGCGCGACGTGCGGCCTCGGGTGCGTCGCCGGCGGCGCGCAGTTCGAAACCGAAGATGGTGCGCGAGAAGAGCCACCAGAGCACGACGGCGACGGCGAGCGCGAGCAGGATGCCGATCGAGAGGCGCGTTCCCGGCAGCAGCGTCGGCAGCCAGTAGGCTTGATCGAGCCACGCGGTCTCGGCGCCGGTCGCGAGCGGGCCTTTGAGCGGGCCGCTCACCAGCGCGAGCGAGACGTACGCGGCAACGAAGTTGAGCATCAGCGTCGCGATGATCTCGTTTGCGTTGAAGCGCGCCTTCATCCATCCGGCGATCGCGCCCCACAGTCCGCCGCCGATCGCGCCGAGGACGAGCAGCAGCGCGATGCCGAGCGGGCCGGCCACGTGGAGTTGCGCGCCGACCGCACCCGCGAAGAGCGCGCCGATGAGGAGTTGCCCCTCGGCGCCGATGTTGAAGAGACCGCCGCGAAAGGCGAGCGCGATGCCGAGCGCGGGAAAGAGCAGCGCGCTCGTGGCGACGAGTGTTTCACCGATCTGACTGCGCCCGCCGAGTGCGCCGTAGAAGAGGGCTGAAAAACCGTCGAGCGGGCTCGTGCCCGCGACGATCATCGCGAGCGACATCAGCACCACGAGCAGCACCACCGCACCGAGCGGTCCCGCGAGCGTGCGACGCATATTCGTCATGAGAGTCCCGCCATGAGTCGGCCGATCGCGCCGCGATCGACGTTCGTGCGTTCGAATTCGCCCACGATCCGGCCGCGATACATCACGGCGATACGATCGGCGAGCGCGAGGATCTCGTCGAGTTCGAACGAGATCAGCAAGACCGCGGCACCGTCGTTACGTGCCTGCATCAGGCGTGATTGCACGAGCGCGGCGGCGCCGACGTCGATGCCGCGCGTGGGATTGTAGGCGAGCACGACGTTCGGATCGTCGATGAGTGCGCGGCCGACGACGATCTTCTGTTGATTGCCGCCCGAGAGCGTGCGTACCGGTACGTCGAGCGTCGCGGCGCGAACGTCGAAGCGTTCCTGGATGCGCTGCGCGTCGGCGCGCGCGTGCGCGCGGTCGAGCGTCGCACCGCGGCGCAGCTCGGGTCGGTGCTGTCGCCCGAGCATGACGTTCTCCACGATGCTCCACGGCATCACGAGCGCTTCGCGGTGGCGATCCTGCGGGATGACGCCGATCTGCGCTCCTTCGTTCGCAAACGAGATCGTGCCGTCGTAGGGAATCATGCCGGCGATCGCATCGGCAAGCGTCGTCTGTCCGTTGCCTTCGACGCCGGCGATCCCGACGATCTCGCCCGCGCGCACGTCGAGTGCGATGTCCTCGACGCTCGTCTCGCCGGAGCCCGCGCGCAGCGCGCGCACGCTCAAGCACGGCGTCGGCTGCGTCGCCGCGCGCGCGGCCACACTCGGCAACTCGCCGCCGACCATCGCGCGTGCGATCTCGTCGACGCTCGTGGCCGCGGTCTCCATCTGCGCGACGATGCGACCGTGCCGCATCACGCTCACGCGCGTCGCGTAGGCGATCACCTCTTGCAGCTTGTGCGTGACGATCATGATCGCCGCGCCGCGCGCGGCCAACCCTTGCACGGTCGCGAAGAACGAGGCGATCTCCGCGGGAGCGAGCGCGGCCGTCGGCTCGTCGAGCAGCAGCACGGCCGGTTCGCGGTCGAGTTCTCGCAGCAGCTCGACGCGCTGCTGCACGCCGATGGGCAGCGTCTCCACGAACGCATTGGGATCGATTGCGAGTCCGTTGCGTTCGGCGACGGCGAGCACGCGCGATCTTGCGGCGGCTTCGTCGATGCGCCACCCGCGTCGCGGCTCGCGTCCGAGCAGCACGTTCTCCCACACGCGCAAACGTCCGACGAGTTCGAAGTGCTGGTGCACTAAGCCGACGGTGCCGCTCGCGCGCACCGTTCCGGCATCGGCGCGCGTCTCGCCGTATGCGATGGCGGAGAGCGTGGATTTGCCCGCGCCGTTCTCGCCGACGAGCGCGTGAATCTCGCCCGGATAGAGCTCGAGATGTGCGTCGTCCACGGCGACGACGCCGGGATAGGCTTTGCGAATGCCGCGAAGGACGAGCGCGGGTTCGGGCATCAGAGCGGCACCGGCGTGAACGCGGCGAGCGCCTTGCGCGAGTCGGGCGGCACGATCTTTCCGCTCACGATCGCGGCTTGAATCGCCTTGAGGCGCGCGAGATTCGCTTCGCCGATCGCGCTCTTGGTGTAGCGGAAATCGGTCAGGCCGATCGCGCCGTCTTTGAGTCCGAACTCCACGTGTCCGTGCATCGGCTTGCCCTCTTGCAGCGACCGCGCGACATCGAAGACCGCGACATCCACTTTCTTGACCATCGAGGTGAGCACGCGTCCCGGCGCGAGCGCGTCTTGGTCGGAGTCCACGCCGATGATGTAGTCGCCGTCGCGCGACTTCACCGCGTCGATCGCCCCCAGGCCGACCTTGCCCGCGGCGGTATAGATGATATCGGCGCCATCGTTGAAGAGCAGGTTCGAGAGCTCCTTGCCCGCGGCGACGTCTTCGAAGCTGCCCGCGTACTTCACATCCACTTTGATGTTCGGATCGACTTCGCGGGCGCCGGCGGTGTAGCCGGCTTCGAACTTCTCGATCAGCGGAATATCTTGTCCGCCGAGAAAGGCGATGTGATGCGTCTTGCTGACCATCGCGGCGAGCGCTCCGGCGAGAAACGAACCGTCCTGCTCGCGGAAGGTGATCGAGACGACGTTCGGATCGTCGATTACCGCGTCCACGATCGCGTAGCGTTGTTGCGGATGCTGCTTGGCGACCTGATCGAGGTCGAGGCCCATGAGGAACCCGATCGCATAGACCATGTCGAAGTGCAGGTTGGTGAGCGCGGTGAGGTTCGGCTGATAGTCGGCGGCGGAGCGCGATTGCAACACCTGCACGTACGCGCCGATGCGCGCGTGCGCCATCTGAAGTCCCCGATAGGCGGAATCGTTGAACGAACGGTCGCCGAGGCCGCCGACGTCGGTCACCATGCCGAGGGTCAACTGGCCGGGGGCCGGCCCGCGCCGATGCGCGCAACCGGCGAGCGAGAGCGCGCAGGTCGCCGCGACGAGAAGCGCGGTGAGCGCCTTCACCTTCATCGCGCCTCACTACGACTCGGGGAAGCTGAAGCCTTCGTACCGAAACCTCGAAGGCATGCACGCTAGAGATTTGCGCACCGAACCGCCGCGCCGCTGGAACGAGCGCGTGGAGGGCATCGCGTGGCTGCCGCGATTGATCGACAAGACGCGCGCCGCGCATGCCGGCACCCTCGGAGCGTACCTGTTCGGGCAGTCTCCCGTCGATCGCGCGTGTCTGCGCGCGCTTCGGATCGGCTACGTGGATTTCGCCCGCATCGTCGCGGACGCGCCCGACGATGCGGGCGTCCTCGCGGCACTCGCGGCGCGCGATCCCGAGTCGCTCGACCGCGTGCGGGCGTGGAGCGAGACGCTCGCCACCGAGCACCGCCTCTTCATGTTCGTGCTCGACGTGGACGACGGCTACGCGGGCGCCGGCTGGCGCGCGCTCAAGCCCCTGGTGAACGTCGCCGCCAACACCCTGACCTGGACGCTCAAGCGCATCTGGCCCTCGCGCGCGATCGAAGCGGCGAACGAGCGCTGATGGGCGAGCGCGACCCGTGGAGCTGGGTCACCGAGGCGCGCGTGACCTACGCGCTCAAGCTGCTGTTGCTCCTCGCGCTCGCGCTCTACCTCGGAAGCCTCGTGCTCGCATTCCTCGCGCGCATCGCGCCGGTGGTGTACATCGCGATCGGCGCCGTCTTCTTTACCTATCTCATCTACCCGCTCGTCTCGCGACTCGCGCGCCGGATGCCGATGGTCGCGGCGATCGCCGTCGTCTACGCGACGCTCGCCGTCGCGCTTGCGATCGCCGGTTGGCTCGTGATTCCGCGCATCGCGGGCGACGTGAGCGACCTGGTGCGAAATTGGCCGCAACTCGCGGCCTCGATCAACGCGTACCTGAGCGATCCGAATAATCCCATACTCTCGCGCCTCCCCGATTCGGCCCGCGACGAGGTGCTGCAGATCCCCGTCGCGGCGGCGCAGTGGCTTCGCGAGCACGGATTCGAAACCGTCGGACGCGTGATGAGCGTCGCGCTCGGCGCATTCGCCGCCGTCGCCACCTTCGTCGTGGTGCCGCTGCTCTCGGCGTATCTGCTGCTCGATCTCGCGCGTCTGCGCGCGGCGATGCTGCGCTTGATTCCCGACGAGCGCCGCGACGACGTGCTCGCGTTTCTCGGCGACGTGGATCGCATCTTCGGCGGGTTCATTCGCGGACAGTTGCTCGTCGCGCTCTGCGTGGGCGTGATGCTCACGATCGCGCTGCTCGCGATGCACGTGCGCTATGCGTTTCTGCTCGGGCTGCTCGCCGCGTTCGGCGATCTCATCCCATACGTCGGCGCGATCCTCACGTTTATCCCAGCCGTCGGGATCGCGCTTGCGAATAACGGCTGGGTGAACGCGGCGATCGTCGCGGGCCTCTTCGTGGGCATCTATGAGATCGAGGGGCACCTGATCGCGCCGACCATCGTGGGCAGCCAGGTCAAGTTGAGCCCCCTCATGGTGCTGCTTGCGATCTTGATCGGAGCCGAACTGGGCGGCGTGCTCGGCATGCTGCTCGCGGTTCCCATCGCCGGGATACTGCGGGTGATCGTGCTGCGGGCTTCGAAGCAGAGTTCCCCGTGAGCTCGACCTTGCAAGCGCGCGAGACGCGCGTGGATATCATCGGCGTTCCCATGGACCTCGGCGCCAGCCGTCGCGGCGTGGACATGGGCCCCTCGGCCGTCCGCTACGCCAAGCTGCACGATCGCTTGCGCGCGCTCGGCATTCCGGAGATCGTGGATCACGGCAACCTGCAGGTGCCGATTCGCGAAGCGCTCGACAACGACGATCCCTCGGCGAACTATCTCGCCGTCATCCAGCGCGTCTGCGACGAGTTGGCCGGCTTGGTCGAGCGCAGCATCGTGGACGGCGGATTGCCGATCGTGCTCGGCGGCGATCACTCGATCGCGATGGGCACGCTCGCCGGACTCACGCGCGCGCGCACCGCGGCTCCCGGCGTCATTTGGATCGACGCGCACGCCGATATCAACAGTCCGGAGAGCTCGCCGACCGGCAACGTGCACGGCATGCCGCTCTGGTTCGCGCTCAAGAACGGCTACGCGCTGCCACAGACCACCGTGCAGATCGGTCTGCGCGACGTGGATGAAATCGAGAAGCGTTTGCTGCGCGAGTCCGGCGTGCGCGCGTTTTCGATGACCGACGTTGATAAACTCGGCATGCCGCGCGTGATGGAAGAGGCCGTCGCGATCGCCGGCGCGGGCGGACGTCCGATCCACATGTCGTTCGACATGGACGGTATCGATCCGAGCGAAGCGCCGGGTACGGGGACGCCCGTGAAGGGCGGCTTGAGTTACCGCGAAGCGCACCTCGCGATGGAGATCGCGCACGAATCGGGGCGTTTGCGCTCGATGGAGATGGTCGAGATCAATCCGATCCTCGACACGCGCAATCAAACCGCCGCGCTCGCCGTCGGCCTGATCTGCTCGGGCCTCGGAAAATCGATTCTCTAGACGCGAGCGACCTGCTCGCGATCGCGAGCGACCCGGCCCGTGGCGTGAGCCGCCGACATCTCGCCGAACGCATCGCCGCGAGTGCCGCACCCTTCATCTGCTTGCATGGCGTCGACGAGGGCGACGCCTTTGCGCTCGCCACGCAATTCGCGTGCGGTTGGGCCTATCGCGGCGGCGAGGCGCTGTTGTGGCGTGGAGCGTTTCGCGTGCAGCACGTGTACGATCGCTATCTGCCCGCGCCGCCGACGCGCCCGCTGGAACGGCGCGGCGTGCTCGAAGTCGTGGGCACGTGGAACGATGCTCCGCTCGCGCTCGTGGCCGCACGCTTCGCACGCGATCGCTTCGCGATGCGCGAGTGGCGCGCGGTGCGCGCGATGCTGCGGCGCGCGTGCGCGCGGGCGATCCTGTTCGCCGATGCGGCATCGGAGCGCGTTGCACGCATCGGCGTTGCCGATCTCGGATTCACCGTTCGCGCGCCGTGGCCGAACGCGATCTTCGTGCGCGAGGCTACAGGCTGATCGTTGCCGTGCCCTCGCAGGGCACGCCCGCGCCGCAGACCGCCGGATCCCACGACGCGCTCGCGAGCATCGCGCGAATGCGCGCTTCGGTCGCGTCGTCGAGCGGCGGTACGAAGGCGACGCGCTTGGTGCGACCGCTCTCGTCGACGGTCACCAGCAGTTTTACGTGCACTGCGAGCGCGCTCAGGCGCTGCAGCACGGTCGGATCGAGCACGGGATCGGGTTGCTCGGCGCCGAGGGGCAGATAGCCGCCGGTTTTTTGCCGGCTCTCCGTGCTGGCGACGGTCGTCGTCTGCGCGGGCGGGCTTGCGGCAGCCGATGGCAACGCGTGGTCGGCGGGCGTCGCCACGGCGCTGCCCGCGTGCTCGGCCGCTACCATGGGTGCGGCGCTGCGCGCGGCGCTCGTCGCGTGCGTCTCCGGTCGGCGGCTCGCCCGGCGAGCATGCGGCGCCGGGGTCGTGCGGGCTACGTTTGGAATCGCGGCGCGCGACGGTGCGGCGGCGAGGGGCGCACGCTCGGGGTGCGGTGTCGGCGCGCTCACGCTGATCACGTGCGCAAACGAGATCGTCTCGATCGCCGGGCCGCTGCTCTGCACCACGACGATCGCCGGAATGAGGGCGGCGATCGCCAGATGGATCGCGAGCGAGGCCGGAAAGGCCACCCGCACCAGCGGATCGTCGCGCCGAATCGAACCCATGCCCATCGGTTTCGTCTCCTCGCGAACTCCCTTGGTCAAGCGCGCGGCCCGGCCTGCTCGTGACAGCCGCGTGCAACACCCCTCGCTTGCCTTGGGTTATGCGACGCATGACCGATACGAACATCGTCCTCTATCAAGCCGAGTGGTGCCCCTATTGCGCGCGCGTCCGCGCCAAGCTGACCGATATGCTCCTCGACTACAAAGTCGTCAACGTGCCGCACGACCACGCGCAGCGCACGATCTGCAAGGAGATATTCGGCGTCACCGGCATTCCGTCGATGACCGACGGCGACGTGAAGATCGCCGACGACGACGATAAGATTATCGCCTACCTCGAAGAGAAGTACGGCAAGCGCTAACGCGCGACATTCGAGAAATGCAAGCTGCCTGCGCCGAACCGGCGTAGGCTGCTTGCATTTCGAGGCTCAGTCCGCCTACAACGTACGTCGAATCAGCCTAAATGGCGAGATCTGCGTTGAAGCAAGCCGTGATCGTCACATCCTTGTTGATGATGTCGGACCACTCTTCGGCCGATAGACGTTGGTAGTTCAGCCCGATTGGGCTTTCGTACCAGAACGAACCATCGTGAGCCTTCACGAGATAGCCTGCATTGTTGGATGCACGCGTCTCCAGTTGCCAGATATTCACGACCGTCGTCGCCGATCCATTACCGAAGACGTTTGAAGTTCCGAGCGCACTGATCGAGCCGTGGCAATGAAGGCCGATTCGCGGGCCATACGGTCCAATCGGTAAGTGCCCCGGATTGGGCGCGAGGTGGTTTGCCGCTACGAGCAACACTAGTGCGATCGTCGATTCTATCCAACAGGCAAGGAATAGTTGAAGCAGTACATTCAGCGCTAACCTTCACGCGCGAGGGCGATCGTGACGGCGATGCCGTTGAGCGCGGCGTTGCCCGTTGCTGCGTCGGTCGCGTCGCCGGTGAGATCGTTGAAACTGACGCCGGGATATGCGCTCGCTTCGTGGGCGCGCGTCCCGGCTTTCGTATGTCCGAAGCCGTGCGGCAGGCTCACGACGCCGCG
>JAGWSR010000113.1 GCA_028869385.1 bacterium
CATGCAGATCACGATGCCGGGCGTGAGGGCGCTCGCGCGTTTGGGATAGGCGGCGTACGCGTCCACGTTGCCGTCGGGTCGGCGCAGGGTCACGCGCTCGACGACGATCGCGGGATCGTCTTCGGGAACGAGCGGCGCGTGTGGCTTGCCGAGTTGCGTGGCGGCCACGGCGCTCGCGGCGAGAAAGTCGCGGCGATTCATCATGCTGGGGATGCTCCTTGCGCGTGTTCGCTGCAGAGAAACTCTCCGAACGCGCGAGCGAGCGGCGGCAGCGTGCGGTCGCGCAGATGCACGAGCGTGAAGGCGCGCTCAAGATCGAGATCGGTGATGGGGACGATTCGTACCGTTTGCATCGCGAGTGCGCGCTCCACCACGCGTTCGGAGAGAATGGCGAGGCCGAGTCCGGCTTCCACGGCACGCGTGATCGCTTCGCCTCCGGGAAATTCGATCACGAGCTTCGGCCGGACTCCGCGTTCGCGCAAGAGTTCGTAGCCGAGATCGCGGGTTCCTGATCCGAACTCGCGGCTCACGAACGCCTCACCGTCGAGCTCTGCGGCGTTGACGCGCTCGCGATCCGAAAAGCGATGGCCCCGCGCGGGAACGACGAGCACCATGCGATCGCGCGCGAAGTCGCACGTTTCGAGCCCGGGATCCTCGACGCGACCCTCGACGAGCCCAAGGTGCACGACGCCTTCGCGGACCAAGCGCACGACGGCCGTCGTGTTCACGACGTCGACGCTCGGTACGACGTTCGGCCGCGTGCGCATGAAGCGGGCGAGCAGCGGCGGCAGCAGGTAGTTGCCGATCGTCAGCGTGGCGGCGAGTTGCAGCGCGCCGCGCTCGGCGTTGCGGTAGTCGCTGGTCTCGCGCAGGAGCGTCTCGAGTTCGCGCCCGACGATCTCCGCGCGCTCGGCGACGAAACGGCCCGCATCGGTGAGCACCGGACGATTGCGCACGATCTCGACGAGCTGCACGCCGAGGGCTCGCTGCAGGTTCGCGATCTGCTGGCTGACGGCGGGCTGCGTCACATGGAGGCTGCGCGCCGCGCGGCTGAAGCTCCCCGTGCGGGCGAGGCGGCGCAGCGCCTCGAGCTGGGTGAGAGTAACATCCATAAGCGTTCCTATTGATTTTATTTAGAAACCCTAATTTGACTTATTTATCTTTGCGTCCTAGCGTGAAGGCATGCTTCGCACTCTCGCACTCGCCGCGGCGGCTCTGCTGCTGACCGTCGGCGCCACCCCAGCCCCGATCGACGGCACGGTTCCGTGCGTCGATCAACTCATGGACATCCACGGCAATCCGGTGGGGGCCGATCTCGTGATCTTCGCGGGCGGTAACCAGTGGTTCGTGATGCCCGAACTCGTGGCGGCGTTCCAGCACGCGCATCCCGAGGTCAAGCACGTCTTCTACGAGACGCTCCCGCCCGGACTGCTCGCGCAACAGATCGAGAACGGCGCGCTGCGGATCGGCGAGATGACGCTCTCGCTGCATGCCGACGTCTATCTCTCCGGCAAGAAGCGCATGGACGCGATGCGTACCGCAGGGCTCGTCGGTGCTCCGGTCACCTATGCCACGAACGAACTCGCAATCATGGTGCGCGCCGGAAATCCGAAGCACATCGCGACGCTCGCCGATCTCGGCCGCGCCGACGTGCGCGTGTCGATGCCGAACCCCAAGACCGAGGGGATCGCCCGGCAGATCGAACTCGCCTACGAGAAAGCCGGCGGTAAGGCTCTCGACGCGACGATCATGCAGCGCAAAGTTGCCGACGGTACGACGCACCTCACGCAGATCCACCATCGGCAGACCCCGATGTGGCTGCTCGACGGCAGCGCCGACGCGGGCCCGGTCTGGCTCTCCGAGGCGCTCTACCAGGAGCGCATTCACAGCGGTCTCATTGCGGTGCGCATTCCCGCCCGCGACAACGTCCGCGCCATCTACCTCGGCGCCACGGTGACGGGAGCTCCGCACTCGCGCGCCGCACAAGCCTTTGTGAACTTCCTGACGACGCCGACGGCCGCCGCGATCTATCGCTCGTACGGCTTTGCGTCGCCGCAATCGACGGAGGAATAGCCAGATGAATCGCACCAGTTTCCTCGCCGCATCCGCGTCGCTCGTCGCCGCCGGTGCCGCCGCGCCGGCGATCGCCGAGACCGTTCCGGGCGGCATGCATCTCGTGGA
>JAGWSR010000013.1 GCA_028869385.1 bacterium
CGTTGCGCGTCGAGTGCGAGAGCGATCGTGCCGTGAGCTTCGTCCATGTCACGCGCGACACGGAGAGCTTCTCTAAAGAAGAGCTGGAGCTGCTGGTGGCGTTCTTCGCGGATCGCTTCGGCGAGGCGCTGGTGCGCAGCCCGCAGCTCGAGGATCAGTTCGACGCCGACCCCGTCGCGCAGGATGAGTCCGCGCTCTACGCGATCGAAGCGCTGCGCGATCCCACGCAATCGAAGAGTTTGGTGGGATTCCGCGAAGAGGCACGGGTCCTGGTTTACTTCATCAAGTCACGGAAAGCGAAGGCTTCGTCTCGCCGCTAGAACCGCTCAACCTGCTGCTGATCGGGGATGTCGTCGGATCCCCCGGTCGCGACACCCTCAAGCGCTGCGTCGCGCTCGTGCGGGATCAACACCGCATCCATGCCTGTATCGCCAACGGTGAGAACGCCGCGGGCGGCTTCGGGCTGACCGCGCAGACCGCCGAGGAGATGTTCGCCGCCGGCGTCGACTTCATCACGAGTGGCAACCACATCTTCGACAAGCGCGACTTCAAGACGTATCTGGATGCGACCGACCGCGTCATTCGCCCGGCGAACTATCCGCCGACGGTGCCCGGTCGCGGCTACGGCACGTTCGAAGCCGACGGCGCGACCGTCGGCGTGATCAACGTGATGGGCCGCACCTTCATGCCGCCGGTCGACGATCCGTTTCGCACCATCGATCCGCTGATCGACGACCTGCGCGTGCAAACGCCGATCGTGGTGGTGGACGTGCACGCCGAGGCGACGAGCGAAAAGGTGGCGCTCTCGCGCTTTCTCGACGGCCGCGCTTCCGTGATCTACGGCACGCACACGCACGTGCAGACGGCCGACGAGCAGATCCTCGCCGGAGGCACCGCCTACCTGACCGACGTGGGGATGACCGGCCCGAGCGACGGCGTCATCGGCATGGAGCAGGGTGCCGTGCTCGACCGCTTCTTGACGGGCATGTCGGAGCGATTCAACGTGCAGAAGACCGGCACCAAGCAGTTTTGCGCTGCCGTCGTGAGCGTCGACCGGAGCACCGGCCGCGCGCTCGAGATCAAGCGCATCTTCTTGCGAGGCATTGCATGAATGCGGACGTCGGGTGATCGTTGACTTTCACTCTCACACGCACGAGAGTGACGGTACCCTCGAACCACAGGCTCTCGCCGATTTCATGGCCGAGCGCCGCGTCGACGTCTTTGCGATCAGCGACCACGACACGCTGAGCGCGTACGGTCGCTTCGAGAGTTCGGCGCGCGTCGTCACGGGTATCGAGATCAACACGACCTATCGCGACAACGAGGTGCACGTGCTCGGCTACGGCGTGCCGCTCGACGACTCGCCGCTCCAGGCGATGATCGAGCACAATCGTGCCGAGCGCGCCAAACGCGTCGAGCGGATGGTCGCCCAGTTACGCCGTGCGGGCTATGGCATCACCGTCGCCGACGTGCTGCGCGAGGGCGCGGAGGCGAAGGCGCTCGGGCGTCCGCACGTGGGCAAGGCGTTGATCCGCCTCGGCATCGCACCCGACATCGAGTGGGCGTTCCGGCATCTGCTGCGTCGCGGCAAGCCGGGGTATGTGCCCTCGACGCACGCGACCCCGCACGACGCCATCGCCGCGATCGCCGCGGCGGGCGGCGTGCCGGTGCTCGCGCATCCCGGCCGCCTCAAAGATCGCGCGATCCTCGACGAACTGGCCGCCGCGGGGCTGCGCGGACTCGAGGTCTTCTATCCGTCGCACGACGCCGACGACGTACGCTACTTTCGCGACAAGGCCCGGCACTACGGTCTGGTGATGACCGCGGGCTCGGATTTTCACGACATTCGCTACCATACGCACGGAGTGGGCGTCGCGGTCGAAGACGAAGATATTCGCCCGTTTCTCGATCTCGTTTGCGGCTAGCGCCGCGTGAAGGGTGTGGTGTTCGACGTGAATCGCGTGCTGGTGGCCGGTGTGTTGGCCATCGCCGTTGCGTGCGCCGCCGGCGGCATTTCGCGCGCGGCAGCCTCGCCGGTCGATGCCACGCTCGCGAACGGGATGCACGTGGTCGTCGTGCGCAATCGCCTCGCTCCGGTCGTCACGACCTCGCTCGTGTACGGCGTGGGTGGCATCGACGATACGATTCCGGGCATCGCGCATGCGACCGAGCACATGATGTTCCGCGGTACGGACGACGTCTCGAGCGATCAATTCGCCAACATCGCGACGCGCATGGGTGCGCAATACAATGCCGAGACGACGACGATCGCGACCCGCTACTACTTTACGGTTCCGGCAAGCTACCTCGACGTCGTACTCCGGCTCGAGGCCGACCGCATGCAGCGCGCGCGCATGAGCGCGAACGATTGGAAGAACGAGCGCGGCGCCATCGAGCAAGAGGTCAAGGCGCACGAGAGCAATCCGCTCGCGACCGCACTCAAGAAGATGAACGACGCCTTCTACGGCGACTCGCCCTGGGGGCGTGACGCGGTCGGAACGGTCGCCGGATTTCAGCGGATGCAAGCCTCCGATATCGCCGCGTTCTACAAGACGTGGTATCACCCGAACAACGCGACGCTCGTCGTCGTGGGCGACGTGGATCCGCAGCGCGTGCTCGCATCGGTGCAGCAGTGGTTCGGCGGGATCGCCGCGGTGCCGGTGCCCGCGCACCCGGCGCTTCCGCTCGCCGCGCTGCCGAATAGCACCATCGCGCAAAAAGTGGATTTCCCCATCTCGTTCGCGGTAGAGGCGTTCCGCCTGCCCGGCTTCGCCGCTCCCGATTACGCCGCGACGCGCGTGCTCTTCGCCGCGCTCGACGACGGTCGCGGCGCGCTCGCCGATTTATCGCTTAACGGCAAGGCGCTCGCCGCCGTTGGAATCAGTACCGCCTATCGCGACGGCGGCGCGGCCACGTTCGTGGAGGCTCCGCTACCGGGCACTCCGGCCAAGACCGGGCTCGCCGATCTCGACGCCGTGCTCGCGGGCTACGCGAAGACCGGCATTCCGAGCGAGCTGATCGCCGACGCAAAGGCGCGACTCCTGGCATCGCAAGCCTACGAAGCCGCGAGCATCCCCGGCCAGGCGCAGGAGTGGTCTGAGGCGCGCGCGATCGTGCATCGCTCCCCGAGCGAGTTCTACCAAGAGCTCGAGCGCGTGAACGCCGACGACGTGAATCGCGTCATGCGCACCTATATCACCGACGGCGCGCACATCGCGCTCGCGCTCGAAGCCGATCCGTCGGCCGCGATGCCGTCGAGCAACGCCGCGATGGCCAAGGAGAACGTCACGATCAAGGCCGACGACGCCGTCGCGTTGCCGACCTGGACCGATGCGTACTTTTCCGCGCCGCTGCAGGCACCGCGCGACGACGACCGCGCGACGACGTTCAAACTCGCCAACGGCATGACGATCGCCGTGCGCGAGGAGCGCTTCTCGCCGACCTTCGTGGTACGCGGTGCGATCCAGAACAATCCCGATCTCTACGAACCGCGCGGAAAAGAGGGCGTGGCGCAGATCGCGGCCGCGCTGATGCCGCTCGGAACGACGACGTACGACGCCAAGGCGTACGAAGCGCAGCTCGACGCGATCGCGGCGAGCGTCTCGCTCGGTACGAGCTTTGCGGCGCAGGCGCGCGCGCAAGATTTCGATCGCACGATCGCGCTGCTCGCCGACGGCGAGTTGCATCCGGGCTTCGCGCCGGATCGCTTCGCCGTCGTGGCACGCGACACAATTCGCTCGCTCGCCGCGGTCGCGAATCGCCCGGAGACCAAGGCCGACCTCGCTCGGCTCTACGCGCTCTATCCGCCGAACGATCCGCATCGCCGCCATGCGACCGCGGCGAGCGCGAGCGCGGTGACGCTCGCCGACGTGCGACGGTGGTACGCCTTTGCCTACCGGCCCGACCTCACGACGATCTCCGTGGTCGGCGACGTCGCGCCCGAACGCGTGAAGGCGGTCTTCGAGAAGTACTTCGGTGCGTGGAAGGCGGTCGGCAAGAAGCCCTCGATGGCCTATCCGCCGATCAAACACACGCAGCGCCCGAGTTCGACGACGATCGCTTCGAACACCAGCAAACAATCCGACGTAACGCTCACGGAACGCGTGCCGCTCCACCACGGCGACGACGATTTGGTGGCGCTCGACGTCGCGAACACGATGCTCTCTGGCGAAGGCACCGGCTCGATGCTCTTTCGCGACGTCCGCAAGGCGCATGGATACGTGTACTCGATCGACTCGAATCTCGACGTCGGCGATTCCGGCGCGACGTTCTTGGTGGAGTTTGCGGCCGATCCCAAGAACGTGGCGGCCGCGCAGCGCACGGCCTATGCGACGATCGAGCGCTTACGGCGCCTGCCGCCGACCGCGCAAGACCTGGCGCTCGCCAAAGCGATGCTGCTCTCGAATTACACGGTCTCGCTCGACAGCTACTCGGCGGTCGCGAGCACGCTGCTCGACGACGTGGAGCATGGCGTGAACGATAACGACGTGACGCGCTACTATCGGCGCGTGCTCGCCGTGACGCCCGCCGACGTGCAGCGCGCGATGCGGCGTTGGATCGATCCAAAGCGCTTCACGCGCGTGATCCTCGCGCCTTCAGCTCCCTAGCAACTCCGCGATCGAGCGCCGGACCGACGCGAGCAACGCGTTGCATTCGCGCTCGTAGCGCGCGAGCGCGTTGGCCTGCGCGGCGATCGCCTCGGCATCGTTCATGTAGCGGTGGTTGATGCGCACGTTGTACGCGCACGCGGCGAGCGCCGCGGCGGCGAATTCGGCCGCGCACCCGATGTCGCTCACGAGGTTCTTGTTGGGGATTTCCAAGCTGCGCGCGGCGAGACGCATGACGGCGAGCGCGTCCTGGGCGGCGAGCAACGGCTCCGCGGCGGCGTGCAGCAGGGCGATCTCGAGGGCCTCGCGCCGCACGCGCTTCTCTTCGTCGCTCGCCTTGGGCATCGCGGTGGCGGCGACGACGCGGTCGAAGGCGGCTTCGTCGCGCACGCGGGCCGCGACGAGGTTTTCGCGGAGGGCGTCGGCCGCGGCCACGAGTTCGTGCGCGAGGGGCGCGAGCGGTGCGTACTTCGGGTTTGCGGAGTTGATTCGTGCGACCATCGCCACGAGTGCCGCCCCCGCGGCCCCGACCAAGGTCGCAGCGCTTCCGCCGCCGGGGGTCGGCCATTCGGACGCGAGCTGTGTTAAATAGGTGTCCACGCTTTCCACGCGGGGGTGCTTCTCGGTGGCCGAGGTAGGCCCCTTACCCGCCGCGCCGAACGTAGGGCGGTTATCCATTTTCCCAATCAATGAGGAGTTACGTCGTGCCTGTCACGGAAAAGCTTGCTGGTGATGTCAAAGACCGCAGCCTGGCAGAGACCGGACGCTCGCGCATTGCGTGGGCCGGTGCCTACATGCCGGTGCTCGCGCAGATTCGCGATCGCTTCGAGATCGAGAAGCCGCTCAAGGGTGTGCGCATCGGTGCGTGTCTTCACGTTACGACCGAGACCGCGAACCTGATGCTCGCCCTCCAGGCGGGCGGCGCGGAGATCGCGCTGTGCGCAAGCAACCCGCTCTCGACGCAGGATGACGTCGCGGCGGCGCTCTGCGAGTACGGAATCCCGACCTACGCGATCAAGGGCGAAGACAACGCGACGTACTACTCGCACATCGAGTCGGTCATCGCGACCAAGCCGCACATGTCGATGGACGACGGCTGCGATCTCGTGACCACGATCTACACGAAGCACAATCACCTGCTGGCCGACATGATCGGCGGCTGCGAGGAGACGACGACCGGCGTCATCCGCCTCAAGGCGATGCAGAAGGACGGCGTGCTGCCGTATCCGGTGATCGCCGTGAACAACGCGCTCACCAAGCACATGTTCGACAACCGCTACGGTACGGGCCAGTCCACGCTCGACGGCATCATTCGCGCGACGAACGTGCTGCTCGCCGGACGCACGGTCGTGGTGGTCGGTTACGGCTGGTGCGGACGCGGCGTCGCGCAGCGCGCGGCCGGCATGGGCGCGCACGTCGTCGTCGCCGAAATCGATCCGCGCAAGGCGATCGAGGCGGTGATGGACGGCTATCGCGTGATGCCGATGAACGACGCGGCGAAGGTCGGCGACGTCTTCGTGACCGTCACCGGCAACTATCACGTGATCCGCGAAGAGCACTTCAAGCTGATGAAGAACGGCGCGATCGTCTGCAACTCGGGCCACTTCAACGACGAGCTCGATCTCGAGGGTATCAAGCGCCTGAGCAAGGGCATGACCGTTCCGCGCGCGTTCGTCGAGCAGTACGAGATGCACGACGGTCGCAAGATCTGCATCCTTGCCGACGGACGTCTCGTGAACCTCGCCGCCGGCGAAGGCCACCCGGCGGCCGTGATGGATATGTCCTTCGCGAACCAGGCGATGGCCGCCGCGCACATCGCGCTGCACTACAAGACGATGAACAAAGAAGTCTACGACGTCCCCGTCGAGATCGACGAAGAGGTCGCGACGCTCAAGCTCTCCTCGATGGGCGTCGAGATCGATACGCTGACGCCGGAGCAGGTGAAGTACATGGCGTCCTGGTCGGAGGGAACGTAAGCGTGGCCGACTACAAGCGTCTCTTTACGTCGGAATCGGTGACCGAGGGTCACCCGGACAAAGTCGCCGACGCGATCTCGGATGCGATCCTCGACGCGATGCTAAAAGACGACCCGATGTCGCGCGTCGCGTGCGAGACGTTCGCGATTACGGGACAGATTCACATCGCGGGCGAGATCACGACCAAGACCTACGTGGATATCCCGCGCATCGTCCGCGAGACGATTCGCGAGATCGGCTACAACGGATCGGTCGTGGGCTTCGACGCCGACACGTGCGGCGTGAACGTCTCGCTCGACGAACAGTCGCCGGATATCGCGATGGGCGTCGATCAGTCGCTCGAAGCGCGCGGTGGCGACAAGGACGAGTTCGAGCTCACCGGCGCGGGCGATCAGGGCATGATGTTCGGGTACGCGTGCCGCGAGACCGACGAACTGATGCCGCTGCCGATCACGCTCGCGCACAACCTCACGCGCCGCCTCACCAAGGTGCGTAAGGACGGCACGCTCGCATACCTGCGCCCCGACGGCAAGTCGCAGGTGACGGTGGAGTATCGCGACGATGCGCCGGTGCGCGTGGACGCGGTCGTGATCTCAACGCAGCACGATCCCGATGTGACGCTCGAGCAGATTCGCAAAGACGTGACCGAGCTCGTGATCAAGGCGGTGATTCCCGCGGCGATGATGGATGCCGACACGCGCATCTACGTGAATCCGACCGGGCGCTTCGTGATCGGCGGCCCGATGGGCGATGCCGGCCTCACCGGACGCAAGATCATCGCCGACACCTACGGCGGCATGGCGCGTCACGGCGGCGGCGCCTTCTCCGGCAAGGATCCGACGAAGGTGGATCGCTCGGCGGCGTACGCGGCGCGCTACGTGGCGAAGAACGTCGTGGCGGCCGGCCTTGCCGACCGTTGCGAGGTGCAGGTCGCGTACGCGATCGGCGTCGCGCAGCCGGTGAGCGTGCTCGTGGAGACGTTCGGCACCGCGAAGATCTCCGAAGAACAGATCGCGAACGCCGTGATGAACGTGTTCGATCTGCGTCCGGCGGCGATCATTCACAACCTCGACCTGCGTCGCCCGATCTACAAGCAGACGGCGGCGTACGGCCACTTCGGCCGACCGGATCTGGATCTGCCGTGGGAGCGCCTCGACAAGGTCGAAGCGCTGCGAGCGGCGACCGGCTTCACCGGCGATGCGCTGCGCGTTCCGAACTTCGCCAAATAGCGGACGAGGAGCGTCGAACCTGAGAGGCCCCGCGCAACATCGCGCGGGGTTCTTTCGTTTCTGGGTAAGAAGCACCGTGATCAATGGATCCGCGATGTCGGAAGGAGTACCTATGAAATTTCGCAACGGCCTGATGGCCTTCGCCGCGCTCGCGGCCTTCGTCGGCACGACGCTCGTGGCTTCGGCGCAGCAGACGGTGACGCTCTACCAGGGAGCACAGATCAACGGGCGACTGCGCTCGGGGCTCGACACCGGTTCGGCGCACGTGGGCGATCGTTTCGTGATGGACGTCGTGCCGCCGTATCCGAGCGGCGACCCAACGTTTCAGGGCGCGACCGTCGCGGGTGAGATCACGAGCGTGACGCGCGCGGGCCAAGGGACCAAGCCGCAGCTCGGTCTGCAGTTCGACTACCTGCAACTGGCCGACGGCAGCACGGTGAACATCTCGGCGAGCCTCACGCAAGACCAACGCAAGCAGCAACAGGCAAACGGCGGACACGTGGCGCTCACCACGCTCGGCGGCATGCTGCTCGGCAATGTGATCGGCAAGACGATCTTTCACACCGGCGGCGGCGGCATCGTCGGCGCGGCGGGCGGCCTGCTCTACGGCGTGAATCAGAAGACGAACTTCCAGTTGCCCGCGGGTTCGAACGTGCAGATCACGATCAATCAGACGGTCACGATTCGGCGTCAGAGTCACTAAGAGCGCGTCTCGTTTCACGCTCGTGTAAGCAAGCGGTCGGCATATGCCGACCGCTTGCTTTTTACGTACGACGCAAACGCACGGCGGCTCGACGCTTTACCGAGCCTTCCCGAGACCTTCCGACGCGCTGCACGCCGCGCGCGTACGGTTGGAACATGAACGTAACTGTCACGGGTTCTCTTACGTACGATCGCAAGGACGCCATCGACCGCTTGCTCGCCTCGATTGCCGACAGCCACGATATCACGCTCGACGTTTCGGGCGTCACCGAGATCGATGCATACGGGATCAGCGTGCTCGTCGGGTTGCGCGAATTCGTGCCGCGCGCGTTGCGCCTGCGCATGCGCGGCGTCGATCATCTCATCGGATTGCTCGATGCCGCTTGATGAGCAGGCGCGCGGGCGCCCCGAGATCGGCGATGCGGCGAGCGATCCGGTTCGACTGTATCTGCACGAGATCGGCGGCGTCGCGCTCTTGCAACGCGAAGACGAAGCGCGCCTCGCGCAGCGCATCGAGGGCGGCAGCGACGACGGCGAGCGCGCGAAGCGCGAACTCGCCGAGGCGAATTTGCGACTGGTGGTCTCCGTCGCGCGCAAGTACTTGGGGCGCGGCATGCCACTGCTGGACCTCATTCAGGAGGGGAACCTCGGCCTGCTGCGTGCCGTCGAGAAATTCGATTACCGCATGGGCTATAAGTTTTCGACGTATGCGACGTGGTGGATTCGCCAGGGTATCGCCCGCGGGCTCGCCGACCACGGCCGCACGATCCGCGTGCCGGTGCATATGGTCGAGCTCATCAACCGCGTGAGCAAGTGCTCGCGCGATCTCACGACCGAGCTCGGCGCCGATCCCACGAGCGAGCAGATCGCCGAGCGGCTGGGCCTGACGCCCGAGCGCGTGCGGGAGGTGCTGAAGGTTGCGCAGGATCCCATCTCGCTCGACACCCCCGTGGGCGAAGAAGAAGGCGCCCTGCTGGCCGATTTTATCGAGGATCGCGACGCGGTGGCTCCGGTGGACGCCATCGCCGATGTGGCGTTGCGCGAGAAGACCCGCGGGGCGCTGCAATCTCTCTCCGATCGGGAGCGCACCGTGCTGAGCATGCGCTATGGGCTCGACGACGGGCAGCAACGCACGCTCGAAGAGGTCGGCCGACGCCTCGGCGTGACACGCGAGCGCATCCGGCAGATCGAAGCGAAGGCGCTGCGCAAGCTCCGGCATCCCTCGCGCGGCAAGGCCCTACGCGAGTACTGGTTCGGCGACTGACGCACTCGCAGGAGGGAACGAACGCACGGTTGGTAACGTTCGATGTGTGAGGGGGCGCTAAGCCGCCGTTCACATCGAATCCGGAGGAGTCAATGTTCCGTCAACTCATGCGCGTGCTCGTTGCGGCCGTCGTTCTTTTCCCGCTCGGCGCTTCCGCGCAGTCGGTGATCCCGCCGCACGTCAACCTTCACAACGGATACATCGAGGTCGTCAATCAGATCAAAATTTACGACGAACGGCGTGACGGGACGCGCATTTTGCGACATGGCGACGTTGCGAAATTCGACCTTCGCCTCTACTTGAACAACAATCATCTCGTGCAGGAAGCGGCGATCAACACGGGCGACACCGTATACCTCAATACTTGCTGCATTCTCGCGGGCTCGCTGTACCAAATCACGGCGAAGTTTCGCGGAACGATCGACGCCGAGATTCGGCCGCAACTCTGTAACGTGCGGGCCATTCCGTTCGGCTACGGTGTCGTCGTTCTCACCGGCGTCCTGATCTACGAAGAGAAGACGGCGATCTGGCATCGCGACTATGCCGCGCACATCCCGACGGTAAGTTGCCCGGTCGCCGCTCCGTAGCCCGTCGCCGGGTTCGGCGACGAAAGCCGCACCCACCCGACCACAGGGAGGGGCAACGTCGGGGGCGCAGAACCTGGCTCCCCGGCCCTGTGGCGTTTCGGGTTGCGCGAGCCGCCCGCATCGAGTAGAATCCCGCAGGTAGCGCGTTCCGGATTAGCTCAGTTGGTAGAGCAGCTGACTGTTAATCAGCGGGTCGCTGGTTCGAGTCCAGCATCCGGAGCCATGAAATAAAGAAGCCGCCCCAACGGGGTGGCTTCTTTATTTCATGGTTTCGCATATCAGGTTTAGAGAACCAGCGGGAGCTGGCACCC
>JAGWSR010000114.1 GCA_028869385.1 bacterium
CCGTTCGGCCCGAGCACGGCCACGAACTCGCCCGCGCGGATCTCGCCCGCGATCTCGCGCACGAGCGTGTGCTCGCCGATGCCGATCGTCACGTCGTGCAGCGCGATCATGCGCGCTGCTCCTGATGCAGATACAGATAGAGAAACGCCGGTACTCCGATGAAGGCAAGCAGCACGCCGATGGGCAGTTCCGACGGCGCCACGATCGAGCGCGCCACGGCGTCGGCGATCGCGCAGAGGCCCGCGCCGAGCAGCGCGCTCGCCACGAGCAGGCCGCGCGCGTCGGATCCGACGACGCGCCGCGCGAGATGCGGCACGATCAGGCCGACGAAGCCGACGATCCCCGCGAGCGTCACGCTCGCCGCGGTGAGGAGCGTTGCGGCGGCGAGAATCATCCATTGCGCGCGACCGACGTCTAAGCCCACGGTGCGGGCGCGCAGGTCTCCCGCGCGCAGCGCGTTGAGCGCGGGAATGCTGCCGATCGCGAGCAGCGTGCCGAGTGCGAGATACGGCGCGGCGAAACGCAGGTCGCGCCAGGTGTGTCCCGCGATCGAGCCAGCGAGCCAGGCGAGAATCTGTTGCGCCGCATCGGGCGATGCCGCGCGAGCGATCGCGAAGGCGACGATCGCCGAGAAGAGCGCCGAGAGCGAGACGCCCGCAAGAATCAAACGGTTCGCATCGATGCCGGAGCCGCGGCGCGCGAGCATTGCCACGAGGATCGCGGCGCCGAGGCCTACGGCGAATCCGAGCGCGGGCAAGAGCGGCGCGGCGGCGCCCGCGAGGATCGCGAGCGCGATCGCGGCGGCGGCGCCCGCGCTCACGCCGGTGAGATACGGATCCACCAGCGGATTGCGCAGCAGGCCTTGCAAGAGCGCGCCCGCGAGCGCGAGCGCCGCGCCAACGCACGTCGCGATCGCGACGCGCGGCAGGCGCAGTTCCCAGAGAATCGTTGCGGTGGTGCCCGCGTGTGGGTGCGCGAGCGCGGCGAGCACGTCGCCGGGGGCGATCGCGACGCCGCCAACGAGCAGGCTCGCGCCGCACGCAACCAGCGTGACGAGCGCGAGCGCTGCCAGTCGCCATGCCATCGTCAGCGCGTCGCGAGCTCCAGCGCGAAGGTGCGTCCGGGCATCGGGTAGCCGGCGATCGCCGCATACCGTTCGTTGCCGAGGTTCGCGTCGCGCAGCGTGAGCGTGAGGCACGGAGCGATGCGCGCGCGCACGTATGCATCGAGCGTGCTGTAGGTGTCGGATTGGTAGAAGAGTGGCTGCGTGTGATCCACGGTCCCGCGCGGACCGACGGCGCGCACGGTGAGGCCGCCTTCGTCGAACCATCCCTGCCGCGTGCCGTGAACGGCGAGCGTGAGGCTCGCGCTCAACACCGGATCGTTCGGTAGACGCGCGCCACTCTCGAGGTTCTGCGCGCGGTAGAGATCGGTGAGCGCGAGGCGCGTGGTGATGCCGTGGAGCGGCAGCGTGCTCGCGTCGAGCGTGAAGCCTTGGATGAAGGCGTGATCCACGTTCAGCGGCACGTAGATCGCGCCGACGGGCGTCGCCACGATCAGA
>JAGWSR010000115.1 GCA_028869385.1 bacterium
GCGTACATCCCGCACTTCATCGGCTTGCGCGATCTGCAGAACCTTCCGCCGCGTCCGTACACCGCAAGCGACGTCGTCACCATGCAGGTCAACGCGTTTCTCTATCACGACCACTTGCGCGCGACGCATCCCTATGCCTCGAGCTGGTGGCAGTGGCCGCTCGATTTGCGACCGATTCTCTACTACGCAAACTACGGAAATATCGGCAAGATCGATACGGCCGCGATGATCTACTCGCTGCCGAATCCCCTCTTGCTCTGGCCCGGCCTCATCACCGTACCGCTCGTCGGCTGGTTCGCCTGGCGCGAACGCAACCGCGCCTACGCGGTGGTCGTGATCGCGTATCTGCTGCAGTGGTTGCCGTGGATGTTCTCGCCGCGTATCGCCTTCGCGTATCACTTCTACGTGGACATCCCGCTGATTGCGATCTGCACCGCGATCTGCGCGCAGCGCGTGATGCGTCACTTCGAATCCGGAGATCGCCGGATCGGACTCGCGATCGTGTGGGGCTATCTCGCGATCGAGGTGCTCGCGTTTGCGTACTTCTATCCGATCCTCGCGGGGGTGCCGATCGCGCAGACCGCATGGAAGGCGCGCATGTGGCTCGGGAGCGCCTGGTACTAGCGGCCCCTCAGCGCGCTAACAGCGCCTGCGCGTGACGCGCGAGCACGCGCTCTTCGTCGGTGGCGATCACCTCCACGACGACGCGCGAACGCGCAGGCTCGTTCAGGGCGATGCCGAGATGTTCGAGTCCGGTGCAGATGAGCTCGCGCACGCGCGGCGCGTGCTCGCCGATGCCGCCGGTGAAGACGAGGCGGTCGAGGCCGCCGAGGGCGGCGGCGAGCGCGCCGATCGCCTTACGGGCGCTGAAGGCGAAGAGTCCGACGGCGCGCGCGGCGCTCTCGTCGCGATCCATCGCCGCGATCAATGCGCGCATGTCACTCGTCGTGCCCGAAACGCCGAGCAGGCCCGCGTGGCGAAAGAGTTCGTCGCGCAGGCGCGCCGCGTCGCCGTGGTAGCCGGCGAGCAGGCGCAGCACGGCGCCGGGATCGAGGTCGCCCGGGCGCGTGCCCATCACGATGCCGCCGAGCGGCGAAAAGCCCATCGTCGTCTCCACCGGCGAGCCGTAACGCAACGCCGTCATGCTCGCGCCGCTGCCCAGATGCGCCACGATCACGCGGCCGCGCGCGCGCTCGCCGAGCGCGCTCACGATGTATTCGTACGAGAGGCCGTGATAGCCGTATCGCTGCAGCAACGGATCCTCGCTCGTCGCAAGCGCGAGCGCGCGTGCGACGGCGGGGAGCGCGCGGTGAAACGCCGTGTCGAATGAGAGCGTCTGCACGGCGCTCGGCGCCGCCTGCGTCATCGCGTCAACCGCATCGAGCTCCACGGAGAGATGCAACGGGTCGAACGGCTCGAATGCGCGCAGTTGGCGCACCAGCTCGGGCGTCGCGAGCGCGGGGCCGCGATGCTCCGGGCCGCCGAAGACGATGCGGTGCGCCACGACGTTGGGTACCGCATCGGCGGCGGTGCGCGCGACGGCGTCGATGTCGCCCTCGTCGCGCACCACGCAACGCTCCTCACCTCCCGCGAGGTCGAAGAGCGCGTATTTGAGCGACGAGGATCCCGCGTTTACGGCGAGGACGCGCAC
>JAGWSR010000116.1 GCA_028869385.1 bacterium
GACGAGCACTACGCGCTGCAGTTAGAGCTGTACGCGCGCGCGGCGCGCGAACGCTTCCCCGGCGCCGAGGTGCGCGCGCGCCTGCTGCGCATCGGCGCCGAGGGCGCCGAATTCCGCGACGCCGCGCCGCTCGCACCCGACGCGCTCGAACGGCTGGTCAGCGAGGCGGGCGCCTTCACCGACGACACGCCGAAGCCCGGCGCACACTGCGGCGGCTGCCCGTTCAACGGCTCGCCGTGCACCGCCGCCACAGGCTTGGCGTAAGGCCGCGCTACGATGCGAGCATGGACGATAAATCCGAGACTCGCGCAAACCGTCGCCGCCTGAAAGCGCTGCTCGACCGCGCCGGATACACGAGCGTGCATCACTCCGGAGCGCTGTTCGGCATTCCGTCCGGCGGTACGCTGCGTTCGTGGGATATGCGCACCGCGCTCTGCAACGGTTGGGTGAGCTGGAGCATCTATATGCTGCGCTGGCCGAGCGCGCCGCACGCCGCCGCCGCGCTCGCGCAGCGCGTGCTCGAACTCAACGACGTGATGTCGGTCGCCAAGTTCAGCAAGCACGGCGACGCGCTGACGCTCGACATGGAGTACCGCGTGGAGCACGTGGATCCCGAGTCGTTCGAGAACCTGACCAACCTCGTCTTCGGCTTCGCCGAGGAGCACTATCCCGAGCTCTTCCGCATCGCGAACGGAACCGAGTCGCTCAAGCGCCTCGAAGACGCCTTTCGTCGCCCGGCGCTGGGCGGGGGAGAGGACTGACGCCCCGAAACCTCCGAGCGTGTCCCTCTATCGTACCTGGCGCCCGAAGTCGTTTGCGGACCTCGTTGGGCAGGATGCCGTCGTCCGCACGCTCACCCATGCGATCGAGAGCGGAAAGCTCGCGCACGCCTACATGTTCTCGGGCCCGCGCGGCTCGGGCAAGACGTCGGCCGCGAAGATTCTGGCGCGCTGCATCAACTGCGCCGCCGGCCCGACGGCTCACCCCGACAACACGTGTGAAAACTGCGTCGCGATGATCGCCGGCACCGCGCTCGACGTGCTGGAGATCGACGCCGCGAGCAACCGCGGCATCGACGAGATCCGCGCGCTGCGCGACGCGGTGAAGTTCGCACCGTCGGTGATGCGCAAAAAAGTCTACATCATCGACGAAGCGCACATGCTCACCAAAGAGGGCGCCAACGCGTTTCTAAAGACGCTCGAAGAGCCGCCCGATCACGCCGTGTTCATCTTGGCGACGACCGAGCCCGAGAAACTGCCGGTCACGATTCTTTCGCGCTGCCAGCGCTACGCGTTCCGCCGCATCTCGATTCCGGTGATGATCGAACGCATGCGCGAGATCGCCCGCTTCGAAGGCATCGCCATCGACGACGACGCCCTGGCCGCGATCGCCTATCGCGCCGACGGCGGCCTGCGCGACGCGCTCACGATGCTGGAACAAGCCGCCGCGTTCGCCGACGGCGCGATCACCACGGGCACGATCGACCTGGCTTTCGGCGCCACCGGCCGCAACTTCGCCGGCACGCTGATCGACGCAGTGATCGCCCGCGACGCCGCCGAGATGATGCGCACGATCGAATC
>JAGWSR010000117.1 GCA_028869385.1 bacterium
ACGCCGAAGATCATCGTGTCGCGCCTCGGTCGCGACGCCACGCGCGACTTGCTCAACGTGACGCTGCAGTTTCGCAACTCGGGCAAGACCGAGATCGACATCGCGGCCGACGCGATCGACGTCTACGGGGTGCGGTACGGGACGAAGCCGGTCGCGAAGACACAGTCGCTCGGTAAGAAATTCGTCTCGTTCTCACGTCAGCTTCCGGTCATCTCGCGAACCGTCGTGCTGCGTCAGTATGAGTTGCGTGCGCTTGCGAAGGGCGGGATGGCCGGGTATCACATCGTGCTCGAGCCCGGCGCAACGGCCGATCTGCCGATGGACCTAGCGTTACCCCGCGGCGCCTACGACGCCGTCGAGGTTCAAGCGTACGCGGTGCCGCTGAAAACGAGCGTGACGAAGCCGGTCACCGTTGGCGTGACCACCGAGAAGGACGGCGGATACGCGCTCGTGCCGAACGGGAGCGAAGGCGCGTACGAGGATAACGTTGGGACGAGCTTCGCGCTCATCCCCTAGCGACGAACGCCGGACCCAGCTCGTCGAGGTGGTGCACGCCGAGCAGGTTCATCGTGCGCTCGATGTCGCGGCGTAAGATCTCGATCGTTTTGCTCACGCCTGCTTCGCCCGCGGCGCCGAGCCCGTAGGCGTAGGCGCGTCCGATGAGTACCGCGCGCGCCCCGAGGCAGAGCGCTTTGACGATATCGCTGCCGCGGCGAATGCCGCCGTCGAGCAGCACGTCGACGCGATCTCCCACGGCGGCGACAACTTCGGGCAGCACGTCGAGCGTCGCCGCGACGCCGTCGAGTTGACGCCCGCCGTGATTCGAAACCACGACCGCGTCGGCGCCCGCGGCGACGGCCGCTCGCGCGTCGTCGGCGGTGTGCACGCCTTTCACGACGAGCGGTCCGCCCCACGCGGCCTTGATCCACGCGAGATCGCTCCACCCAACGCTCGAATCGCCGAGCGCGCGCCCCGCGTCGAGATAGGGCATCGGCCGTCCATCGAGCTCGACGTTAGGAAAGTGCATCAAGCCGCCGTCGCGTAGAAATCCCGCGAGCCATCGCGGTCGGCTCAGAATCTGGCCGATGTGCGGAAGCATTGCGAACGGATTCCCGGCGACCAGTTCCTTTGCACCGTTGCGCGCGTCGCGTTCGCGTAAACCGGCGACGGATGTGTCGATGGTGACGACGATCGCCGCATACCCGGCGGCCTTCGCGCGCTCGATCGCACGCGTCGCGACCTCGCGGCCGCCGATGATGTAGAGCTGATACCAGGCCGTACCGCCGGTTGCGGCCTTGACCTCTTCGAGTCGGCAACCGCTGAGCGTCGAGAGAATATACCCTGTGCCGGCGGCTCCGGCCGCGCGCCCCGCGGCGCACTCGCCGCGCGGGAAGAAGAGGCGGCTGCTGCCGACCGGCGCCAAGAGAAACGGCAGCGCGAACGGCATGCCGAGGACGCGGCGTTCGAGCGAACAGGGTGCGCTCGCGACGGCCGAGCGCGGACGAAACCGCACGCGCTCGAATGCGGCCATATTGTCGCGCAGCGTGATCTCGGCGTCGGCGCCGCCGTCGATGTAGTCGAAGACGGCGCGCGGAAGGCGGCGCTTGGCGAGCGCGCGGAGATCGGCGACGTTGACGACGCGATCGAGCTGTGCCATGTGCGTCACGTTCTCGACCGCGGGCGCGCGCTACTGCGCGTCGAGCGCTTCGTGTTCGAGCAGGAGCGTTTCCCAGGTCGCCACGAGTTCTTCGCCGCGCGTCGTTACGGCCGAGCGTTCGGCGTCGAGCGCGGCAACGCGCGCGCGGTCCTCGTAGAGATCGGGCGTGGCGAAGAGCGCGTCGATCTCCGCCTTACGACGATCGTTCGCGGCGATGTCGCGTTCGACGCGCGCGATCTTCGACTCCAGCTGCGAGCGCACTTTGAGCGGGGTCTGACGCGAGGTCTTCGGTCGCTCGGCGGGTCGCGGCTCGTCGAAGCGAGCGCGTTCGCGTTCGCGCTGCGCGGCTTCGTACGCATCGTATCCGCCGTCGAGGACGCCCCACGCACCGTCGTCGATCCAGAGGACGCGGTCGCAGACGCGCGAGAGCAGATAGCGGTCGTGCGAGACGACGACGACCGTGCCCGCGTACTCGTCGAGCACCGATTCGAGCGCGTCGCGGCTCGCGATGTCGAGATCGTTCGTCGGTTCGTCGAGGAGCAGCACGTCGGCCTCGCGCGCCATCAGGCAGGCGAGCATGATGCGACGGCGCTCGCCGCCGGAAAACGCGCTGACGGGCTTCTCCGCGGCGTCGCCGCCGAGGAGCATGCGCCCGAGAAGGTTGCGCGCGCGTTCGTTCGTCGTGCCGCCGAGCGTCATGACGGCGTCCACCGCGCGCATCTGCGCGTCGAGTTGCTCGTGCGCGTTCTGCGCGAAGTAGGCGACGCGCGCGGCGGGATTGTAGCGCACGATTCCGCGGTCGGGAACGAGCGTGCCGTCGAGGATTTTGAGAAACGTGGACTTTCCAGAACCGTTCGGGCCGACGACGGCGAGTCGCTCGCCGCGCATCACTTCGAGCGTCAGTCCCGAAAAGAGCCCGCGTTCGCCGTAGGCTTTGGCGAGGTCGCGCGTTTCGAAGGCGAACCCGTTGCCGGCCCGCCGCGCGGCGTCGAGACGCACGGCGATCGTCGCACGCGGTGCGTCGGGAGCGCTCGCGCTCTCGGTCGCTTCGACGCGCGCCAACTGTTTCTCGCGACTGCGCACGCGGCTGTAGTTCGACGAGGTGAGCGTCGCGCGCAGGCCCGCGATCGTCTCGCGCCGCTTGTCGCGTTCGGCGACGTAGCGTTCGTACTCGCGGCGAGCCTCCTCGCGACGCACGTCGCGCTCGGCGAGGAACGCCGTGTACGGATGCGGGGCGGGCGTGTACGTCTCG
>JAGWSR010000118.1 GCA_028869385.1 bacterium
GGCTATCTACGGCTTCAACGGCGCCGACGATCAGATCATGATGGAGTTCCGCGCGGCGGCCGATCGCACGTTCCCGCTCGTGACCAATCGCCGCTCGGTGCGCGAGATCGTGCACGCGGCGCACGAGATTTTGAAGACGCAGGGTGTGGTGGCGAGCGACGAAGCTCCGCTCGATGCCGCGCGCGGCTCACTCGGCGAACCCACGATCTTTCTTCGCACCAGCGACGACGAGGTGGGGCTCACCGCCGCGCGCGTGGCCGACGAGGCCGCCGCGATCGCCGACGAGATCGCGCGCCTGCTGGCCGACGGCACGCCGCACGGCGAGATCGCGATTCTCTTGCGCAAGCGCACGCATATGCAGCGTTACGTGCACGCGCTCGCGCAGCGCGGCATTCCCGTGGCGGCCGACCGGCGCGCGGGATTGCTCGATCTCCCCGAGATTCGCGACGCACGTGCATGGCTGCACGTGCTGGTGCACCTGGACGATCTGCCGCGCCTCGTACGCCTGCTGCAATCGCCGCAGATCGGCGCGAGCGATGCCGAGCTCGCCGCGCTCGCGCCGCTGACGGTAGAGCGCGTGTTGGACGAGCCGACCGACGATGCGCGCCTGCTCGCGCTGCGCGCCATGCTCGAATCGCTGCTTGCCGCGCGCACGGAGGCCGCGCCGCTCGCCGTGAAGCGCCTCTTCGCGACGGTGCCGATTGCGGCATCGTATGCCGCGGATGTCGATGCGGAGCAACGTCTTTCGAACCTGCGTGCCTTCGAAGCGCTGGCGCAACGCTTCGCCGCCGACGGCGACGACGAGAGCTTGGCCGCGTTCGTGGAGTACCTCGAAACGAGCGTGTCGCACGACGAATTGTTGGACGAAGCCGAAGTGGACGCGCACGGCGTGAGCGTGCTGACGGTGCATCAGGCGAAGGGCTTGGAGTGGCCGGTCGTGTTTGCGGCGGGCGCCGACAAATCGTCGTACGGACATCGCCGCATGTACGTTCCGCTGACGCGCGACGCACGCAACGGCGCGCTCGTGTTCGCGCGCGACGTTGACGACCGCAAGACGCTGCGTTCGTACATGCGGAAAGAGACGTACGATCCGGCAACGGGCGAGCGCCGCGACGATGCCGAGAAGCACGACGCGGAGCGCGAGGCCGCGCGCCTGTTCTACGTGGCGCTCACCCGCGCGCGCGACCGCCTCTACGTGAGCGCCGCGAGCACGAAGAATGCCTACGCCGGGCTCGGCGCCCTCGCCGCGCACGCGCATCCGTGGCCGGAACCGTCGCCCGAGTCGGCCGCGCCCGCGCAGGCAGCGCCGCCCGTGCCGAGCCGCGTGCGCGAAACGCAAGCCGCATCGCCTGCACCGGCGGCGATTGCGCCGCCGCGCGTATCGTTTACCGCGCTTGCCACGTACGAACGCTGCCCGCGGCGCGCGCGCCTGTGCTATCGCTTGAAGTTCCCCGATCTGCGCGCGGAGATGCGCGCGGCCGGTGGCGACGATCGCGCGCCGCGCACCGACGCGGCGACGTTCGGTTCGCTCGTGCATCGCGCGCTCGAGCTGTGGGCGCAAGCGCGCATCGACGGCGAGCCCATCACGCCCGATGCGGCGCTCGCGGCCGCGTGCAGCGAATTCGCCGGCCTGCGCAGCGAGGATCGCACGCGCGCCGCGGCCTATGTGGCGAACGCGCTCGCCGCGCTCGGCGATTGGGAGCCGCTCGCCGCCGAGACGGAGTTCACGCACCGCGTCGGCGACGCGGAGCTGTACGGCGTGATCGATCTGCTGGCACGCGATGCCGACGGCACCGTGCACGTGATCGATTACAAAACCGGCACGCTCGTTGGCGACGAGCACTACGCGCTGCAGTTAGAGCTGTACGCGCGCGCGGCGCGCGAACGCTTCCCCGGCGCCGAGGTGCGCGCGCGCCTGCTGCGCATCGGCGCCGAGGGCGCCGAATTCCGCGACGCCGCGCCGCTCGCACCCGAC
>JAGWSR010000119.1 GCA_028869385.1 bacterium
ACCTGCGGTTCGTCTTTGGCGAGCAGCGAGCCCATCGCCAAGCGCGCCGCGAGTTCGAGCTGTTCGCGCTCGCCGCCCGAGATGGTGTCGGAGACCGTCTTGCCCTCCCACGTCTTCATGCCGAGCGCGAGCTCGAGACGCTGCAGGTCGAACGAAACGGTGATATCGTCGCGGTTGAAGATGCGCCGCGCGAACGCCGTCATGCGATCTTGGAGCATCGGCGCGACGGCGGTCGTGAGCGCGTTCGCGTGCTTCTCGATCGTCTCGCGGAGGCGTTTGAGCGCGGCGGCGCGGGCTTCTTCGTGCGCGAGCGCTCGGGCGCGCGTCGCAACGTCGGCCGCAACCGTTTCGAGGCGTTCGCGCACCTGCGCGGCGCCCTCCACCTGTACCGCGTAGGTCGCCTGCTGCGGGCGGTCGCGCTCCAAGCGCGCGCCGATCTCGCGCACCACCGCGTCGGTGCGCTCGTAATCCACCACGGGATCGCCATCGCGCGCGGCGCGCTCGCGTTCCAAGCGCTCGAGCTCGCTCTTGGCTTCGAGCGCGCGACGCGATGCCTCGTCGCTCAGCGCATCGAGGGCGGCCGTATCGACGGCGGCGATGTTTTTGCGCAGCGCTTCGAGTTCGATGCGGCGTTCGTCGATCTCGCTCGCGAGCGTTGCACGCTGCGCACCGCGTGCCGCCGCGAGTTCCTCGTGCTGCGCGAGCGCGAGCGTCGCCGCAGCCTGCGCGGCCTTTGCGGCTTCGATGCGCGGCTGCAGCGCGCGTTCCATGGCATCGGCATCGGGAAGCTGCGCGCGCCACGCGGGGTGCGCGTCGAGCAGCGCATCGCGCTGATCCCGCGCGGCGTTGAGCAGCCCTTCGAGCGCGGCGAGCGTATCGTCGCGCAAGAGTTCGTCGCGCTTGGCCTGCAGCGTGGCGATCTCCGCATCGTGCGCCGCGCGCTCGGCACGACGGGTGCGCAGTTCGTCCATCGTCGCCGGGGCGAAGGGCTGCATCGCGTCGTCGAAGTCGCGCTGCGCACGCGCATGCGCTTCGCGTAATGCCGATTCGGATTGCGCGGGCCCACCCACGGCGAGGGTGCCCACGCCCTCGATCGCCACGTCGAGTCGGCCCAGGCCGCGCAGCACGAACTCGCGACCGGCGGCGATGCGCTGCGGGCCCGCGGGTTCACCCACGCGCACGTCGGCCGTCACGTCGCGCTCGGGCGTGAAGCGCAGCGTCAGCGATGCCGCTTCGACGTCGCGCGACGCATCGTGCAACGTTGCGGCCGCGCGTTCGATACGCTGCCACGCATCGGCATCGGGTGCGGCGATCGCGGCCGCCGCGCGTTCGCGCGCGTCGAGATCGTCGAGCAGCGTGCGCGCGCGCTCGACGCGCGCCGCAAGCTCGGCTTCACGCTGCGCGAGCGTGACGTACGAACGCAGATCCGCGATCTCCGAACGCTCGGTTTCGAGCACCGCCTCCGCCGCGCGGGCCGCATCGAGCTCGGCGCGACCGCGCTTGAGCGCCTCCTCGGCCCGCGCGAGCTCGGCATCGAGTTCGCCGAGGCGTTCGGCATCGCGCTCCACCTGCGGGCGCAGCGCTTCTTCGCGCACGCGCGCCTTCTCCAACTCGCCGCGCTTGCCGCGTGCGGCATCGGCGTTTTCTTGGGCGCTCGCAAAGCGCTGCGCCGCGAGTTCGAGCGCGGCATCGGTCGCTCGCGCCCGGTCGGCTGCAACCTTCAGCACCGCAAGCTGCTTGCTCAGCTCCGCGCGCTTGCGTTCGGCGGTTTCGATCTCCGCGGTCATCGCGTCGTATCGCGCGCGCGCCTCGTCGGCGCCTTGGAGACGCGCTTCCAACTCGTGCTGCTCGGCTTCGCGTTCGGCGAGTTCCTTGCGACGCTGCGGAAGCTGCGCGGTGCCTTGCTTTTCGGCCTCTTTGTGCGCTTTCGCTTTGCCGCCGGAGGTGTAGTAACGCTCGAATTGCTCGCGCACCGCATCCACGATGCGGCGCTCGCGCGGCGATGCGAGCGCCGCATCGGCACCCGCGTGCGCGTTCAAGCGGCTGCGCTGCAGATCGGGCAGCGACTCGACGCGCGGATCGGCCTGTCGCGCCCACAAGAGCGCGCCCACCCCGTAGTTAGCGCTCTTCGGCACGCCGCTCCCCGGGCGTTCCAGACCGAGCTGCGCCTCGAGCCACGTTTCCACGGCATCTTTATCGGTGTTGAACGGCTCGAAGATGCCGCTTTCCAGTCGGTCGAGCGTCGCGCCGGCGTCTTTGAGAAACTGCTTGCGCAGGCGGTACGTGTGGCCGTTCGCGCGCAGCACGAGTTCGATCTTCGGCGTGAGTTGATGCGCCACGTTCGCCAGACGCGTGCTCGCCGCGATCCCCGTGGTCTTATAGCTCTGCACGAGCCCCGCCACGATGGCGTCGATCACGGTAGATTTGCCGGTGCCGTTCGGCGCCACGAGCACGTTGAGCCCCGGCGTGAGCGGCCCGATCTCCACGCGACGGCGCAGGTTGCGAACGCCTTCGATGGCGACGGATTCGATAATCATGCCACCTCCTCGTGCGCCGATGCGAGGTCGTAGAGCGCTTGGAGCGCATCCATCGCCACCTCGTCGTGCTCGGCCGCATCGCGCAGTTCGCGCGCCGCTTCGCGCAGCACGCCGTGCGGCAGGCGCTCGATCCACGCATCGTCGTCGGGCGCGCTGCGGATGCCGCGATCCACGAGTTCGAAGAAGAGCAGACCCGCGTCTCCGAGCGAGCGCAGCGCGCGGAGCGCATCGATCGCCTCACCGCGCAGCGTGCCGGCGAGTTCCACGCGCACGAGATGGCGTTCGCGCGGCGCGAGCGCGCGCAGGGTGCCTTCGAGCGCTTCGAGCGCGGGCGCGGCGAGATCGTCGAGTTTGTGCAGGTGCCAGGTGAGTTCGCCCACGCGCACCGGTTCGATGCGCGGCGCCGCGCCCGGCGCATCGATCTCCACGATCACCGCGTTGCCGGGGTCACGGTCGTCGAACGCGGTCTGCTCGTGCGTGCCCGCATACACCGTGCGCGGCGCACCAGCCGCATCGGGAACCACGAGGAGGCTGTGCCAATCGCCGAGCGCGAGGTAATCGAGGCGCAGGCGCTCCGCCGCATCGCGCGCGATGGGATGCTCCGGCGATCCCACGCCCATGCCGAGCACGCCGCCGTGCGCGAGGCCGATGCGAAAGCCCTCGCTCTCCACGCCCGCGATCCACGCGGTCGCGTCGGTTGACGAATGCTTGCGGTCGAGCGGCGTGGGGAAGAGCGTCACACCGTCGGCCACCGCGATCGGTTCGGCGCGTGCGATGCGCGTGACGTTCGGCGCGTCGCGCCACAGCAGGTCTTTCTGCCAGAGCGATGCCGGCACGTACGGATCGTGATTGCCCGGAAGCAGATACACGGGTTTGCCGAAGCTCGCGCAGATGCGCGCGACCCGCGTTACCGCGGCATCGGGCACGTCGAGCGTGTCGAAGACGTCGCCCGCGACCACCACGAAGTCGCACGCGCGTTCGCGGGCAAGCTCCATCAAGCGCTGCAGCGACACGAAGCGCGCCTCGCGCACCACGGCGGCGCGCTCGCCGAACTGGGCCGCGCTCATCTGGATCTGCCAATCCGCGGTGTGAAGAAATCTCATAGGCCTCCGATCCTCGCACATTCGACTGCCAACCGTCTGGCGCATCCGGCGCGTAGTCTAGGAATCGTGAACGAACGAACGACGCTGCACGAACGCGACCCCGACCTCTTCGCCGAGGTCACCTCCCAACTCGCCGCACGCGACTTCAGCCCCGCCGCGGACCACATCACCGACGCGCTCGCCGACGCCTTTGCCGAATTCATCGCGCGCACGCCGGTCGATCGGCGCTGCGCGTGCGGCGAGGCGACCTGCCGCACCTACCGCTACGCGGTCCCCGAACGCGACGGCGCGAAGCCGATCGTGGTGCGCTTCTACGTGCGCGGCGAGTTGCTCGTGCGTGGGAACGACGCAGGCGAGGTGTATGAAGTGGAGCGCCTCGACGACGCGGCCGACGACGGTGCCCCCCGCGCGCGCTACGTCGTTTCGTAGCGCGCCGCGACCTCGGCAACCAGCTCGCGCGCGCGTGCCACCGCCGCGGGCGGCGCACTCACCCAGGCGTCGGGGCCGAAACCGAGCGCCCAGCGCACCACTTCGTCCACGTCGCCCACGCGAAAGACGAGCGTCGCGGTACCGTCGGCATGGCTGCGCGTCTCCTGCGCGCGCTGCCACACGCGCGAGACCGCAGCGTGCGCGAGACGCTCGGAGACCGTCACCTCGACCGCCTGCACCGTACCCTTTTTGATCCACCCGATTGCGTCGGTCGAAAGGTACTCCGCCGGCGGCGGCTGAGGGGCAAAGGTGCCGCAGCGATGGATCGGCCCGCGAATCTCGTCCATCGAATAGATGCGCCACTTCGCCTGCGCGGCGCGCTCGCGCCCGACGAGATAGTAGCGGCCGCTGCGCACCATCGTCACCGCCGGCTCGACCTCGCGCTCGCGCCCTTTGTACCGAAAGCGCACCGCCGCGCCGCTCTCATAGGCATCGGTGAGCGTGCGCAGCGTCTGCGCCACCTCGGCACCTTCGGCGAGTTGCGGTGCGACGACGCGCACGAATCCATCGCCCGCGCCGTCGCTGCCGAGCTCTTGCGCGAACGGCGCGAGCGGCGCGCCGAAGGCGTTGAAGAGTTCGCGCACGAGCGAGCGCAGCGCGCGGTCGCCGCGCACCACGGCGCTCGGGCGCGCCGCAAACTCGGCGAGTTCTACCTCGCCGTACGCGTTGCGCTTGCCGATGCGAAATCCCAGGCTCTCGCCGAGCGTGCGCAGCTCTTGGAGATCCCGCAGCAGTTGCCGTTCGCTGATGCCGTAGCGCGTCATCGCATCGGCAAGCGGAAGGCGCCGCGTGCGCAGCAAATCCACGAGCATCGCGATCTTGCGTGCCGTCGCTTCCGCCGGTTCGCCTGCCGCGCGCGCCACCCGTTTGGCACGGATTCGAGGTATCTTGTTCGCATGACTCATCGCTTTGCGGTTATCGACGTCGAGACGACGGGACTGAACCCGGCCGTCGATCGCGTCGTCGAGATCGCATGCGTGGCGATCGACGACGACCGAATCGTTGACCGGTGGCAATCTTTCATTGATCCGAAAGTCCCGATTCCGGCGCGCGCCACGGCGATTCACGGCATCACCGACGACGACGTGGCGGGTGCGCCGACGCTCCCCGATGCGCTGCGGCAGCTGCACCCGCTCGTGCGCGGGCGCACGCTCGCGGCGCACAACGCCGGGTTCGACCTGCGCTTTCTCGCCGCGCTGCGCCCAACGCACGCCATCTGCACGATGCGCCTCGCGCGCCACCTCGTTCCGCAGGCGCCGAACTTCAAAAACCAAACGCTGCGCGCGTATCTCGACGTGGATCGCTTCGTCGACGGCGCGATCGCGCATCGGGCGCTCGGCGATGCGCTCGTGACCGCGCACGTACTGCTCGCCCTGCGCCGCCGCACGCTCCACGCGGCGACCTGGCGCGACGCCCTCGAAGCCGCGCGCGTCGCCTAACGCGATGCTGCGCATCGTCAAGGTGACTTCGAGCGGCGAGCTCGAAGCGGCACGCGCGCTCGCGGCGCTCGTTGAGGCGCAGTGGCCCGGCATTACCAACTCGCAAGGCGATCTCGTGACCATCGCGGCGGGCATCAAGAGCGTGCGCGAACTCGATCTGCTGGTCACAATCGAACTCGAACGCCCGCGCGCGATGCCCTTCGGCGAGGTGCAGGCGGGCGTGCTCGTAATCGAGAGCAAGCGCCTCGATCCATCGCGACTCCTCGCGGTCGGCAACGATCTCCGCCCCGTCTATCGCGGCACGCCGAA
>JAGWSR010000014.1 GCA_028869385.1 bacterium
ACGACGACGTTGGCGCCCTCGCGCGCCATCTGCAGGCATGTGGCGCGCCCGATTCCCGAAGCGCCGCCGCTCACGATGCACGTTTTGTTCGCGAATCTCATGCGACGCGCGTTCGCGCCGATGGAGGGATGCCCTTCGCGCATCGCGCAAGTCGGTCGCAATGGGCGAATCCATCCGCTTCGGCGTCGCCACCGCCGACCATCAGTGCGAGGCCTACGACGGCCACGACGACGTGCGCGATGTGTGGGAGCGCGTACGCGGCCTCGTGCCGCGCGGTCGCGCCACCGATTTTTGGAACCGCTATCGCGAAGACGTCGAACTCGCGCGCTCACTCGGCTGCACCATCTTTCGTCTCTCGCTATCGTGGGCACGCCTCGAGCCCGAAGTCGGCCGCTACGACGACGACGCATTCACGCATTACCGCGACGTGCTGAAGGCGATTCGCGATGCCGGCATGCAGAGCGTCGTCACGCTCGTTCACAACACGTGGCCGCTCCACGTCCAGACGGCCGGAAACGGCGCGGGCCTGCTCGATGCGCAGTTTCCGCAACGCATGGCCGCCTATGCCGACGTCGTGGCCGAACGTCTCGGCGATCTCATCGACTACTACGTGACGCTCAACGAACCCAATCAGCTTGTCTACGGCTGGATTCGCGGATTCTGGATGCGCAGCTATGCGATGCCGCCCGGCCAGCCGCCGTACATGCCCGCCGATCGCCAGATGGACGACGTCCTCACCCTCATCCCGAATCTCTTCCGCGCGCACGCGCGCTCGCGCGACGCGATCAAGCGTCGCCGCCCCGCCGCAAGCGTCGGCGCGAATCCGCTCGTGCTCGGCTTGCCGCGCTGGTTGCAGCGCCTTGTGGATCGCAACGCGACGCACGTCACGTCGCCCGAGCAGATTCGCAAGCGCGCCTCACGCCTCGCGCAATCGTGGCTCCTCGAAGGCGGGCGCGTGGATTGCTCGATCGCGCAGATCACGATGACCGCCGAGCGCGAGACCGCCGCGCTCTTCTCCGAGCCATACTACGCCGGGCGCCTGTGCGTGCTGCGCGCGGCGTCGCAACCGCTTCCCGAAGAGCGCTCGCAATGGCGCGGGCGGATCGGCGTCGCGAGCGATATGCTCCCCGCGCGCCTCGCCGCATCGCTCTTTCCCGCGGCGACGCCGCGCTACTTCGCGAACGCGGCGGATGCCGTCGCCGCGCTGCACGCGGGCGCGCTCGACGCGGTGCTCGACGACGACGTCGTGCTCGAACCGTTCGCGCACGAGACGCTCGCGCTCGACGTGCTGCCGGTCCCCGAGCAGCGCTTCGCCGTGGCGATGGCCTTCGGCAGCCGGACGCTGCTCAACGTGGTGGACCGCGTGCTGCGCGACCTCAAACGCGAACGCCCCGATCTCCCGCGCGAGGCGAACCGCAAGACGCTCGCCGATCTCGGACGCTCCCCCGACGACGCGAGCGCATCCGACGACGTGCCCGAGATGGAACGCTCCGTCGCGCGCATTCGCGCGCGGGGCGTGTTGCGCGTCGGCGTGCATCCGGGCGTACCGGGGCTCTGCGAACTGAGCGCCGCGCCCGACGGCAGCGTTCGCTATACGGGTCTGGAGCCGGAGATCGCGCACCGCATCGCGGAGCGGCTGCTCGGCGATCGCAATCGCGTGGAGTTTCTCCCGCTCCACGGCGACAAGCGCTTCAAGGCCACGCGCTCGTGGCTGCAAGCGATTTTTTCACTACGCAAGACGCTCGCCATCTTCGGCACGCTGCTCGGCACGAATTGGTGGAACCTCGGGATGGCGGGCAAGCTGCCCGGCTTCTTGTGCCCCGCCGACTGCGTCGGCAGCCTCGACTACGTGGGGCTCGACTACTACTGGGGCGTCCCCTCGTTCTGGCCGACCGAGTTACACCGCCTGAGCGCGGCCGCGGAGTTCAAGTATGCGAGCGCGCCGGTCTGGCCGAGCGCGCTCGAAATGATCCTGCGCGAAGCGGCGGGCGACTTTCCGGGCAAACCGATCGTCGTCATCGAGAACGGCTGCGTCACCGAAGCCGACGGCTTTACGCGTGCCGCCTATCTCGAAGCGCACGTGCGCGAGGTGCGGCGCGCCGCGCAACGCGGCGTGCCGGTCGCCGCGTACCTGTGCTGGAGCATCACGTCGAATCGCGAATGGGGACTCGCCTTCGACGACAACAGCGATTTCGGGCTCTTCCACATCGGGCTCGACGACGATCCGACGCTCGCGCGCGTGCCCACCGACGCGAGCGCGCACTACGCCAAGCTGATCGCGCAGGAGCGCTAGCGCGCCTACTGCGCGGCGATGGACGCCTTGCGTCCGCGCAACACGTACTTCTGAATCTTTCCGGTTGCCGTCTTTGGCAGTTCCTCGACCACGTGAAAACGCTTCGGAACTTTGAAGTGCGCCATGGCACCTCGCGCGTACGTTCGAAGCTCTTCTTCACTCGGCGCGGCGCCGCTCGCGAGCACGACGAACGCGTGTGGTGCTTCACCCCACCGCTCGTCGGGCATACCGACAACCGCGACTTCGACGATCGCCGGATGGCGCAGCAGCACGCCCTCTACCTCCACCGAAGAGATGTTCTCGCCGCCGCTGATGATCACGTCTTTGATGCGATCGCGGATCTCCACGTAACCGTCGGGGTGCACGACCGCCGCGTCACCCGTGTGGAAATGACCGCCCATGAAGGCCCGCTCCGTCGCTTCGGGATCGCCGTAGTACCCGAGCATCACCACATTCCCGCGAACCACGATCTCGCCGACGGTCGCTCCGTCGTGCGGAACCTCGTCGCCTCGCTCGTCAACCACGAGCAGTTCCCCCGAGGTGATCAACTCCACGCCTTGGCGCGCCTTGATGCGCGCGCGTTCTTCGAGCGAGAGCGCCGCATGCTCGGCGCGCGGTTCGCAGACGGTGATGAACGGCGCGGTCTCCGTGAGTCCGTACACCTGCGTGATCTCCCAGCCGAGGTCGTGCTCGACGCGCTCGATCGTAGCCGCGGCCGGCGGCGCGCCCGCGGTGAGCACGCGCACGCCGCGCGGGGCGCTGCGCCGCACGCTCTCCGGCGCGTTGGCGATCGAGATCAAGACCGTCGGGGCCGCGCAGAGCATCGTGATCCGCTCCTGCGCGCACAGCTCGAAGATGCGCGCCGGGTCGACCTTGCGCAGACACACGTGCGTGCCGCCGGCGGCGGTGACCGTCCACACGAACGTCCACCCGTTGGCATGGAACATCGGCAGCGTCCACAGATAGCGATCGCTCGGCGTCATGTGCACGTGCACGAGCGTCCCGACCGTATTGAAGTACGCGTTCCGGTGCGTGATCATCACGCCCTTCGGATTTGCGGTCGTACCGCTCGTGTAGTTGATCGTCAGCAGGTCGTCTTCGTCAATGTCGACCCGGGTGAACCGCCCATCCGAGGCGGCGAGTTCGTCTTCGTAGCGCAGCCACCCGGGCTTCGCGCCTTCGAGGGCGACGAAGGCACGCACGTGCGGAATCTTCGCGCGAATTTCGTCCACCGCGTCGAGGTACTCGGCGTGCGCGCAGACGACCGTCGCGCCGCTGTGCGTGATGATATACGCGAAGTCGTTCGCCGTCAGCCGATAGTTGATCGGAACTAGCACCGCGCCGAGCTGCGGCACGGCGTAGAACGACTCGAGTTGCGCGTGGGTGTTGGGCGCGATGTACGCCACGCGATCGCCCTTGCGCACGCCCATGCGCTCGAATGCCGCCGACGCGCGGTCGCAACGATCGAAGAACTGCTCGTAGGTCCATCGCCGATGCTCGTCCACGACGGCTTCGCGCTCGCCGTAGAGGCGTCGCGCGCGGCGCATGAATTCGAGCGGGGTGAGCGGCGTCTTCATCGGCAAGCCTCCCTGTTCGAGATCGCTTCGCCGCATAAAGAACGGGGCCCGCCGCGTGCGGCGAGCCCCGTTCCGTGGAGAGCCTCTCTCCGGATTACTGCAGCGTGACCGCCGTGTCGTCGATGAAGAACGAGGTCTCGAGGCTCGCGTCCTCTTTACCCGTCCACAGGATCTTCACGCTCTTACCTGCGTAAGCCGAGAGGTCCAGCGAGTGCTGCGCGTACCCACCGGCGTTGACGTTCGAGAACGTCTGCTTGGCGGTACCGTTGATCGAGAGGGTCAGCTTGTCGTACGCGGTCGAACCGGTCTCTTGCGTTTCGATCGAGAGCCAGTAGGTCAGCGTCGCTTTGCAGCCCGCCGGAATCGTGACCGTCTGCGTCAGCGTGTCGGTGTGCGTCGTGCCGTAGCCGTCGAGCCACGCGTAGCCGCTACCGGTGTGCGAGTAGGCGCCGTCGGTGTTGATCACGCCCGAGGTCGTGCTCCAGCCGGTCTGGCCGCTCTCGAAGCCCGGGTTGATGAGCTTCTGACCCGAGCATCCGGCAACCGGGGTCGGGGTCGGCGTCGGGCCGACGGTCGGCGTTGCGGTCGGAACCGGGGTCGGAACCGGCGTCGCGGTCGGACCCGGGCTCGGCGTCGTCACCGAACCGTAGCTGTAGGCGCAGCCGGAGACGGCGTTGCTCCACTCAGGCTGGTTCGGGAAGACCTGGCCGTTGCCCATGGTCTGGTTCTGGTCGTTGGTCCAGGCGCACTTGTCGCCGATTTCCGCGCCGCTCGAATCGACCCAGCCGTTGCCCGCGCCGGGATCGGTCACGGTCTCTTCGATCTCGTGGCCCGAAACGATGGAGGCACCGTCGAGCGTACCGGGCGAGTTCACGTTACCCTGGCCGCAGCCCGCGCCGGCATCCGGCACGTACGGGAAGTCCGTGTAGGCGATCGGGCCGCTGGAGCCGCTCATCGAGTTGTGGAACGCGCAGAACTGCGAGCCGAAACCGCTCGTCGTGTAGTTGTGCGGCGTCACGATGAAGTAGTTCGCGTCGGCGCTGTAGCCGAAGTGCGAGACCGCTTTGTTCGCTTCCGACTGAATGTTCGACTCAGCGTAGGTCGTCGGCGGGAGCGAGCTCGAGTCGTACCACACGCCACCGAGCTGATTGCTCGGATTCGTGATGTTGCCCTGGCCCGAGCCGGTGTACTGCGTCGATACATTCGCGACGTTCGACCCGCCGAGCGAGGTCACGTAGTTGACGAGGTACGTCGCCATACCGTCGGGGTCGTGCGTCGTATCGTTGGCGCCGCTCCATCCCCAGAACACGAGATAGATTTTCGGCGATTTCTGGATCGGGCCGCCGCCGTACACCAGGTTGTTCGTCGCCATCGCGTGCTCGTGGCCGCCCGCCATCTGATGGCGTCCGCCCTGCGAGAGCTCGGGGTGTTGCTTGATGTACGACTTGCTATAGAAAAGAATGCGGTGCCCGAGCGTCTTGGGCTGTTGCGGGGTCTGGGTCGTCGGGACGACGGTCGAGCTCTGCGAGCCGCCACCGCAACCCGCTACGATCGATGCCGCCGCCGCGAGGGCGATCAGCAATCGTGGCGATTTCACGAGAGGTTTCAAAGGTGAGATGTCCTCCAACTCTGTTTGCAGCAAGAGCGGCCGACCCGAAGGAAGGACGCTCTTGCCGATTCTGAGGGAAGACTGAGAGCTTGACTAGTTGCAAAACGCATCTAGGTGAGGGGGTTTTGGCGGGCATTTTTACTACCAGCCAAGCCCCCTCCGAGCTACTTCACGAGCGCGTCGAGCTTTGTTACCGCCGCATCGGCCTGCGCCATGAGCTCCGAACCGATCTCTTCTTCAGCCGCCGTCGGCGCCTGATAGGCGAGGTCGAGTTCGTTCATGAGGAACGCCATGTGGTCGCGCAACTCGACCTCGTGCAGCAGATCGCCCTCACTCGAATGCACGTCGAACTGCACGAGCGTGCCGACGAGCGCGTCGAGTTCCGCGCGCTTGGCGGCCGAGAGTCGCGGACGCGCGGCGAGCGCCACGTTGATCGCCCGGTTCATCCGGTCGAGCGACGACGAGAGTTTCGTCGCGAGCGCGAGGCGCGCGGCGAGATCGCCCTCGGCCGGATGCAGCCGCGGATCGAGCGTCACGTCGAAGCTCTGCTGGTGCGCCACGCCGCCGTACGTCAGCACGGCCGTATAGCGCCCCGGCAGAATCGTCGGCCCCTTCAGCTCGTCGCTGAAGTCGTCGGTCGTCTCGATCATCAGGCCGTGCACCTCGGTCGCGGGCGCGTAGCGCATATCCCATTGGAACGCGTTCGCTCCGGGATCGATCGCCGTGTGCTTCGCAAGCGCGTAGGCGACCTGCTTCTCCTGCGGCCAGTAGGCGACGAGATCGGGGTCGGCCGGTTTTGCCTTCTTATCGCGCAAGTGCAGGGTGAAGCTGCGCACGACGTTGCCGCTCGCATCCTTGAACGCGAGCGTCACCGGCGTCTTGCCGTTGTACGACGACGGAATGTCGAAGTAGACCGTCGCGCCGTAGGCCGGATTTTCACCCGAATTCGGCGGCGTGTAGCCGCTGCCGTAGGCATGCGAGAGCCACGCACGCTCGGGTGCAAAGAGCGCCTGATGCGGGTCGGCCGCGAGTTGCTCGAGCAACGCGAGGTTGTCGAGCACCCAGAACGCGCGACCGTGCGTCGCGATCGCGATCTGTCCCTGGCGCGCGCTGAACGCGATGTCGCGCACTTGCACGCCGGGAAGGTTGAGCGTCAGCGGCTGCCAATGCGATCCCGCGTCGAGGCTCACGTACACGGTACTGCGCGTTCCCGCCACGAGCACGCGCGGATCGCGCGGATCCTCGCGCACCACGAAGACGTACTGATCGCTCGGCAATCCGTTCGTCATCGCCGTCCAATGGGCGCCGTAATCCGTCGTCTTGTACACGTACGGATGGAAGTCGTCCCATTGAAAGCGCGACGCGGTGAGAAACGCGGTGCCCTTCTCGGTATGCGACGGTTCGATGCTGCTGATCTGCGCCCACTGCTTGAGCGCGGGCGGCGTCACCGCATTCCAGGTCGTGCCGCCGTCGGTCGTTACGTGCACGAGGCCGTCGGCCGAACCCGCCCACATCACGCTTCCGTCGAGCGGGGAGATCGCGAACGATGCGATATCGGGGAAGATCTCGACGCCGGTCGCGTCGTTATCTACCGGACCGCCCGTCGGCCCTTCGGTGCGCTTATCGTTGCGCGTGAGGTCGGGACTAATCACTTTCCAGGTCTGCCCGAAATCGCTGCTCTTGAAGACGACTTGCGCCGTTTCGAAGAGCACGTTGGGCTCGGCCGGCGAGAAGAGCACCGGATGCGTCCAGCCGAAGCGGTACTTCTCTTCGTCCGATGCGGCACCGCTCATGTAGAGCGGCCACGGGCTCACGTTCTTCTCTTCGCCCGTCGAATAATCGAGGCGCGCGAGCGAACTGTCGTATCCGCTTCCGAAGGTCGTGTGCGGATCGCGCGGATCCACCGCGACGAACGTGCTCTCACCGAGCGCGACGTTGTGCCACTGGCCCTGCGTCAGCCCTTCGTTCGACGCGCTCGGCCCCTCGTACGCACCCTGATCCTGCTGTGCGCCGTAGACGTGATATGGAAACTGATCGTCGAGCGCGATGTGATAGAACTGCGCGATCGGCTCGGTCGTCTCCGGACTCCACGTCTTTCCGCCGTCCATCGAGACCGTCGCGCCGCCGTCGTCGCCCTCGATCATCATGTTGGTATGCAACGGGTTGATCCAGATAATGTGGTGATCGCCGGGCGGGGTGAGCGACGACCACGTCTTGCCGCCGTCCTTGGTCTTCCACACGCTGTCCACTTCGGGCGCGTAGGCGACGTTCGGATTCGTCGGATCGACGGTGAGCGCCATGTAGTAGAAGGCGCGCTGGCGCAGCTTCATCTCCGCGTTCACGCGCGTCCACGTCGCACCCGCGTCGTTCGAGCGGAAGACGCCGCCGTCGTGCGCCTGCACGATCGCATAGACGACGCGCGGGTCGCTCGGCGCGAGCGCCACGCCCATCTTGCCGAGCACGTCTTTCGCGAAGCCCGGATGCGACGAGATCTTGATCCAGTGCGCGCCGCCGTCGACGGTTTTGTAGAGACCGCTTCCCGGTCCGCCGCTCGTGAGATTCCACGGCGTGCGCTGCGCTTGCCACATCGTCGCGTAGAGCACGTTCGGATCTTTGGGATCCATCACGAGCGAGTTCGCGCCGGTGTTCGCATCGACGTAGAGCACCTTCTTCCACGTCTTGCCGCCGTCGGTCGTCTTGAAGACGCCACGTTCGCTGTTCGGCTTAAAAACGTGTCCCATCGAGCTTGCATACACGACGTTCGCGTTGTGCGGATCGATGGCGAGCGCCATGGTCGTGTGCGTATCTTTGAGTCCGGCGTACGACCACGTCTTGCCCGCGTCGGTGCTCTTGTAGATGCCGACGCCGGTATCGAAGTCGCCGCGAATATCGCTCTCGCCGGTTCCGGCGTAGATGATCTTCGGATTCGACGGCGCCACGGCGATCGCGCCGATGCTGGTCGCGGTGCCGGGAATCTTTCCGTCGGTGATGTTATCCCAGGTCGTTCCGGCGTTCGTGCTCCTCCACACCCCGCCTTGGACCGAGCCCATATAGAACGTATTCGGTTGCGACGGAACGCCCGTGACCGCGACGACGCGCCCGCCGTTATACGGTCCGATGTTCCGCCACTGGAGTTTCGCGAGCAACTGGTGCGTCGCGGTCGGCGCAGCCGCTCGCGCGCCGAGCGGCGACGCGAGCAGACAACACGTGAGAATTGCAGCAAGTGAGCGCTTCATGGTGCCCACTAGCGAGGTCGGACGAGAAATTCCTCTGGTGCGCTAACGAACGTAACTTCCGCCGTTGACATCGACGGTCGTTCCGTTGGCATAGTCGCCTTCGCCGCTCGCGAAGAACGCCACGATCTGCGCGACCTCCTGCGGCGTTCCGACGCGCCGTCCGGGGATTTCGCCCTCGATCTCGCCACGTCGCCGTGCCAACTCTTCGGCAGCCATCTCGGTCTCGATGAAGCCCGGGGCGATCGCGATCGACACGATGCCGTCGGCGGCGCACGAACGCGCCATCGACTTCGTCAGGTTCGCGAGTGCCGCTTTGCTTGCACCGTAGTCGGCGAAGGTCAGTTCGCCGCGATGACCGGCGCGTGAGGTGATGTTGAGCACGGTCCCACCTCCGCGCTCACGCATGTGCTGGAGGACGAGCCACGTCAGGTCGGCCGTCCCGAACACGTTCACCGCGAAGGTTCGCTCCCACCCCGCGCGCCACGCGTCATAGGTGGTGCCGAAGAACGGATTCTCTTCGAAGATGGCGGCGTTATTCACGAGCACGTCGATGCGGCCGAAGCGCTCGATGCACGCGCGCACAACGCTCGGAAGGGACGCATGATCGGCGAGGTCGCCGCGGATCGCCGCGACGCGCTCGCCGAGCTCCTCGCACATCGCGTCGGCCTTGGCCGACGAAGCCGCGTACGTGAAGACGACGCGCGCCCCGCGCGCGTGAAGATCGCGAACGATCGCCTCGCCGATTCCGCGCGTGCCGCCGGTGACGAGCACGACGCGCGATTGAAGTGCTTGCATAGACAAACGATGCCGTACGAGTCGCGTAAAATCCTACGTCGTCAGCACCACGCGGAAGCGTGCCGCACCGCTCATCATGCGCGCGTAGGCTTCCGACGCGCGCTCGAGCGGCATCGTCTCGATCATCGCACGCACGCCGTGCGTCACCGCGAAGCGCATGGTATCTTCCGAATCGACGTTCGTTCCGGAGGGCCATGCCTTGATCGAGTTGCGACCGCCGATCATCTGCACCGCCGGCACCGAGAGCGGCTCCATCGAGGCGCCGACGATCAGCAATTGCCCGTCGATGCCGAGCCCGCCGAGCATCGGGGTCATGGCTTCGGACGAAGTCACCGTCGTCAGCACGACCTTCGCGCCACCGAGCTTCTGCAATGCGGCGGCGACGTCGCCCGCGTTGCTATCGAGATAGTGATGCGCGCCGAGCTCTTTGGCGAAACTCGCCTTTTCCGCGCCACGCGCGATCGCGACCGTCTCGAATCCCATCTTCGCGGCGAACTGCACGCCGAGATGACCGAGGCCGCCGATCCCCTGGATCGCGACGAGGTCGCCGGAACGCGCCGGGCTGTTACGCAGCGCATTGTACGTCGTGACGCCCGCGCACATGAGCGGCGCCGCCTCGGCGTCGGTCAAACCGTGCGGAATGCGCGCGAGTGCGACCGCCGGAGCCACGACGTACTCGGCATATCCACCGTCGTACGCCATGCCGGGCACTTGCAGCGCGCGACAGGTGATGAAGTCGCCGCGACGGCAGCGGTCGCAATGGCCGCAATGGCCGCCGTGCCAACCCACGCCGACGCGCTCGCCGACGCTCCACCCTTCAACGCCCTCGCCGACCGCGTCGATCGTTCCCGCGATCTCGTGTCCGGGCGCCCGCGGGAACGTGATATTCGGAAAGACGTTATGCACGGTCAGCGCGTCGCTATGGCAGATGCCGCAGGCGCCGACGCGGATGCGCACGGTTCCCGGCCGCACCGCCGGAACCTCGAGCGTCTCAAGTTCGAGTCGCGCCGCATCGGGCGCGCTCACGCGCACGGCGCGCATGGTGGATGTCGTGGTACTCATACCTGGCTCGAAAAACGCGAACCCGCCGCGTGGTTTCAGGCGTGCTCGCGGGTGGAACGCGCTCGAGATTCGAAGCGAGCGAGCATGGAGAGGGACGGCTTCTCGGCGCCGTTTCGCGTCGTGGACGAGATCACGATGAGCGGATACCGCCGCGCCTTCGACGCGCTCTTCGCGGCGCCGGGCCGCGCCGCCCACACGCCGCTGCAGTCCCGCCATCTCGATGCGCCGGTCGTCCACTCGCTCTGCACCCATCCCGCGATTCTCGAGCACGTGCACGCCGCACTCGGCCCGTCGGTCGTCCTTTGGCGCTCGAATTTCTATCGCAAGCAGCCCGGCGAGGGCGAGATCGCGTGGCACCGCGACCGCGATCATTGGAAGCATCTGCTCGATCCCATGCGCAATGTGACCGCGTGGATCGCGATCGACGCCGCCACCACCGAGAGCGGCTGCCTCGAATTTCGCTTGGACGGCGAGCACGCGATCCCGGTCGAACTCGCTCCCGGCGAATGCGTCCTCTTCGATCAAGACGCCTGGCACCGCTCCGGCCCCAACTGCTCAGCCACCCGGCGCCTCGGCCTGGCCGTGCGCTTCACGCTTCCCGACGTTCGCATCGCGGCCGGGCGCGCGATCGGGCCGACGGGTACGCTGCGCCTCGACGCCTGAAGTTGACGGAAGTTCATCAGGCGTGCTTTAAACGGCGCTAAGGCGCGCTCGCGCCAAAGCTCTATCCGAAAAGGATTTCCATTCGTGCGTTCACTGCTCGCGACCGCCACGGTCGCTCTCACCGCACTCTTCGTGAGCGGCAGCCCCGCCATTGCTCGCGAAGCCGCGCACGCCACGCCTTGCGCCGCCGCGACGCTCGCCGCGAGCCGCACGCACGCGCGCTTGACGCCCTGCACCGCGCCATACCATCGCGCGATCGTCGAGACGACGTACTACCAGAACGCATCGCGCGCCGGCGGCACGGCACTTGCCGCCTATCCCGAAGTACGCGTGCGGTACGGCATCCTACGCAACGCCGAGCTCTTCTACGATGCATCCTCGGAGATTGCGAAATCGGGCGTCGCCGGCGCGGGCATCTATACGATGACCCACCCCGGAATCGGCGTGAAGCTGCACCTCGCCGATCTCGGCAACGCCGCGCTCAGCCTCTCCGCCGAGTCGCATCCGCCACTCTCGGCGCTCGCGAATACCGAACTCGTGCCGATGTCAGACGTGCACCTCTCCGCGAATTGGAGCGGCATCCACGCGATGCAGTACACCCTCTCGGCCGGCATGCTGAACTATGCGAGCACCGACGAGCCCGGACATCGCGTCTCGCCGCTGCTCGCGTTCTCCGCGACGCACGCGCTCTCGAGCCGCAATTTCGTCACCGGCGAGTTCGCACTACAATCGGCCTCGTTTCTCGGCGCGAGCGCACAGTCGAGCGCGACGCTCGCCTTCGCTCACGTGTGGACGAACCGCGTCCTCGTGAACCTCGAACTCGGCAGCACGTTCAATCAGTCCGGCGACAGCAAACCGCACTACCTCGGCTTCGGTTTCATCGTGCACTAAGGGCGCGCGCGAGCGCGCCCTCCCGAATCCTAGCGCGCCTTCGCCATCAACGCACGCAACTTCGCGATCCCCGCGTTCGCCTCGGTGGCGAGTTCCTCGTACACCGCTTGCTCTGC
>JAGWSR010000120.1 GCA_028869385.1 bacterium
GAAGCCGGCGACGGTGACGGTCTGGCCGACTTCGACGCCGTCGATGTCGGTGCGGAATTCACGCACGAAGCGCGTGGGCTCGACGCCCTGCTTCTTGAAATGTCCAGCAAGGGCACGGGTGACGCGAGCTTTTTTAACCGCGCCGAAGCCGAGCGCGACGGATTCGTATCCGTGCGACTCCTTCGTGCGGCGCTCCACGACCGTGCAGGGACCGGCTTCGATCACCGTGACCGGCACATAGCGGCCGTCCTCGGTGAACACGCTCGTCATCCCAACCTTGCGGCCAAGGATGTTTTTCACGATGTATCCTCGTCCTAGAAGAGTTGTTCAGTACACGGGTCCTGGCGTACTGATTTAATTTTCCGCCGGCACGCGCAAAGAAACGCGGACCGGCTGGACCACAACCCCGGAACTATATCAAGGGCGTGGAGTCGGCGTCAAGGGCTTGTGGCGAACTCCGCGGACGCGGCGCCGCTCGGACTCCCCACGCATGCCGAGGCGCCACGCGGCGATGAGCTCGTCGGCGCCGAGTACGCCGACCCACGCGCCCGCCTCGTCCCGCACGGCAAGCTCGTTCACGCCCGCATCGGCCATCAGGTTCGCGGCCCCCCGCACCTTGTCGTTCGCGGCGATGGCCTGAGCTGGGCGGCGACCGGTCGGCGGGCGCATGACGGCGCCGACGGCGATCAGCTCGAGCGGGTGCACGGCGTACTCGCGCGCGACGTGCATGCCGCGCCGGGCGAGCTTTTCGGTGAGGATCGAGCGCGGCACGAAGACGACCGTGAAGGCCGTCGCCGCGACGCAGGCCGCGAAGACGTCGGGCGCGAGGCTCCACGCGTGCGTCGTCTCGAGCGCGAAGAGCGTGCCCATGAAGGGCGCGCGCATCGTGCCGCCCATCAATGCCGCCATGCCGACGATCGCCCAGAGCCCGGCGTCGTGGCCCGGAACGCCGAGCGCGCAGAGCGTGCCGACCGCGGCGCCGATCATCAGCAATGGCGCGAGCACGCCGCCGGAGGTACCCGACGAGAGGCTGACCACCCAGATGAGGATCTTCACCAGAACGATCCCGACGACGAGGGAGAGCGCGAGCTGGCCATTCACCATCGCGCCGATGGTTGGATAGCCGACGCCCAGCGCCGCGGGCACGAACCAGCCGCCGAGTCCGACGACGAGCCCGCCGATCGCCGGCCACCACATCCAATGGATCGGGAGCTTCGCATACCCGTCTTCGACGAGATAGACGAGCTTGGTCATCAGCATCGAGACGACGCCGCCCGCGAGCCCGACGAGTACCGCCCAGGGGACGAGCGATAGCGAGCCGTCGTGCGCGCCGAGCGCCACGAAGGGCGGTTGGGCGCCGATGAGCGGCACGCGCAGCAACGCCGCGACGAACGCGGCGATCGCGACGGGCACGAAACTGCGCGGGCGCCACTCGAAGAGCAAGAGTTCGACCGCGATCAACACCGACGCGATCGGCGCGCCGAAGGTCGCCGACATGCCGCCCGCCGCACCCGCGACGAGCAGCGTACGGCGTTCGAGCGACGAGAGGTGCAGAAACTGCGCGAAGAGCGAGCCGAACGCGCCGCCGGTCATGATGATCGGACCCTCGGCGCCGAACGGACCGCCCGTACCGATCGTGAGCGCCGAGGCGATCGGCTTCCAAAACGCGACGCGCGCCTGCACGATGCTATCGCCTTCGAGAATCGCGGCGATCGCTTCGGGGATGCCGTGCCCGCGAATCTTATCGGTCGCGAACTTCGCGATCAGTCCGACGAGCAGCCCGCCGACCACGGGAATCGCGATCGCGATCGGGCCGAGACGGTGCGGATCGGGTTGCGCGAGTCCGGTCGCGAGGGTGCCGAAGTATGCGAGGTGCGTGATGAGCCCGATGAGCAGCAGCAGCGCTTTCGCGAGGAACGCCGAGACCGCGCCGACCGCGAGCGCGAGCAGCGAGAGTATGACGAGGCGTTTCGGATCGGTCGAAAAGTCGCGAAGCGACGAAGCGTGCGGCATCGCTCCCCATGCTACCGTGCGCCCCGAACGCGTGCAGGAGGAAAAGTCCGATTCGCCCGTTGCGTCAGGTCATCGTTTAGACGAAGGCGCTGATGCCGGTGATCTGCTGCCCGATGACGAGCGTGTGCACCTCGCTCGTGCCTTCGTAGGTGAGGACCGATTCGAGGTTGTTCATGTGGCGGATCACCGGATACTCGAGCGTCACGCCGTTCGCGCCGAGGATCGTGCGCGCTTCGCGGCAGATCTGCAACGCTTCGCGCACGTTGTTGAGCTTGCCGAAGCTCACCTGCGAGGGATGCAGGCGCCCTTCATCCTTCATGCGGCCCAGGTGCAGCGCGAGCAGCGAGCCTTTGCCGAGTTCGAGCAGCATGTTCGCGAGCTTCTCTTGCGTGATCTGGAAACCGCCGATCGGACGATCGAACTGCACGCGCGTCTTCGCGTAGTCGAGCGCCGATTCGTAGCACGCACGCGCCGCGCCCATCGCACCCCAGATGATGCCGAAGCGCGCTTCGCTCAGACACGCGAGCGGGCCCGAGAGACCTTTGGCGAGCGGGAGTTGCGCGTCGGCCGGGAGGCGCACGTCTTGAAACGCGAGCTCGCTCGTGATCGAGGCGCGCAGCGAAATCTTCTTGTGAATGTCCGATGTCGTGAAGCCGGGCAGCCCCTTCTCCACGATGAAGCCGCGAATGCCGTCGTCGGTGTTCGCCCAGACGATCGCGAGATCGGCGATGGAGCCGTTCGTAATCCAGAGCTTCGTGCCGTTGAGCACCCAATCGCTTCCGTCGCGACGCGCGAAGGTGCGCATGCCGGCGGGATTACTGCCGAAATCGGGTTCGGTCAAACCGAAGCATCCGATCGCTTCACCGCGCGCCATGCGCGGCAGCCACGCGCGCTTCTGCTCTTCCGATCCCCAGCGGTGAATCGCGAACATCGCGAGCGATCCTTGCACCGACGCGAAGCTGCGCACGCCCGCGTCGCCCGCTTCGAGTTCCATGCACGCGATACCGTAGGCGACGGCGCTCGCGCCGGGACACTCGTACCCGTGCAGATGCATGCCGAGCAGCCCGAGACGCCCGAGTTCGCGGCCGAGCTCGCGCGGCAGATAGCCCTCTTCGAACCAATCCCCGATATGCGGCAACACGCGATCGCGCACGAAGGCGCGCACGGTATCGCGAATCAATCGCTCTTCGTCGGAGAGCAATGCATCGAGGCCGAGAAAATCCACGGCATCGGGAGCGGCGGCGGTCTTCGTATGTGTGGCGGTCATTCTCGCTCCTGGTCGGCTCAGCGCTTGAGCACGCGGGCGATCTTGTCGAAGAGCCCGTCGGTGGAGCGCTCGTAAGCATCTTCGAAGCGCCGCCACCAGAGTCGGCCGTCGGTTTCGGTCAGCGCGCCTTCGATGCGATACTCCAGTGTCGTCGCCTTGCCTTCGGTCGTCAGATAGAACCCGTGCGTCCCTGCGACGCCGTCGTTGAGGATGCGCCAGACGATGCGCTCTTCGGGCACCGCTTCGGCCAGCAACGCATGCATGCCCAGATGCCACTCCTCGGTCTTCTCCGGCGTCAGCGGTCCGGGGGAGCGCATGAACGGCTGCGAGGCGAACGGCCAGACCTGGTCGCCCGAGGTCCCCATCTCTTCGAGCAGGTGATAGATGCGGCGCTTGGTTCCGTGGAACGCGCGGCTGCGGGATTCTCGAAGTGCGATCGGCATGCCGCTCCGTTCTCCCCCGCGCAGGCTAGCTCATTCGACGAGCGTCGTCTCGCCGCGCTCGCCGATGTGCGCCGTCGCAATCAGCGCAAAGCGAGCCGCGCCCGGCGCGGCGGCATCGTAGAGCGCGCGCAGCTCGCGCTCCATTGCGGCGTAGGCGGGACCACTCTTGGGCAGATACGATGACGATCGCGCTACGCCGACGAGCGTATCCCAGTCGAGCGACCGATCGTGACGAACGGCGATGCTGCGCACGCTCGTCCACCCATGTCGGCACAGGTCGCCGTCGATCGTCCCCTCGCGCGCGATGCGCGCGCGCTCCGTGTCATCGAGAACGTAGCGGTCGATGATGCGCTGATACGCTGCCGTAAAGGCGTCGTCGAGATCGCGCTCGTTCCACACCGCGGCAAAGCGCGCGCGCGGCCGCGCGATGCGCGCCGCCTCGCGCAATACGGCGTCGGCATCGAACCAATGGTACGCCTGGAACGCCGTGACGACATCGACGCTCGCGTCGGCAAGCGACGTCGCTTCGGCGGTCGCGGCAACCGTCGCGACGTTCGCATGAGGCGCAATCGCCGCGCGCATCGCGGCGTTGGGTTCGACGGCAACGACTCGCGCACCGCAAGCGGCGAGCAATGCCGCCGAAATGCCCGTGCCGGCGCCGAGATCGGCGACGTCGGGCTGCGTGAATCCCGCGAGCAGCGCCTCGACGAGCGCGATCGGATAGCTCGGCCGAAACCGCGCGTAATCCGCAGCGCGCTCGCCGAATCGTACGGTTGAATCCACCGCGCCGCCTATTTCGCCGCCTTCTCGCGCTCCGCAAGCTTGCCGAGCGAGTTCACGACCACGATCGCGAGGATCGTCACGAGCACCGCATAGATGAGCTCGGCGACGACGCCGCTGCCGGGCTTCAAGAAGACCGCGATCACGTCGGCAATGAGCTTGTTCCACGCCCCGGCCGCGATCAAGCCGAACGCGACGGTCGCAAGCGAAATCATCGTTCCAAGATACGTCGGTTTGACTTCCACGATTCACCCTCCAAGCAACAATGCAAAAGAAAAGAACCCGAAGTTGCCTTCGGGTTCCCAGACGATTATTCCGTCGCGGACGGCTCGGCGCTTCGCGCCGAAGCAACTACGCCTTGAGTTCGATATCGACGCCTGCCGGCAGATCGAGATGCATGAGCGCATCCATCGTCTTCGGCGAGGCCTGGAGGATGTCGATGAGACGCTTGTGCGTACGCATCTCGAAGTGTTCGCGCGACTTCTTATCGTTGTTCGTCGAGCGCTGCACGCAGAACCGATTGATCTCGGTCGGCAGCGGCACGGGACCGCTCACGAACGCGCCGGTACGCTTCGCCGTCTCGACGATACGCTCCGCGCTCTGATCGAGGACCTTATGATCGAACGCTTTCAAACGAATGCGAATCTTCTGTTTCGACATCTCTATCCTTAAAAACTAACTTGTCAAAGATCGAACTCTGGGGCCAGCGAGGAGTCTATCACGCCCACCCCCGCTTTGTCTATGCCACCGTCGCCCTTCGCCCTTCGACAAGCTCAGGGTGACACGACTGAGGTGACACGTGTGGGGTGACACGTGGGAGGAGCGCACGTCGGCGGCCTTTGGGTTGGCATGCGTGCCGCTCGGGGGCGTCTGAGAATCGGCCGGAGCCAGGATGGCGAGAGGTCGATTTCAGCGAGTAGCGTTTTTCCATGGATGGAAAAACGCGGGCGTCCCCCGGGCGGCACGCATGCCAGCCCAAAGGACGCCCGCATCTACACGCGAGGTAAAGCGCGGAGATTACTCGGCGACGGCCGTAACGACGCCCGCGCCGACCGTGCGGCCGCCCTCGCGGATGGCGAAGCGGAGGCCCGGTTCGCACGCCACGGGGGTGATCAGCTCGACTTCCATCTTGATGTTGTCGCCCGGCATGACCATCTCGACGCCTTCCGGCAGCTGGATGGTGCCCGTGACGTCGGTCGTACGGAAGTAGAACTGCGGACGGTAGTTCGCGAAGAACGGCGTGTGGCGGCCGCCCTCTTCTTTCGAGAGGACGTAGACTTCGGCCGTGAACTTCTTGTGCGGCTTGATCGAGCCCGGCTTGGCGAGAACCTGGCCGCGCTCGATGTCGTTGCGATCGATGCCGCGGAGCAGCACGCCGACGTTGTCGCCCGCGATGCCGATATCGAGAAGCTTACGGAACATCTCGATGCCCGTGACGGTCGTCTTGCGGGTCTCTTCCTGCAGACCGACGATCTCGACTTCCTCACCGACCTTGACCTGGCCGCGCTCGACGCGACCCGTGCCGACGGTACCGCGGCCCGTGATCGTGAAGACGTCTTCGATCGGCATCAGGAACGGCTTGTCGACGTCGCGCTCCGGCGTGGGGAAGTAACTGTCGACCGCATCCATCAACTGGAAGATCGCCTCGGCATCGGGATCGCCGCGACGGCCCGAGGAGTTGAGCGCCTTGAGCGCCGAGCCCTTGATGACGGGAATCTCCTCGCCGGGGAACTCGTAGCTGGAGAGCAGCTCGCGCACTTCCATCTC
>JAGWSR010000121.1 GCA_028869385.1 bacterium
TTCGGAGCACGCCGCTATTCACGTCAACAAGGACGTCAACATCGGCATCGCCATCGGCCTTCCGACGAATCTCGTCGTCCCCGTCATCAAACACGCGGATACGCTCTCGATCAAGGGATTGGCCATCGCGGCCGGCGATCTGATCGAGCGCGCGCGCCGCAACAAACTCTCTGCGGACGATCTCAAGGACGGCACCTTCACCGTGAACAACAACGGCGCGAACGGTTCGTACGCCTCGGCGCCGATCATCAACGGCGGTCAGGCCGGCATCGTGACGATGGAGACCGTCGAGAAGAAACTGCTCGTGCGCGACGACGATTCGTTCGCGCCGCGCTTCGTGATGAACTCGTGCCTCTCGCTCGATCATCGCGTCGTCGACGGCTACAATGCCTCCGGCTTCCTAGCCGATCTCAAGAAGCGCCTCGAAGCGATGTCATCGAGCGGGGCCCTGTAATGGAGACTATGCACGCAATCACCGAACTCCGTCGCCTGCCCGCGCCCGCGCCGAAACCGCTCGGGCTCGCCGTCGACGGCAAGACCCTTTGGATGGCGAGCCGCGAGACCAATCGCCTCTACGCGATCGACATCGACACGTGGAGCGCCAATGACGAAGGCGAAGCGCCCGGCGGACCCTTCGGCATCACCGTGCTCGGCGACGAACTGCGCATGGTGCTCGGCCACGGCGAAGAGGACGACCGGTACATCCATCGCTTCATCCCCGGCCACGGCTTCAAGAGCGACAAGGTGGCGTGCCCGGAGTTCACCGGCGCGCATGTCGCCTTCGACGGAGATACGCTCTTCCTGAGCCAGGCGCACAACAAGCGTATCCTCGCGCTCGACGCGCAAGGCAACGTGGTGCGCACGATCGACCTTCCGCGCGTTCCGCTCGGCATGGTGATCGCGAACCGCTGCTTCTACCTCGTCACGAGCGATGGGGACTTCGAGAACCTGCAGCTCACCAAAGTCGACGCGCACGGCGAAACGCCGGTCGTCACCGAGCTCGCCTCGATCCCGTTCGGCGCGCGCGGCCTCGCCTTCGACGGCACGCGCTTCTGGACGAGCCACCGCGACGCCAACGAGATCGTCGCCTTCGAAGCACCGTAACGAATCCGACGACTCAGGTCAAAAAGCGAAAGCCGCATCGAGGCCTCGATGCGGCTTTCGCTTTTTATGGATCGACGCACGCCTAGGGCGGGCGGCGTGGGTAGCGCGAACGTGTATCGCATGATGACGGTCGCCACGCTCGCGGCGCTGCTCGCGAAAGACGCGCAGCCCGCAGGCTTTCGATGCCCCGGTTCGCTCTTTGCCGTACGCGACGACCTGCCGTTTCATACCAAGCGCACCGTTCGAAGCGAGCGCTCGTTGGTCGACGCCTCGGGCGAACGCGTCGCCACCATCTATTACACCGTGGATGGGGGCGTCTTCATCATGGCCTATTCCTCGATGTCACGCGCGAATCAATGGCACTTCGGCACGTACAACGGGAGCAGCGGGTATTCGCCCGTACGCCCGTTACGCGCCGACGTCCCGAATGACGTGAAGCTCGAAACCTGTCCGCGTCACTGAAACCTCGCGGCACCAGCGGCGTAGATGGGGCATGATGACGTCGCTCCGGCTCCTCCCCGCCTACCTTGTGCTGACGATCTTCGCGCTACTGCCGGTCGCCGGGTGCGCGGCCGGTGGCAATCGCTACCACGCCGACGTGCACGAGACGATTCCGCTCGCGCGTCCGCTCTCGCTTGCGATCTCTCAACCCGCGGGACGCATCCGCGTCGTCGCGTGGAACGAGCCTCGCGTACAGATCGACGCGGTGAAGAGCGCCGGCAGCGCCGAGGACCTCGCGCGCATCGAGGTTGCCATCGAGAATCGCGGCGGCGCGATCTCGGTCGAGACGCGCTATCGCGGCATCGGCTTCGGCAACGGCGGCGTCGACTATACGATTCACGCTCCCGCCGCGACGCCGCTCGACGTCCATACCGCCGCCGGCCAGATTACCCTCGACGGACTGCGCGGCGACGTGCACGCCACCACCGCCGCTGGACAGATCACCGCGACGATGGCCGCGGTCGGCGGCGCGCAGCACGTGGACCTCGAGGCCGTGACGGGCGAGGTCGTACTTGCGATGCCGACGACCAGCGACGCGACGATCGACGCATCGGCCACGATCGGCAGCGTACGCAACGCCTTCGACACGGCGCGCATCGGCAACGGCTCCGCGAACGTGCACCTGCGTACGACCACGGGCGCGATTCGCATAGACAAGGCCCCCTAGCCCTTCCCCACGCGTTCCCGGCGCCTTCCCGGCAAGCGGCGGGCGCCTGCGCTACGCTCGCCGGTGCATGAAGCGGTGCATCGCGCTCCTTCTCCTGGCAGCGTGTTCCGGAAGCGGAACCACGCTCGCGACGCAACGCGTGAGCGTCGGCAGCATCGACCAGAGCATCACGGCCACGGGAACGCTCAACGCGCAGGACACCGTGCTCGTGGGCAGTCAAGTCTCCGGCACGATCGCGCAGATCTTCGTGGATTACAACAGCGTCGTGCATCGCGGTCAGGTGCTCGCGACCATCGATGCCTCCACCATGCGCGCACAGCTCGCGCAGGCTCGTGCCGCGCTGCAGCAAGCGCAGTCGGCGAGCGAGGCCGCCGACGAGCAGGCGCGCGCCGCCGCGCAGAGCGTGCTCGGCGCGCGAGCCGCGACCGAGCAGGCCGCTAGCGCCCTCGCCCTCGCGAACAA
>JAGWSR010000122.1 GCA_028869385.1 bacterium
TGGCTCTGGCCAGATACGCGACGACGGCCCAGTTCTATACCGCGGCGCAGCCGCTCGTACGAGACACGATGGATGTTGTTGTTGAAAATGCGTGTGTGAACGGAACCGCCGTGTATTTGCTGACGAACGGTGCTTTGACGAACGGTGCTTTCATGAAAGCGGGATCATCGTGGGTGGAAGCGCCCGCGGAGATTGAAGAGAACGACGCTGCTTTAACCGATATGCGGGCGCACCAGGAGCCGCGGGATCTCCATGCTTCAACGACGGCCTTGCCGGGCGCGCGTGCGTATCCGATGATCCTCGCCGGCAGGCTGGTCGGCATTCTCTGTATTGGGAGCCGCGCGGGCGGTGAGGCCATTCCGCCGGACATCGACCAGGCGGTCGCGCGGATCGCAGGCGCAGTTGCGATTGCCGTCGCCGCAATCGAAACCGACGCAATCCGTGAGGAGAACGCGCAGCTGCAGCGCCGCTTGACGATGCTCGCTCTCGGAACCTAGCCTCGCAGCGACGTTTCACGAAGACGCTAAAAAGAAACAGGTCCAACAACGTTTCCGCTGTCGGACCTGCTTTCATGGTTGCGGGGACAGGATTTGAACCTGCGACCTTCGGGTTATGAGCCCGACGAGCTACCGGACTGCTCCACCCCGCGACGCGACTGCATGGAATACGGCGGGTAAGGCACGTTTCCTTCCGAATCGTTGGAGATATGCACTCCGCCGATGTGGCAATCGCCAGTTTACCAAAGATCCACCTCCATTGCCACCTCGAAGGGACCCTGCGGGCCGAGACTTTTGTCGAACTCACCCGGCGCGCGGGGATCTCGACGCGCTATCGCCCGGGGCAGCCGGATATTGCCGGCCCCGAGGATCCGGCCGAGGTCTATCGGTTCGCGAACTTCGGTGAGTTTTTGCTCACGTTCGGTGCCGTGAGTCGCTCGCTCGCCGGGCCCGACGATTACGCGCGGCTCACGCGCGAGTTCGTCGCCGATGCGCTCGCGCAGCGCGTGCGCTACGGCGAGCTCTTCGTCTCGCCGTCGGTGTGGGCGTTCTTTCATCCCGAACTCGACGTGCCGGCGACGATCCGTCTCATCGTGCAAGAGTTGCGCGCCGCGCGTGGGCACGGCGCGGAGTTCGCGCTCATCGCCGACGTCACGCGCAACTTCGGGCCCGAGTCCGCGATGCGGACGGCGCGCATGGCCGCCGAACTCGCGGGCGACGGCGTGATCGGCATCGGCCTCGGCGGCGATGAGACGCGCTTTCCGCCCGAACTCTTCACCGACGTCTATGCCTTCGCGCGGGCGCAGGGGCTGCGCGCGGTCGCGCACGCGGGCGAGGCCGCGGGTGCGCAGAGCGTGCGCGATGCGGTCGAGCAACTGGGCGCCGAGCGGATCGGGCATGGGATTCGCGCGCTCGAAGATCCGGCGGTGATCGAGCTCCTGCGCGAGCGACGCATCCCGCTCGAAGTCTGCCCCACCTCAAACCACCTCACGGGCGCCGCGGCGAGCGACGCGCCGCATCCCTTCGCCGAGCTTGACCGCGCGGGCGTGATCGTCACGATCGATGCCGACGATCCCACGCTCTTCGGCACCTCGATCACCCGCGAATACGAACTCGTCGCGCGCGACGCGGGCCTCGACACGCTCAAGCGCTTCATCCTGCAGGCCGTGGATGCGTCATTCCTCGACGGTGCGCGCAAGCGGGGCCTGCGCGATCGCGTGAGCGCGGAACTGAGCGCGCTCGGCGCGAATTAAAAGGCACGTATGTCCGGTCACAGTCACTTTGCCGAGTCCATCGAGGAGTACCTCGAAGCCGTCTATCGCCTCGAGCGCGAGGGGCCCGGCGTCACCACGTCGGGTCTTGCGTCGTCGCTCGGCGTCGCGCCGGCCTCGGTATCGGGCATGCTGAAGAAGCTCGCGAAAGAGGGCTTCGTGGAGCAGGTCGCGCGCGGTGAAGTGAAGCTCACGCGCAAAGGGCTCGAAGTCGCGGTCCGCGTTCTGCGCCGTCATCGCCTGGCGGAGCGCCTGCTCACCGACGTGCTCGGCATGCCGTGGGACGAGGTGCACAGCGAAGCCTGCATGCTCGAACACGCAATCTCCGAGCGCGTCGAGGCGCGGCTGCTGCGCCTGCTCGACGATCCGCAGACCTGTCCGCACGGGCAGCCGATCCCCGCGCGCGATCTCACCGATCCGGTGATGCGCGGCGAGCCGCTCGCGCAGGCCGCCGAGGGCGCGCGTACGCGCGTCGAGAGCGTCACCGAAGAGTTGCCGGAGATCTTGCGCTATCTCGGTGAGATCGGGCTGCGCCCGGGCGTCGAAGTGCGGCTCGTGCAACGTGCGCCGCTCGGCGGGCCGCTCACGATCGATGTCGGCGGTGCTCGCCACGCGATCTCGCTCGAACTCGCGCGCATGGTGATGGTCAGCGCCGCGTGATCACCCGTATCCTCGTCATCCTCAACGTCATCGCGTTTCTCTGGGAGATCAAGGTCGCGGGGCCCGGCATGCTCGGCTTCGCGGGCGGCGGCAACTTCGACGCGGTCTTGCAAGCGGGCGCGCTCTCGCCGGCATCCGTGATCGTGGGGCACGAGTGGTGGCGCATCTTCACCAGCGCGTTTCTGCACGAAGGGCTCGTGCATATCGTCGTCAACATGATCTCGCTCTGGTCGCTCGGCCGCTTCATCGAGTATCTCGCCGGCTCGGTGCGTATGACGATCATCTACGTCGTCTCGCTCGTCGCCGCCGGACTCGGCGTGATCTACCTGAGCGCGCCTGCCGCCGCGCTGACCGCCACGCTCGGCGCGAGCGGCGCGATCTTCGGGCTCTTCGGCGCGCTCTTCGCGATCGGGCTCAAGCTCGGCCGCCCGGGCATGCAGCTCGTGCGCGACAACGTGGGCATCCTCATCCTCAACCTCGTCATCACCTTCGCGGTGCCGATGATCTCGTGGCAGGCGCACGTGAGTGGTCTCGTCACCGGATTCGTGCTCACGCTCCTCATCTTTTATCCGCCGCGCCGCGTGCAGCCGGTGGTCGTCGATGCGGCGACCGGCGATACGTACGAGACGGAGTACGAAGCGCCGCATCCCGCGCGATGACGCTCGGTACCGTTCATGAGTGCTTCGAAACCGGAGGGCCGCTCGCGCTGGCGCTGCCGGGTTTCGAGGCGCGCCCCGGCCAAGTGCAGATGGCGCAGTTGGTCGAGCACGGCATCCTCGAAGGCTTGCATACGATCGTCGAGGCGGGTACGGGAGTCGGCAAATCGCTCGCATACCTCGTTCCGGCCGTACGCAGCGGCAAAAAGATCGTGCTCTCCACCGGTACGATCGCGTTGCAAGAACAACTCGTGCGCAAGGATATTCCGCTCGTCGAACGCGCGCTCGGCGTGGAATTGCGCGTCACCCTGCTCAAAGGGCGCAACCATTACCTCTGCAAACAGAAGTACGAACGCATGCGCGCCGAGCGCCTGGTGCCGTCGTCGCGCGGTATGCAGGAGATGTGGGCGTGGGCCGAGCGCACGCAGACGGGCGATCGCGCGGAACTCGGCTTCGTGCCGAGCGGTGACGATTGGGATCAACTCGACGCCGACGCCTACGATTGCGTGGGCGAATTCTGCGAACGCTTTCGCGACTGCTACTTCTTCAAGAAGCGCGACGAGTCGAAGTTCGCCGATATCGTCGTCGTGAACCACGCGCTCTTCTTTTTGGATCTCGCGGTCGGCGGTGGGCTCCTGCCGCCCTACGATGTGGCGATCCTCGACGAGGCGCACCAAGCCGAGCGCTGGGCCACCGACGCGCTCACGGCCACGATTTCGAGGAGTACCCTCGGGCGCATGATGCGCAAACTCCATCGCACCTACAACGTGCCCGCCGCTTTCGACGGCGAGCTCGACGAAAACATGCGCGGCATGGAGTCGGCGCTCGCGCAGGTTCCGGGCGACCGGTATCCGCTCGCCGCGAACGACGCCGCCTGGCCCGCGCTCGAGCGCATGCGCGACTCGCTCTACAAGCTCGAAAACTGGTTGTACGCGAATTGGCACTCGGCGCTAAAGAAGCGCCCGGAGAACGATGCCGAGGCCGAGCGTCGCCGCGATCTCGCCATGCGCGCGATCTCCGCGCACGAACTCGCCATCGACCGCGCGCAACTCACCGGCGACGAAGCGATCGCCTGGGTTGAGCGCGGCGACGGAGACGGACGCTACGAAGTCAACAGCGCGCCATTCGACGTGGCGGAATTTCTGCGCGCCGCGCTCTTCGCGCGCACGCAGAGCGTCGTGCTCACGAGCGCAACCATCTCGGCGCAGGGCGGCGACTTCAACTACCTGCGCCGCGCGCTCGGAATCGACGACGCGCAAGAACTCGTCGCGCCCTCACCGTTCGATTATGCCCGCCAGGCGCGGCTCTACATCGCGCCGCCGCAGGTAAATCCCAAGGCGGCCGATTTCGCGCGCCGCGCCGCGCCGATCGTCGAAGAGTGTCTCGACCGCAGCCGCGGCCGCGCGTTCGTGCTTTTCACCTCGCACGCCCGGTTGCGCGAAGTGTACGGACTCGTGCGCGAGCGCGTGCCGTTTCCGATCAAGCTGCAGGGCGAATTGCCGCGCGCGCACCTCTTGCATTGGTTTCGCACCACGCCGAATGCCGTGCTCTTCGCCACCGGCACGTTTTGGGAGGGCATCGACGTCGTCGGCGAGGCGCTCTCGTGCGTCATCATCGATCGACTGCCCTTTCCCTCGCCCGCCGATCCGCTGGTGGCGGCGCGCATCAAGGCGCTCGAAGCGCGCGGGCTCGACGGATTCGACCGCTACATGATCCCGGCGGCGATCGTGCGGCTCAAACAAGGATTCGGGCGCCTGATTCGTAGTACGAACGATCGCGGCGTGGTCGCGATTCTCGACGGACGCGCCGCATCCACGCGCTACGGCGCCACCATTCTCTCCGCGTTGCCGCCGGCGACGCGCGTCGAACACTTAGACGAACTGACGGAGTTTTTTGCGTGAAGCGTTTCTTGGCCGCCCTCTGCATCTTCGCGCTCGCGCCGCTCGGCGCGTTTGCGTGGGGATCCGTCGGACACACCATGATCAATCGGGTCGCCGCGGAGAGCCTGCCCGCGAGCCTGCCCGCGTTCGTGCGTACGCCCGCGGCGATTGCCGAGATCGCCTACCTCGGTCCGGAAGAGGATCGCCTCAAAGACGCGGGCACGTCGTGGGACGACGATAACGATCCGGGGCATTTCCTCGACCTCGGCGACGACGGTACGATCTTCGGCGTTGTGAACCTCAACGCGCTTCCGACGAGTATGAAAGCGTACGCAACGGCCCTTGCCGCGGCGCATACCGATCCGTACCGCGCGGGCTTCGTGCCGTACACCATCATGGACGGGTGGGAGCAGTTGCGCAAAGAGTTCGCGCTCTGGCGCGTGGATGCGTACCTCGCGCAGCATGCGACCACGCCGACGGCGCGCGCGCGGTTCGCACGCGAGCGCACGCTGCGCGAATCGCTCGTGTTGATGGAACTCGGCACGTGGGGGCACTTCGTGGGTGACGGGAGTCAGCCGCTGCACGTTACCGTGCATTTCGACGGGTGGGGCCATTACCCAAATCCAAACGGCTATTCCGAGTCGCGCCACGTCCACTCGATGTTCGAGACCGCCTTCGTGACTCGCCATGTCACCATCGGCGAAGTGCGCGCCCGCGTTCCGTCATTCACGGAGCACGCGCCGCCGGCGTTGCTCTCGCAACGTGCGATCGCCGCGCGCATCGGCGCGTACTTGAGCGTGAGCGGTCACGCCGTGCCCGAACTCTACACCATCGATAGATCGGGCGGCTTCGAACGCGCCACGCCGCAAGCGATCGACTTTACCGCCACGCAACTCGCGCGCGGCGCCGCCGAACTGCGCGATCTCGTCGCGCTCGCGTGGGAAGACAGTCTCAACGAGGGCGTCGGGTATCCAGAAGTTCCGGTACGCGACATTCTCAATGGTACGGTAGCACCGCGCGGCGAGTGACTCATCCGCGCACGCGCGGCCGGCGTATGAGAGAGAGAACCGCAACGACAACCCACATTTTTGGAGGAATCCTCATGCGCCTTAACGCTCTGATCCTGGCCGCCGCGTTCGTGACCGTCGCCGGTGGTACCGCGACGGCCGGCACGATGGCCAAAGCGACGGCCACGCCGAACGCCATGCACGGCTCGATGAAATCCGATCACATGAAGGGCTCGATGAAGTCCGACCACTCGATGAAGTCCGACCATATGCAAGGCTCGATGAAATCGGACCACATGAAGGGTTCGATGAAGTCCGGCCACATGGGCACGCCGAAGCCCTCGCCCAAGCCGTAACGCTCCAGACCAACACGCAGAGGGCCCGCGGGATGACCGGCGGGCCCTCTGCGTGTACGATGACGGCATGATCGTATTCAAAGGTTCTCGCGGCGTACGGGCCGGGTGGCGCTTTTTGCTGTTTCTCGTGCTGCTCGTCGTTTTCGACTACGTCGCTTCGTCGGTCGCGCTGTTCGCCGCGCGGGCGCTGCATGCGAGCGATGCCTGGATGGGCGCGCTCGCGCCGCTCCAGATGTGCATCGAGGAGCTGACGACATTCACGAGCGTCGTGGGTGCAACGTTCGTGCTCGCGCGCCTCGAAAAGCACGCGCTGCTCGACTATGGGTTTGCTCCCAGTCCCACCGCGCGGCCGCAGTTCTTCGAAGGCGTGGGCCTCGGCGTCGTTTCCGCGGCTCTCGTCGCAGTACTCATGCTCGCGTTCGGCGGCATGCAGATTCACGGCTTCGGCCTCACCGGCGGCGGCTGGGTCTTCTACCCGCTCGGCTGGCTCGTCGTGATGCTGCTTGTCGGTTTTGCGGAAGAGGCGCTCTTTCGCGGGTATGCGCTCGTCGCGCTCGCGCGCGGCATCGGATTTTGGCCCGCGGCGATCGTGATGACGCTGCTCTTCGGGCTCTCGCACGTGGGCAAGCCGGGCGAGAACGCGGTGGACATCGCAAGCGTGATGTTGCTCGGGCTGTTCACCTGCTACGCGCTATGGAAGACGGGATCGCTCTGGCTCGCTGCCGGATTCCACGCGGCGTTCGACTTCATGCAGTTCTTCGTCATCGGCACGCGCAACGGATCGCAGGCGCCGGAGGGGACGCTCTTCAATGCGAGCTTTCCCGGTCCGGCCTGGATCAACGGCGGTCCGCTCGGAACCGAGGCGAGCGCGTTCATCTTCCCGGCGATCGTCGCACTCGCTGCGTACGTTGCGTGGCGCTATCGCGGCGCCCCGCGCTTCACGCCCCCGACGTCGTCGTAGGCGTAGCAGTCGGCTTCGGGGCGGGGCCTTTCTCGAAGCGAAAGCGTTCGTCGGGTAGGGACGTGGGAATCGTGACGTCGCTGTACTGTACGAGCGCACCGATGCGCTTGAGCGCGATGCCGAACGCGCGCAGGTTGAAATCGACGCGTCCGTCGGAGATCAATTGATAGCCGTCGTGGTCGGCGAAGTTGAACGTCATCGAACCGGTCGCTCCGATGATGCCCGTCGCGCGAATCGTAAATGTCAACGAGCAGAATTCGAGCGTCCGCGTGTCGATGATCGCGTCGTTGAGCGGATGATCGCTCGGATTGCTGCGCGCGACCAGGTGCACGCGATGACCTTGCGCGCCGCTCTCGCAGGTGGCGGGACCCTCGTCGTACACGCGGTAGAATCCGGAGCCAATCGCCTGTTCGATGGCGATCACGGGAA
>JAGWSR010000123.1 GCA_028869385.1 bacterium
GAACCGTTGCCGCCGTGCTGATCGCCGACGTAGAGCGTACCGCTCGACGTATCGGCGGCGAGCGCATGCGGATCGGCGTTCGCGATATGGAAGGCCGGCGTACTTCCGGCAGTCATCGGCAGGTTGTACACGTCGATCGCCGCGTTGAGCGCATCGGCGCCGTAGAGATAGGTGGCGTACGAAGCGAGGCCATAGGTTCCGGGTTGGGGTACGCTCGTAGGCGTCCCGCTGTAGGGCGATGCGAAAATGTCGATTTGGTTCATGCCGAGGTTTCCAACATAGAGATTCGACTGATAGTCCATCGCGAGCGAGAACGACGCCGTGTCCCCGAGGATCGTCTTGACGGGCGTCGTGGTGTTGGAGAAGGGTGGCGAGAACTCCAGCACGCCGCTGGTCTGCCCCGAGGTGTAGAGGTTGCCGCTCGCGTCGAAGAGGAGCTGACCGCCTTGCGAAAAGCCCTGGAACTGCGCGACCGGTGAGGCACTCGCGCTGAGCGGCTGCGCGAAGAGATAGATATAGCCCGTGCTGTCCTCGACGGCGACGTAGCTGCTGTCGGCGGCAACACCCCAAATCGTGCCGCCGATGTTGAGGTTTACGCTCGGTGAGCTCGACGCGCTGAACGGCGACGTATACTCGAGGACGTTTCCGCCGCTGCCGTTCGCAACGTAGAGGTGCTGCGTCGCCGCAGGTGTTGCCGTCGGCGTTGCGGTTGGCGCGGACGTCGGCGTTGCCGTCGGCGCGGTGGTCGGAGTCGGAGTCGGAGACGGTGTGACCGGAATGTACGCATCTTCGGCATACACGTCTTCGGGATTCGCGCCGGCAGGCAGCGCGATCGTCCGTTTGACGGCGCCGGTCGTATCGTTCACGACGCTGACGGTATCGCTGCCGCGGTTGGCAACGTAGAGGTCGCCGTCGAAGCTCACGCCGCCGGGCGAATTTCCAACGTTTGCCGTGTAGAGCACCTTCATGGTGTCGGTATCGATCTCACTTACTTGGCTCGTTTGATCGTTGACGACGGCAACGTATTCGGCGCCCAACGAATACACGCGTCCGGGTCCGATCGCGAGTTGCGTGATGCCCGATGCAATCAGGCGCGTGACGTACGGGGATCCTGCCGTCGTGTATTTCGTGAGCTTCCCGTCGTATGCGGTGTACGTGACGATCGCTCGCTCCGCGCCCGGCGTCGATGGTTGCACCGAGACGGCGCCGTTGAGGCCGTTGCCGATCGCGAACGCTCCGGTCGCATTCCCGGACGGAGGCGTATTTTCGAAGAGCACGACTTTGCCGTTATCTTCCGCGACGATGCCTTCGTAGCCGTCAACGGTCTCGGGTCCCCCCGAGGTCGTAACCCGTTGAATCTCGCTCATATCCTTGTCATTCAGCAGCGTCACGGTCTTGGACGCATTGCTCGCTACCCAGACCACGTCGTAGGAACTGCTGACGGCGCTTGCGTCGATCCATTCCGGGTCGGCGGCGACCGGGACCGTTCCCGTCACCTTCTCGCCCTTGACGTCGATGGTGGTGACGGAATTCGAGCCCGCGTTCGCTACCCAGAGCCGACCGTTGCCGTCGTACGACATCTTTGCCGGTACCTTCCCGACCGGCAGCGTGTTCAGAACTGCTCCGCTCGCGGCATCGAACACCTGTACTTGATTCAATCCGCCTTCCAATACCCACAGACGACGCTGGAGCACTGGTGAAGGGGTCGGATTAGCCGGTGGTGTTAGTGCGCCGCCCGTGCAGCCTGCAAGCGAAATGACCGCCGCTGCCAAGGCGGAAGCCCAAAGACGATTCCTGTGCATAACTATCTCCATTTAGATCCGAGGCATGCTTCGTATCGTAGAAGGCTACCGTCCGCGTACCGTCCGAATGCACGTCGCCCCCGGCTGCACAGGAGACCGGGGGCGACGCTGGTCTATGCTAACGGCTCATCGTCCGATTAGCGTCCGAGAGCAACGCTAGTTCGGGTACGGCTTGCCGTCGGGCAGCAGGCCGCGCGTCGTGATCGCTGCCGGAAAATTCGTGTTCGTGATCAGTTGGGCGAACGGCGAAGCGGAGGTGGTGTGATAATCGCCCCCAGCGGCGTTGACAAAGCCCGGGTTCGCCGTCGAAAGCACGAGCGGCGTGAGGCTCGAGCTCGGCTCGCCGAGATTCTGAAGATCGCAGGGCGATCCGGCCGCCTCGACGCCGCTCGGCGCGTTCACGAACGTTGCGATGAGCGGCGTCGCGGGAACGCGCGACGAGGTATTTCCCGCATTCATCCAACTGTTCTCGAAATAGACGCTTCCCTGATAGTAACATCGCGCGAACGACATGGGGAGCCCGGTCGCCGTAGCGGGCATCGCATAGAAGAGATCGTTGATCGCGTGAAAGGTGGATGGCTTCGTAATATTCGGGTTGGTGAAGATCGGCATCGCCTTCATGAAGCTGCAACCGCAGTTATCATAATCTCCGCGCGCCACGACGACGTTATCGTAAAAATAGACGTCGCCGTAGCGATTGTTCGCGTCGTTCGCCGGGCCGTTACCCTCGCCGTCGCCGAAACCAAACATCTCGGACATCTCATTGAAGAGCTGTGGGCCCGTCCCAACGATCGTATTCCCGTGAATGAAGAGGTTCTTGAGGCACGGTTCTCCGAAGGCGTCGAGCTCCGCGACTTCGTAGGCGCCGTTCGATTGCGGATCGCGGAACGCGATCACGTGATTTCCACCCTCGACGTAGTTGTCGCTATATTCCACGCAAACCGAGCGGTCTTTGATGTTCTCGCCTTGCAGCATCGGTAGCGGCGCGTCGAAGCGATTATGAATGACGCGTTCGCCGATCAGCTCGAAGTAGAAATTGTGCACGGTCGCGTGATGCAGGCTTCCGTTGTTCGCAAGGTGGTTGTCGATGAAGAGAAAGTCCCGCGACTGGGCGTGCGATCCATCTTGCGAATTCACGAACGCGCCCATGGAATTATCGTGGATGTACAGGTTTCGGATCGTCACGTGCTGCGCCGGAAAGATGTAGAGACCGGTCCCGAACGCATGCCCGGGGGGAATGCCCGCGACGACGCGACCGTCCCAATTGTAAAAGGTCGCTCCGAGCACCCCGTTCGCGTTCACGTAATAGCCCGCGCTGCTATCGTCGGCGTTCACATTGCGAATCTCCAGATTTTCGATCTGCAGATATCCGGGCTCGTAGCCGTACGCCTTCGGCGTCGTGCCTGGGAACCCGACGGTGATCATCCCGAACGGTTCCTCGTACTGGTTGTAATCTTCGTCGGTGTACTCGATCGCGCTGTGTCCGTCGAAGACCGGGAGTTGGCCGTTCGGCCCGGGCACCCCGGCGATGCGGATCGCCTTACCTTGCGCACCGCGCACCGTGATATAGATCCGGTCCACGTACGGCTGTTGGCGGTAGTCGATGAAGACCTGATCGCACGGCAACAGACGAAGCCAAGGAACCTCATGCGGATCCTTATACGCCTCGGTGGGACCGACGTGATAGACGAGCCCCTCGTTCGATGCGCATGCGTGCCGGTCGGGGCCGACGGAGGTGTAGTTCCAAGGCACCGGCGCCTCGACCGTTTGGAAATTCGGCTGCACCGCCGGCAGCGGATTCTTGGTCGGATTCGCGTTCGGCGGAGCCATGGTCGGGAGCGGGTCTTCACCGGGAATCACCGGCGCGGGCGCGCCCGGCGATGGTGATGGCGCGGCCGAGCCGGGGCTCCCCGAGGCGACGGCGCCCGGAGCGGGAATCGCAGCGCTGCCGCCCCCTCCGCCGCCGCACGCGGCGAGCACGAGGCAGAGCAGGGCGGTCGAAACGAGCACGAGATTCTTCATCGTCCCCATCCTCGCACCAAGGTGTCCAAGAAGCGTCCACTCCTCGAGTGGGCGACAATTACGTTGAGAGCGAATCGCTCTCAACGATGAATGCGCGTCTCGGAATCGTGGACGGCTTGCGCGGCATCGCGGTGATGCAGGTGGTGTGGTTCCATCTCTGGGTCATGCAGCACGTCGGCGCGCCGTTCGCGTGGCTCGACTTCATTCCGAAGACGGGCAACTTCGGACTGTTCCTCTTCTTTTTTGTCAGCGGATTCGTCATCGTCTATCCGTTCCTACGCGACGAGGCCCTGGGTACACCGATCCCGCGGTGGGGCCACTTTGCCTGGCGACGGTTCGTCAAGATCATTCCATCGTACGTGCTCACGATCGCGGTCGCGTACGTAACGGGATTCGCAGTCGTCGAACGCGGCCACGCGACGGTTGCTCAAGAGCTCATCACCCACGCGCTCTTCATCTACTCGTGGTGGCCCGGCCTAGACTCCACGGTGAACGGCGTCTTATGGACGCTCGCGATTGAAGTCCAGTTTTACGTGCTCTTTCCGCTCATCTGGCGCTGTTTCCGCACGTCGCCGTGGCCGACCGGGCTCGGGCTCATCGCCTTCGCATTGGCGCTCCGTATCTGGCGCTCCGAGCTCTTCCCACCCGACGCCGTCAACGTGCTCTCCGCCAACCTTCCGAACTTCATCGACCTCTTCGCGTTCGGCATGCTCAGCGCATGGTGCTACGTTCATCTTGGGCCAAAGATCGATCGCCCGATACGGCGGTATGGGACATCGTTGCTCGCGCTCGTCGGCAGCGCGACGATCGTCGTCACGGCCGCTACCCTTGCGAGCGATCATCCCTGGCTTCCGAGCAATCCCCTTCACGAAGTGCTTGGTTTTGGCTTCGCTGCACTCACCGTCGGAGCGCTCGCATCCGCGCAGCCGTGGACGATCCTGCTCTCGAACCCGCTGCTGCGCTTCCTCGCGACCATCTCGTATAATCTCTATCTCTATAATTGGATGATCACGTACGGCGTGGGACACCTTACCGGCGCGGCGTTCGTCATCGCTGCCGTCGGGCTCTCGATCGCCGCGGGAGCACTCGTCACGTTCGCGCTCGAACGTCCGCTGCTGCGTTTACCGGATCCCGCCTGGTTCCGGCGTCCAACCGAGATGTAGCCCGGTCACGCCGCGCTCGGGTCGTCGTGCCAGAGGAGGCTCGCGATCCTCCAGCCGTCTGTGGTAAGCACGAAGCCGAACACCTTCGTCCCCGTCGCTTGGCGCTTCAATCCGTTCTCGATCCATTCTTTGGCGTAACGCGAGGTTCGCCACGCGATCGGTCCTCGCAGCGTCGTCTCGTTCGAGAGTTCGTACTCGCGAAAGTCGGTCAGCGTTCCGTTTGCGAGCAACGCTTCACGTGGTTCGACGAATGCGCGCACATCATAGGCGATCGGCGGTTCCGCCGTTGCGTTGACGATGATCGCTTGTTGAAGGCAGAGCTCGTACACGCGATGCACCGGTGCCGCACCGGCCGCATTGGAGAACGCGCCGAAGAAGCGCGCGCAGAGTTCATCGAGTGCGCTTTGCGACATTCGCTTCGGCAGCTCGGCGCACGAGTTCGGCGAGCGCGCGCTCGTCGACGGCGTCACCTTGGTGGAAATCGATCGCGCGCCGCGTGTTGCCCTCGAGACTCGCGTTGAAGAGCCCGGTCGGATCGTCGAGCGACGCCCCCTTCGCGAACGTCATCTTCACCACGCTCGTATACGTCTCGCCGGTACAGAGCATGCCGCCGTGATACCACACCGGCACACCGCGCCATTTCCACTCCTCGATGACATCCGGAAGCGCGCCCTTGATGACGTTTCGAATGCGCGCGAGCGTCTCACCGCGCCAATCGCCGAGTTCCGCGATGCGTTCGTCGATGAGTGCCGAAGGGGATTTCGCATTCTCGAGCGGGTGTTTGGACACAAGGCGCCTTTCGGCGCGCGGCCCTCGATATCTCCCGTGACCGGTCAGATGCGGGTAAAAAGCCCGAGCTCGGACGCATATTGGATCCCGTCACCGATGCCCGCGAAGCCCCGCCGTGCACTCTCGTAGGCCGAGAGCCCAGCAACGTGCGCGCAGCGCTCCAGCGTGTCGACCGAGAGCGGATCGAGGAAGTCGATACGCAGCCAAACCCGAGAGCCGCGAACGATCCGCGACGCATGGAAGAACTTCGATGGCGTCACGCTTCGCCCATCGAGGAGCGGCCGCGCGATCGCACTCAATTCCGTCAACACGTTGCGGGCAAAGGGTTGCAATCGCTTGGGGCACGAGCGACGTATGGCGAACGGCCGCTCCGGTGGCGCAGGCGGAGCGGGATCGAGCACGATTGCGGAGTTATCGCTTCCAACAGGCGGCGGGGTCGGCAATGCGCCGATGACCCGATACACGCCAACGTTCGGATCTACGAAAACGTAGCCGGCATCCGACTCTTGTTGCGTCGGGATATACGCATGGCGTTGGATCAATTGCTCCGGGGTTGCCACGCGCAGCGTCGTGCACGCGATGAAGCGCGCTTCGCTGCGTGACGAGGTGGACGTAATCTCGAACGCCACATGATGATCGCCGCGAATCTCCGTGATCGCGAGGCCGTCACCGCGACCCAGCGCGAGCGCTATGCGCTCATCGTCGGCGCCTGCTCCGTAGCGGTCGACGTCACGCTTCATAGCGCGAAGGATTGGCTGCGCCAGCGCGAGCGCTTCCGGAGTGCAGGCCGGTTCGCTCGTATCGGGCTCAAAAGCGAACGCCGGCGTGCGATCGTCGAGCACGTGAAATTTCAACGTGAAGACGTCCCCCGCAGGCTGTGCCGCTGCGGCGAGCGCGGCGAGCGAATCAACGTGCGGTGCAGGCGCCGTCTTGCCGATCGCAGCGCGCAGCGAAAGATGCCACGTTCGCGGCGCGAGCGGCTGCGCGATCGGCGTTATCCCATTCTGGAGCGGAAGTGCGAACGCCGACGATGCGAATCGAGGCGACCACGTGCCGAAGAGATTTTCGATGCCGAAGGAGAGCGTTCCGATCGGGAGCGCCTCGCTCACGCCGATGCTCGCCTCGAGGTGCGGCGGCAGCGATTGAGCGTTGTTCGGCCCGACGTAATTTGCATACGCGAGGGCGTCCGTACGTCCGCGGAACAGCGGTGCGTCGAGAATGGCTCCGGCTCGATACTGCGGTACGAATGGAACTGCACCGTCCGATCCCGCGATGCGCGAGCGCGCGCTCGTATACTGCACGAACGGTGCGAGTGCGAGGGAACCAACGCGAAAAGCCGCCGACACGACGACGTTTCCATACCGCATCGTCGCCTGCTGCTGCGCGAGAACCGCCACCGCAGAGGGCGCTAGCGCGACAGGAGCGCCACAAACGCTCGGTGAGGCATAGATTTGCTGGATCGTCGCGAGAACGCTAGGCGAGATCGCGTTCGGCCCCGACGGCGATCCGGGCAGGAGCGTCGCGACGTCTCCGCCCGATATGACGTCGTAAGAGGCACGCGCGTCGATCGCCATTCGCGCACCGTCGCGGCGATACGCGAGGGTCGCTCCCGTATCGGCGGGAACGCCGGTAAGTGCTCCGAGGCCATTCACAAAGACGCGCTGATGCAGGCAATCATACTCCGCGTCGACAGGATCGTAGAGACTGCCGCTCACGGGGAGTTGCGGGATGAACGGTTGCCGCGGTTGTCCGAGACGCAGGAGCACGGCACCCTGCGAACCACGCGCGTTCTCGACTTGGTACGATGCCGACGCACCCGCGCTCGCTCCGTCGAGTGGAGCGTATGCTCGCACGTCGATGGCGCGCGCGACCGTCGGATTGAACTCGTACGAAAGCGTCAAGGCCTCGAAGCGCTGCCTACTCGCGGGAAATGCGACGCCCGAGGCGCTTCCGCTCGTCGTCTGATCCTGGATCGAGGCATCTGCGCGCATGGTCGCACGCGTACCGAGCGACTGCTCGAAGCGCGCCGAGAACGCCGCGAGGCTCGTCAGCAGCGACGACGTGGTAGGGCTCGATGCGCCGCCGACGATTCGGTTCGATCCATCATCGTCGAGGCGCTCCGTTGAACGCGACGCGGAGAGCGTCAGATCGGCATTGGGAAATGCGAATGCGTCGCGGAGCGATGCATTCGAGAGCGAACGCCGTTCGATTCTGCCCTGAGGACCGTATCCGCACGGGGTACCACCCGACGCGACATTGCATGCCGGCTCGCTGCGAGCGCCGAGCCCACCGATTTCGAAGAGCAGACTTTGGCTGGCCGAAACCGGTGCGCGTACCTTCGCCTGAATGCCTCGTCCGTACGCCTCGTCGACGTGGCCGTATCGCAACCCGCTCGTGTCCGAGAATACGCGCCCTTCGAGCGGGCCCACGGACGATTCGTCAACGCCACGCAACGTGAATCCCGTCGAGCCAAAGGTTCCCGTCGCGCCGAAGATGCCGCCCGCGGCACCGCGATCATCCGTCTTGAGGATGCCGTTTTCGGAGAATGCAATTGTGGGGTCGTCGGTGGTTAGGCCAATATTCGGCGCCTGAAGGCCCCCGAGCGGATCGGCCGTGACGCTGCTGAAGAGATCCATCCCGATCGGCGAGAGCGCGACGCTGCCGCCGTTTCCGGCAATCGGCGACCCGTCGATCGTAACCGGAGTTCCATTCGTCCCTAACCCGTCGAGCGCGACCCCAGCTTTCGTCGCCGAGACCGACGGCATATCGGCGAGGAGGCCCGAAAGCCCGCCCCGCGCCAGCGCTTGAGGCGACGACGCCACCGCGTGATTCGAGCCTCCGGCGCGCACCGTGTGCACGACGATCGTCGCGATCGTGCTCAAGCCCCCGCGGCGCGCGAGCGTCGCGGTGAGCTCGAGATGAGCGCCGGGCTGCACCGCAAAGCGCTCGACGGCGCGCGAATACTCGGGCTCGTACACTGAGATGCGATACGTACCGGCTGCGACGCCGTCAAATTCGACTACGCCGCTAGCATCGGTATACCCCTGCTCCGAATGCTTGCCGACGAGGAACACGCGCGCGAGCGAGATCGGTTGCGCGTCGGACGCATCGATCACTCGAATGCGAATCGACGTCGTCGTCGTTGCCGCTTTCGCGGAGTGCGGCGCGGTCGTGACGATGAGAACCGTCAAGACGGCCGCGAGCGCGAGCAGTACAGGCCGCGTGTACGAGAGAAAAGCCGAACGCACGAGGCTTACGCGGGGATACGCACGCTGATGCGGTTCTGCGCCGCGAACGGATGCTTGTCGGTCAGCCGAGGCCAATACCACGCACGTCCCAGGTGCGGCTCGAAGCGCAACATCCCGAGTGTGAGACTGTCGTCGTTCGCTCCCGCATCGGGCGGCAGCGAGCGGCGATCGATGGCGTAGGTCACCGCCCACGAATCGGGCGACGGCTCGACGAATGCGCTCCAACGGAGCCCGTGTTTCGCATCACGCGCGGGCAGTTGCGACGTAACGCCCAGCGGGTTCGCGAACAGAATGTAGGGCGGATGCTGATGGAGCGACATTCCGAGGGCCAGATAGTCCCCGCCTTGCATCTGTACGATGGAGCGCGACGCGCGCACATCGGTTTGCGGCTCGCTGACGACGCAACGCACGTAGATCGTAGCCTTCGACGCGCCGACATCGCATGCCGTACCGTCGTCGGGGAGATTCGTCTGGATATCGACGAACGAACCCAGGGCCGCTAACTGCTTGACGTCGTTTGCATCGAGGTGCGGGCTCGACGTTTGGACAGCCGGGAATGCCACGGACGTTCCGATCTGCGCGCGCGGGCCGGCGCATGCGATTGGAATCATGAGACCGCATACGAGCGCACTCGTGAAGACGGCCTGCTTCATACATCCATCACGATGTAAAAGCCGACTGATGGCGCATATTGCGGCGTATCCGCATTCATCACCGGCAACGTGAGACCCAGCGCCCGGATCTTTCGTTCGTTTGCAGACGCAAGCGAAATGCAATCGTCGAAGTATTGTTGCGGCAAACCACGCGCGTGTGAAGAATCGGCAGCGACGACGTACGACGCGCCGGCGGCTTCGAGCGTAAACCGCATACCATCCGGCGTCGTAATACGCTTGCCCACGGGAAACGATGCCGAACGCACGCGCATTCCTCCAGCCGCGTCGACGAGCCGTTGCACGGCCTCCACGTCGGGCTCGATTTTTCTGCGGTCCACCGCGGAACACGGAATAAACTGCGCGATCGGCTGGAGTGCTCGTCCTCGCAGATCGAGTGACGAAGGCAACGGATGATCGTGAATGTGAGAAACGACCGTCGGAACGGTATCGGCGTAGCCGACGACGGCACTGGCGGCACATGCCGCCAATGCCATCGCAGCGACCCCGACGACCTTGAGCGTCAGCGTCACGTTCATCAGCTTACGCGCAGGTGTAGTCGCACTCGACGGTAGCGCCGGTGGTTCCGTAGGTGATATGCACGCCGCTCAGCTTGCAGCCGCTGAAGGTGCCGGGGCACGCTTGGAGCGCGAAGGCCGGAGCGGCTGCGAATGCTACAGCACCGATGAAGCCCATGGCGAGCGCAATCGCGCGAAAAGATTTAAGAAACACGTTATCTCCCATTCATCGTAGTGAGTGCCGGGGACATAACGACGGCCTGATGGCCAGATGCAAATGCGGTGCTCGAGAACGATCAGGCCACACCCGAACGCTCGCATCAACTCTCTTGCACACGTCGTCTTTCACCCCCGTAAAAGACTAGCGTAAGGATGCCCCAGAGCAGAACGCTCTAGAAACGCGCTTTGAGGATCGCCCACACCAGTATCGCGTCGTTCATCGAGCGCGCGGCCGCCTCCTCCGGCACGCGCACGCAACAGGGGGCGCTAGGTTGCTTGAGGAAGCCGTCGCCATGCATTGGTATCTTGCCGTCCTCAAGAAATACGCCGTGTTTTCCGGGCGTGCGCGCCGTAGTGAGTATTGGTGGTTCGCGGTCTTCAACGTGATCGCGATCGCGGTGCTCGCTCTCGTCGGAGGCGTGCTCGGCGCGCTCATCGCCGGCAAAGAGATTGCCGGCGACATCGCGACCGTGCTCTACGGGATCTACGTGATCGCCGTGCTCCTCCCATCGCTCGCCGTGAGCGTGCGGCGCCTTCACGACACCGGGCGCAGCGCCTGGTGGTTGCTCCTCAGCTTCGTCCCGTTCGCAAACATCGTGCTCTTGATCTTCTACTGTCTCGACAGTCAGCCGGGCGCGAACGCCTACGGTCCGAATCCGAAAGAGACGGCAGTGGCGTAAAGCGCCTGACCCATATGCATTGGTATCTTACCGCCCTGCGGAAATATGCGGTGTTTTCGGGGCGCGCACGACGCAGCGAGTACTGGTACTTCGGCATCTTCAACGTGCTCGCGATCATCGCATTGGCAATCGTTGGGTTCGTCCTCGGATCGCTCGCCGGATCGACCGATACCGGAGAAAATCTCGCGACGATTCTCTACGAGATCTACATCGTCGCGGTTTTCCTCCCGTCGCTCGCCGTAAGCGTCCGTCGCCTGCACGATACGGGGCGAAGCGGATGGTGGATCCTGCTCTCGCTCGTGCCGTTCGCGGGCATCGTTCTGTTGATCTTCTACTGCCTGGATAGTGACCCGGGACCGAATCGCTACGGACAGAATCCGAAAATCCCGATCTTTGCGTACGCCGGATCTGCGCCGATGCAGATGCAGGGACCGACTAGTGCACCGAACGGCGCGGGTCTCTGCGCCAGATGCGGAGCGCCGCTCGGCATGGGCGCGGCGTTCTGCACGGGGTGCGGTGCGCACGCGACCCCGTAACGCCGCGTTCAGCTCGCTCCGGCGACGATCGCGGCGATGATCACTAGAGCAACGACGAGCGTGATCACGAGCATCACCTGCATGAAACGCACGAGCGCAACGCCGAGCCCGTAGTCGTTTCCGCACACGCAGCGCTTGACGGGAGCAAGAAACGCGAGCAGCCCGATCGGAAACCAGAAGATGGCGATGAGGAAGTGCCAGACCGTGTAGGTGTTACTCGCCATCCCGACGGTGTAGCATCGCGGGCACGCATCGCCTCCGCCAAACTGCGCGCGCACGACCATCGGCTGCGGCACCGGCTGAGTGTATGGTGAGGGCGCCAATCCGTACGGCTGCGGTTGCGGCATCGGCGGAGCCGCTTGGCGAGGCATCGGTGCCTGTGCGGTGCCGCACGTGCCGCAGAACGCTCCGCCCGGCGTCAGCGCCGTGCCGCAGGTCGAACAGACGGGTCCGTACATCGCTTCCTTCTCCTCTCGATCGTGCCTAAAACGAGACCGTAACGTTGACCGTGCCGGCGACCGGCGCGCACGCTTGATAGGCCGGGCGGTAGCTACTCGCCCGCGCGGCATTCTGCGCCGCAACATCCAACGCATCATTGCCCGATGACGTCAAAACCCAGAGGTTCTTCACCGTGCCATCCGCGTTCAGCGCGACGAGGAGTTTGGCACTCTTTCCCGCCGCGAGCGCTGCGACGTCCGCCGGCACGACGGGCTGAGCCAGCGAGGTGAGCTTCGCCGAGACCGTCGGCGTCGAGCAACTCCCGCCGTTGCTGTCGTAGCTCGCGCTCCTTTGCGTCGCCGTGACCGATGTGGTGTCGCTCGCGGCATCGGCGAGGGCTTGGCTCGCCTGCGTATCGCGATGCGACACGCTGCGTATCGGCGTCGGTGTATCGTTCGTTGCGGCCTGGGCGAGCGTCGCCGCTGTCGTCGTATCGGCTTGCGAGGGCGTGAGCGTCGAAGCGGGCGTCGGACTCATCGTCGGCCGAGGGGTCGGAGAGGCCGTCGGCAACGGTGTCGTCGGCGCACTCGTCTCCTCTTGGAACGTTGGCGGTTGAGACTCCGCGGTCGTCACACTCTGCTGTGTCTGCTGCCGAGCCACGCGTGTTCCCGCATGCGAACGATGGGCGTGCGCGTTCACGAAGATGATGCCCAAAACGATTAGAATCCCAACGATGATCGGCGCGGGGTTTCGCTTGCGCGTCGGTGCTTGATACGCCGCTTGATAGGGCACTTGATACGGGGTTTGAAACGGCGCTTGATACGCTTGACGGAAGCCCGGCTGCGGACCGGGCTGCGGCGGCGGCCATCCCATCTGTGGCGGTTGCTGCGCGAACAGGGTGCCGGTCGCGGACGGCGGCGGTGCCGAGGGGCGCGTACGAACGACGCCGGGAACGAAGCGCACGTAGTGAAAACGCCCATCCAAGAAATCGTCGAGCGACGGGATCGCGGTGAACGTGCCCTTACAGACGGATGCGAAGCGATCGACGAGTTCCTTGATATCGGCGATGCCGTCGAGTTCACGAAAGAGCGCCGACCCCTCGGGATCCGCGTAATCGTGTTTGGTAAAAAGTACGCGCTCGTCTCCGCCGTCGAAACGCGTCCAAAGATCCGGACGCACCGCGAGCGCCCGCAATCCGACGTACATCGAAAAAATCGAGAAGCGATCGAGGTCCGCATTGAAGTCCGACGGCGAACGGTCGGGGTGTTGGTAGTTTTCCTGACCGGTGCCATTAGAGAAACGGAGCCCGGCGATGTCAGGCAAATAGAGATCGTCGTAATCCACGAGCCGCAAATCGCCGGCCGCGGTAACGAGGATGTTTCCGTGCTGCAGATCGCCGTGCGCCATGCCCAGCTCGTTGAGTCGCGAGCCGAGTGCGAGGACACGATCGGCAAGGCGTTTCATTTCGGCACTATCGTTGACGCGGCGGCCGATGTACGCGTTGAGCTGCTCCCCGTGCACCCACTCCATCTTGATGATGTCGTGGCGATGAGCTCCCACGAGCATGCCCTGCTGGAGCAACTCCGCTCGCGAGAAGAGCGGATCGCTCGTAATTCGCAGGAAACGCGTGATGGCATCGTAGCGCTGCTTCACCTCATCGATCTCGCGCGTGAAGCAGCGCACCGCCCAATCCCGCGTACCGATGAGATGAAACGTGATCGTGAAGGCACCGGAGTATGGCTTCGGAAGCCCCGTCGGCCGCGTTTCTACGCTCGAGCTTTTCAGATCGTGGTCTTGAAACGCAATCTGCGGGTGTTGCACCGCGCTGACGTATTGATCGCCTTTAGGAAGCATCACACCATCTCGATAGAGAGTACCGCTATGTCGTCGTTTTTGATCCGCCGCTCGGTTCGGGCCGAATCGAAAAATGCAGCGCGCCGTTCGTCGTCGCAATCCGCACAGGCCCGCAAGAGCTCGGGCAGATTATCGGGATCATTCGCGTTCATCGCGCAGACGGCTTGCGACACCGCATCGGTTGCGAGCAGAAAGATATCGCCCTGCCTCCAGCGCCCGCGATGCACCACGAACTCGTCACCGAGTCCAGCGTTGCGCTCCGCATCCGTGGAGAGCAGCATGGGGTTGTTGCCGAACGCGGCTGCGTCGGCGAGCGGAAGTGCCGTCTCGATCCGCCCGTCGCGCACGTGAAAGATACAACTATCCCCGAGCGCGAACGCGGACCACACTCCACCCTCGGGATCGCGTTCGAGGCCGAGCCCCGCGATCGTGGCAAACGAACCTCGTTTGGCGCGTTCTATGGCGTGCCACGGCAAGTTGCGCGAAAAGACGGCCCGCGTCCACGCGGCGGAGAGGGTGCGTAATCGTTCTTCGAGCGCGCGCCAATCGCCGTCGTACGGGACTGCCGCGAAGGCTTGGGCGAGCAGCTGTGCCCAGATGCCGGAAAAGCTCGCCGAACTCGCGCCATCTGCGACCGTGGCACGCAGCGCTCCCGTCTCGCGGTCGTTGAGCAGACAGAACGAATCCTCGCAATCGGCAACGCGCTCGCCGAGCTTCGGAAGGATCGTCGCGGTGAGCGCTGGCTCGATGCGATGCACGAGCACGGATCAGCGCAACGCGAGCGCCGACATGTTCGATGGACGCGTTCCGATCTCCAGGAATTGGATCACCGACACGATGTCCGCGTTGAAGATGAACCCGCGGCTACCCGGCTGAACCGGAAGTTCCATCGTGCTCGCATGTTTCAACATCGAATCCGGAAGCGGGCTCGACATCGCAAAGAGCGACTTCGCAAAATCATCTACGAGCGCGTAATCGTTCGCAGGGAAGAGCGCCGTGTGCCCCTGTTGCGTTGAGATATGCACGTTAAAGAGCAGAAGGTTCCCATCAGACGACGCGAGTGAGGTCAAACGAGCCGCACCGATACGTGGATCTCCGTCGGTTGCCTCGCCGTCGGTCAAGTTCATGACGATCGGCGGGTAGCCCGCCGGATTTCGCTGCAGCCATCCCGCAGCGAGCTGGTAGGCGGCGTCCAGCGCCTGGCACATCGGCGTTGGCCCGGATGCGACCGGGTCGAACCACACCGATAGCTTTACCGGAACGTCGACCAACCCGCCGGCCCCATCGGGAATGCGCTGCATGCGCGTCTCCAAGCGTGCCGGATTCGCCTCGAGCTCCGAGGTCGACGCGAATGGGCGCCCGGCCAGCGCGCCTCTAAAGCCCGATTCGACCGCTTTGCCGTAACCGATCACGCTCACGCAGAAGTAGTCGAATACGCCTTCGTTCTTCGAACATTGAATGACGAGATTCTGAACGATTCGATTGATCGCGTCGGAGACGCTCTCGGCTTTACTCTTCGATGGATTTCCGCCTTGCGGATCGCTCATCGATCCCGACTGATCGACGAGAAAGATGAAATACGCGGGATGGCTGCGGCTGATTTCGGCGGTGTACGGCACGTGGTCCCTTTCTAGCGTTATGGTGTGACGAGTTGCAGCGTCTGGACGGCGCCCGATACGTCGGCATCGCTGCGGACGATAAAGGAGATCACGACGGTACGGGCATCGCCGGCGTTGAGGGCGAGCGCATGCAGGTAGCCGAGATCTTCGGATGGATCGACGTCGGGTTTCGTGATGGTCGCATTCGGTGCAGAACTTCCCCAGTCGACGCGCTGGTAGCTCGGAGCCTGCACCGTGAGCCCGTAGGCCGTTTCGGTCCCCGCAGTCGGCGACGTCGTGCGGATTCGAAACATATTGCCGGAAAAATTCGTCGCTTGCGACGGGTGCAGGTTGACCCGAATGTGCAGCACTTGCAGGTCCGCGTTCCCAGGCGACGTCCAACTCGCGAGAACGCTAAACGGAGACGCGGTGCTGTCGTCGCTCGCCTTCGCCATGCGCGGTACGATCGCTTCACCGAGTGAGACGTTACTCAAGGACGCAAACGTGCGATCGATGATCTCGATTTTGCGTGTCGCGAGAGCTCGTTGCGCGGCGGTTGCCGTTTCGCCGGAGGCAATCGCCTGCAAATATGCCCGCGCCTGCGCCGCCACCGACGCCGCGATCGCGCGCTTGCCGCGACCGGCATAGCCCGCCGCCTGCAAGAGCTGCGCATCCGCGTCGTTCATCACGAAGCCGTAGTAGAGGCTTGGCAAGGCCGAGATCGCACATGCGTCGTACCGGTTGCGCGCACGTTCCGCATCGAGGGTTGCGATCGCGCCGTCGCGACGACGGACGGCGTCGCGGGCACGCGCCAGATCCTCGCCCGCACCTTGCGCGTCGCAGGCGCTACCCGTACCCATCATCTGCGAGCGATATGCGGTATCCACGCGTGCGTGCAGGACGGTGCCGGCGCGATCGACCGTGACTTCGACCAGCGATCCCGGCACCACCCCATTCATCAACGATTGAAATTCGAGCACGCTCGTCACGTTGATGGAACCGAGCATCGTGATCGTGTCACCCGGAATGATGCGGGCACGCTCTGCCGGGCTATTGGGCAGCACCCGCAAGATCTGCACGCCGTTGCCCCGTGCGGCATTCGCCAGCACGATACCGATCGCGGCGCCGTTCGAGACTTGCGCACCGGCGCTCGACGACGCCGCAACGAGAGCCGCGAGAACGATCCCCGGCACTCGCCACTTGCGAATCACGCTGCCCACCTCCATCGACAACAGAGACGAGACCGCCGTCCCAAAGTAACGGCGGAAGCGAACGTCCCCTTCTATGGTATCGGCGCAGCGCGTGCCGCGTTGAGAATCGCGGCTGAGCCAAAAGGCTCAGTCAAAGGCTCGAAGATTAACCTCGATCACCAATTTGGACGAACGCATTACGGCTTGAGCTCGCGGATTAAGAAATCGGCACCCGCTTGATCGGCCCGGAGCCACGAATTCCAGCGTAGGAAGCCGTGAATCTCATCGGGCAACACGAGTTGCTCGAACGGCACGTGAGCCTGTTTCAAAC
>JAGWSR010000015.1 GCA_028869385.1 bacterium
ATCGTGAAATCGCTGCCGCTCGAGTGGGTGCGTTGGCTCGTCGTGCTGGTCGTCATCTACGCCGCCTTCTCGATGCTGCGTTCGGCGATGGCCGAGCGCGGCAAAGCGGCGGCGGAATCGCTCGCTACGCCGTAGTGCCCTTTCAAGTCGCGATGCAGCAAACCGGATCCGTCGTCGCGATCATCGCGCAGATGATCACGCCCGCCATCTTCATCCTCGCCTGCGGCAATCTGGTCGCGAGCACGATGTCGCGCGTCGCGCGCGTGGTGGATCGGTCGCGGCTGCTGCTCGATGAATCTCACGCGCACACGGAGCATTCGGAAGCACACACGTTCATCACGACCGAGCTCGACGTGTATAAACGCCGTGCGGTGCTGCTCGAGAACGCACTCACGCTCTACTACTCGGCGATCGGCACGTTCGTGCTCGCGAGCCTCTTCGTGGCGCTGAGCGCGCTGATCGCGGCGGTGCTGTGGGTGCCGACCGCGCTTACCGTATTTGGCGCCGTGCTCGTGCTCTTTGGCGCGCTCGCGTCGCTGCGCGAGGTGCGCCTCGCGACCGGCACCACGCGCAAGTTGATCGACCGCGCGCTCTAGCGGTAGAGATCGCGGCGTGTTGCGGGAATCATAACGCGCCCGTCGGCATCGGGACGCGCGAGCAGCGACTGGTGTAGTCCGATCGAGCTTCCCTCGAACGAGACCGCGCTCGCCGCCATGTAGAGTCGCCACGTGCGAAACGCCGCCATGCCCGCGGCGGCGATCGCCGCGTCGGCGTTGGCTTCCAGATTGACGACCCACGCGCGCAGCGTGCGGGCGTAATGCTCCCGAAGATTCTCCACGTCGCGCACTTCGAAGCCGCTGCGTTCCGCGATCGCGAGCGTGTCGCCGATAGCGACGAGGTCACCGTCGGGAAAGACGTGGCGCCGAATGAACGGATTGCTCGGTCCGATGCGGCCGGGACTCTGCTCGGTGATGCCGTGATTCAAGAAGAGTCCGCCCGGTCGCAGCGCGGCGAACGCGGCGCGGAAATACTCCGGCAGCTTCTCGCGGCCGACATGCTCCACCATCCCGATGCTCGCGATGCGGTCGAAGCGGCGTTCGCCGAGATCGCGGTAGTCGAGCAGTTCGACGCGCGCACGGTCACCGAGGCTGAGTGCCTCGATGCGGCGGTTGGCTTCTTCGTGCTGAATGCGACTGAGCGTGATGCCGAGCGCCCGCGCGCCGCGCTTCGCCGCGGCGATCACGAGCGCGCCCCAGCCGCAGCCGATGTCGAGCAGCGTCATGCCGGATTCCAGGCGCAATTTGCGCAGCACGTGCTCCAGCTTTGCCTGCTGCGCCGTCGCGAGATCGGCGACGCCGTCGTCGTAGTACGCGCAACTGTACACGAGCGCCGGATCGAGAAAGCTCTCGTAGAACGCCACGGGTTGATCGTAATGAAAGGCGATCGCTGCACGGTCGCGCTCACGCGTATGCGTGGCGCCGTGGAGCTTCGCTTGCGGTGCATGCGCGTGCCCGTCGCGCGGCAAGCGAGCGAGCATGAGCGCGATGCGCGCCCGCTCGACGAGTGACGGACGATCGCTTGCCTGCTCGAATGCGCGCACGGCGGCGACGAGATCGCCTTCGATCTCGATGGCGCCGGTCACGAAAGCCTCACCCGCGTGCAGTTCGAAGGGCGGCGCGAACGCGGCGCGCAGTGCGCCGGGCTCGTTGAGCACGAAGGTAAAGCGGCGTTCGGCCGTGATGCTCGGAAGAGTCGTTCCGTCCCAAAAGCGGACGTCGAAATCGCGCCGGAAGCGGTCGCCGAAGACGGATTCGAGAACGGCGGCGTTCCGCGCGACGGTCGCGGATGCGCTCATACCCGTTCGCTACGACGCGAGTGAGGCTTTCTCCGCGTTGAGGCCGTACACGATCTCGCCGCCGACCATGGTGCCCATGATGCCGTAGTCTTCGTCCCAGAACGAGAGGTCGGCGCGCATGCCCGGCGCGATACGCCCCATCTCGCTCTCGAGGCCGAGCAGCTTGGCGGGCGCGTGCGTCGCGGCCATCACCGCTTGCGCGAACGAGATCTCGGCGTACGACATGAAGTTGCGTACCGCTTGGTCGATGCGCAGCGCGCTCCCCGCGATCGTGCCGTCGGACGAGCGCATCACGCCGCCTTCGATGCGATAGCTCGGGTCGGGCGCGGGCATCACGTCGGTCGCGAGCACGATCCGATCGCCGAGGGTGCGATAGAGAATGTCCACCATCACCGGCGAAACGTGATAGCCGTCGCTAATCACTTGCACGAGCGTGCGGCGGTCTTGAATGAACGCGGCGAGGATCGAGGGATCGCGATGAATCAGCGGCGGCATACCGTTGAACGCGTGCGTGAGCGAGCGAAAGCCGAGCCCGATCGCGAGCAGTCCTTCGCGATAGCGCGCGCTCGTGTGCCCGGCCGAGCAGACCACGCCGTGCTCCAAAAAGACGCGCGTCGCATCGGCGGCGCCGTCGATCTCGGGCGCCATCGTGACGAGCAGACACGCGCCCTTGCACGCGTCGATCATCTCTCTCGCGCGCGCCGCCGAGGGCGGCACGAGCCATTCGAGCCGATGCACGCCGCGAAATTTTGGATTGAGGAACGGTCCTTCGAAGTGAATGCCAAGGCAGCGCGCGCCGCGCGGATCGTCTTCTTCGAGGTCGTGTGCGGCATCGACGATATCGGATGCGGCGTGCAGCATGGATTCGAACGGCGCCGTCATGATGCTTGCGACGAAGCCCGTCGCGCCCATGCGCGCATACTCGATCGCCGCCACCGGCACCGCGTTGCCGTGATCTCGATTGAAGAGCAGGTCGCCCGCGCCGTTGGTGTGCACGTCGATCAAGCCGGGCGCGATGCTGCTGCCGGGCGGAAGCGCGACGTCGGATGGCCCGTCGGCCGGAAGAACGGCGACGACGCGCCCGTTCTCGATGGCGAGCCGTCCGAACGTGGATGTTCCGTCCCCGACGGCAAGGAACGCGGGACCTAGAATCGTCCTCATAGCCGACCCGAATCGTTCGACGGGCGACCCGTCAGCGCCCCTTACCGAAGATGCGTGCGAAGAAGCCCGCGCGCGGCTCGGCTGGTGTCGCGGGTGCCTGCACGATCGCCTCGCGCTCCTCGGCGGCACGAGCCATGCGAGCGAGCCGCGCCATGTGCGCTTCGGCGTGCGATTCGAGCGTGGTGCGCAGCGCTTCGGTCTCGTTCCAGCCCGCGGGTGCTCGGCCCGCGTGCTTGGCCGCTTCGTATTCGTGCGACGAGACCACGAAGACGCGCTCGGCGGGCACGTTGCGCTCGCGCAGATACGATTGCGCGAGTTCGACGACGTGGCGTCGCTCGCTCGGCGCCTCGTTGTCGGCGATCGTATGCACGAAGTGCATGGGTTTGTTGAATTCGGCGATGCGCTCGTAGAGGCTGAGTTCGCGATCGGAGAGCTGGCGCGAGAAGAGGCAAAGCACTTCGCTCGCGTGCGAGCCGACGACGACGTTTACGTCTTCGGCGGTTGGATCGCCGGAGTCGAACGCCGGCGCGTGTACGAGCACGAGTTCGCGCGGAAGCGTCCACGGAACGAGTACGAGCACCGGCGCGTCGCTCGCATGCGCGGTTGCTTCCGCGAATGGAATCTCGCGCCACTCGCCGTTCGCACCGAGCGCGTAGGCGCTCTCGCGCTCGCCGTAGCGCACGTGAATCGGAAAGCGAACGCTTCCCGCGATGTCATCGGTGAGCACGGTGCGCCCGGCGAAGGCATTGATCAACGTGCTCTTGCCGCGGCGCAGCGCGCCGAGCACCGCAACGCGCCAGCGCGACGGGCGCAGGCCCAAGTCGTAGAGATGCGGGTCGAAGCTCGACGCATCGTGCGCCAGGCGCACTTCGGAGGCGCCGGGGTCGGCGGGCGCGATCTCTTCGTCGCGCTCCATGAAGCTCGCAACGACCGCGCGCAGCGCGTCGAGTTCGGTCGCGAGCGCGTCGCGGCGCGCTGCGAGCGCGGTGCGCGCGTCGGAATCGTCGCCACGTTCCTTCGCGGCCAGTGCGCGATCGATGCTGCCGACCTCGGCGTCGCGTTTGCCGACGGCGGCGGCGGAGATGGATTGTGCCAGATCGTCGTAGATGTGCTGCAGACGCGCGCCGATGCGATCGGCGAAGGCGAGTACCTCGGTGTGAAAGCGCGGAAAGACTTCGGCACGTAAATCGGCCACGAGTTCGCGCTTCATGTACTGCCCGTCGCGGCGGCTCGCAAAGCGCGTCGCGATATCGTGCACGAGGCCGATCGCGGGGCCGCCGATCGCGTCGAGGACGATCGTTGCACGCAGCGCATCGCGCACGTTGCCGTTCCACAGGCTGGTGCCGGGCTCGGCACCGAATGCACGTGCCGCGGCGTCGTTGGGAGAGAAACGCATCGGTACGATTGCTTCGGCACGCGCGAGCGAGGCTTCGATCTCGTCGGCGACGTCGCGGGCGGCCGCGCCCGCAAATTCCTCGACCACCTGTGCGACGACGCGATCCACGATGATGTGCAATCGCGCACGGTCGCGCAGCTTGGCGATGTCGGCGGTGTCGAAGCTCTGCGCGAGCACGCGCTCCAGATCGCCCGCGAGATCGCTGCCGCGATCGTGCATGGCGCTGCGCGCGGCGTTGCCCGCTGCGATGAGCGCGGCATTCTCGGCGCGCGTGCGCTCGTCGAGCGCGTGCAGCACCGGGAGCAACTCGGTGCGGCGGGTGGTCAAGGCCTCCGCGCTCATGGCGAGCATCGCGAGATCGCCTTCGATCTGCGCGCGCTCGTCGGCAATGGACGACGAGACGCGATCGCGCACGCGGCGCAGGCGCGCGCGCCCGGTGTTGCGGATCAGCGAGGCATCGAGCGCGGCGAGGAACTTGGGAAAGCGGCTCGCTTCGACGCGCGCATCGTCGCGTTCGAGCGTGCCCTCGACGTACTCGCGCGCGGAGAGCGCATAAACATACGTGCCGGGTGCATGCACGGCGGCGAGCGTCGCGATGCGCTCGTAGGCGTGCTCCCATGCGGGGCGCCCGTCGCTCTGCGGCTGCTCCCAGAGATCGATCTTCGTCTGCACGATGAAGATCGAGTCAATGTGCTGACGCACGATGCCGAGAAACGACGCGTCGCCCTCGGTGAATGGCTGCTGCGTGTCGATGAGATAGAGCACCGCGTCGGCACTCGGCAAGAACTGCAGCGTGGCGCGACGGTGCGCGGGATTGATCGAGGCGAGTCCCGGCGTGTCGGCCACAACGAAGCCGCGTTCGAGAAACGGCGAGTTCGTCTTCACCGCGACGCGTGTCGGCGCATCGCTCACCTGGCCCACGCTTGCAACCGTGTCTTTGGTGGCTTCGTGGATCGTGCCGACGCCGCCCGATCCGACGGCGATGAAGCGATTCAGACGATCGAGCGGTATGCGTTCGGTGCGCCCGTCTTCGTAGATCGCGTGGGCTTCGTCGCTCGGGCCGTAGTCGAGTTCGGTGATCGTGGCGGTGGAGGGGTTGATGTCGGTCGCGAGCAGGCCGACCAACTGCCGATTTCCGCCGACGCCCTCTTCGTAGCGGAACTTTCCGAGCAGCGCGTTGAGCAGAAACGATTTGCCGCTCGAGAACTCGCCGACGACCGCGAGTACGAACTTACCGTCTTCGAGCCGGATGCGCGCCCGTTTGACGCCGCGCCGACGCTCCTCGGAGAGCAGCGGTTCAACCGCAAGCAGACGCGCGACGAGATCGTCGCGCGTCTGCTCGTAGCGACGCATGGCATCGGTATCTACCCGGCTCACGGCGTGCGGTGCGCTAGCTTCGGATCAGCGCGAGCGCTTCGTCGCGGTGGCGCTCCATGAGTTCTTTCGTATCGCCCTCGACGTTGAGGCGCAGCAGCGGCTCGGTGTTCGAGGGACGGATGTTCATCCACCAATGCGGATACGAGATGGTGATGCCGTCGAGATGGTCCAGCGTGGCGTCGGCGTACTTGGCTTGAAGCTCGGCGAGCTTGGCGGGCACGTCTTTGACCTCGCTGTTGATCTCGCCCGAGCGAAAGCGCGTGTCGATCGGGGCGATGACCGCGCTCACCGGGGCGTTCGCTTCGCTGAAGACTTCGAGGCACTGCATGAGCGCGATCATGCCCGAGTCCGCGTACCAGTTCTTCTTGAAGTAGAAGTGGCCCGAGTGCTCGCCTCCGAAGACGATATCTTCTTCGCGCATCAACTTCTTGATGATCGAGTGGCCGACTTTGGAGCGGATCGCGGTGCCGCCCGCCTTCTCGACGAGTTCGGGCACGCTGCGGCTGCAGATGAGGTTGTAAAGGATCTTCGCGCCCGGCTCTTTCTTCAGCGTGTTGAGCGCAACGAGCGCGGTGACGGTGCTGCCGTCAATGAGCTCGCCCTTTTCATCCACGATGAACATGCGATCCGCGTCGCCGTCGAAGGCGACGCCGAGATCGCAGCCGTGCTTGCGCACCGCAGCCTGCAGATCCACCATGTTCTCGGGCTCGATCGGGCTCGCGGGATGGTTCGGAAAGGTGCCGTCGAGTTCGAAGTAGAGCGGGATCACTTCGCAGGGAAGATGCTTGAAGACGTGCGGAACCGTTTCGCCCGCCATGCCGTTGCCCGCGTCGATCGCGATCTTGAACGGCTTGATCGCCGTGCGGTCAACGAACGAGAGGCAATGCTCGGCGAAGTCGTCGAGGATGAAGCGCTCCACGATCGCGCCGGGCTTGGCCGCGGGCGCGGGGAGATCGTTTGCGATGAGGCGGTCGCGAATCTGTGCGAGCCCGGTGTCGAGCGAGATGGCCTCGGCCGCCTTGCGCGTGAACTTCATGCCGTTGTACTGCGCGGGATTGTGCGAGGCCGTGATCATCACGCCGCCGTCGAAGCCGTACTTGCCGACCGCGAAGTACAGCGCGTCGGTGGAAACCAAGCCCACGTAGGTGACCTCGGCGCCCGCTTCGGTGGCGCCGCGCGCAAACGCCTCGAAGAGCCGCTCGCCCGAGGGCCGCATGTCGCGCCCGACGACGATGCGCGTGCCGCCGACGAGACCGGGGAAACAGCGCCCGATGCGGTAGGCGATGTCGTCGGAGAACTCTGCCGGATAAATCCCACGAACGTCGTAGGACTTGAAGAGACTCGGACTCAGTTGCGTTTGCATGGCTCACCCTCGTTCGGAAAGGTCAATGGCGACCCCTAGGGAGCGTCCCGGCTCGCCGATGCTACCAAAGTCGCCGCCGTTGTGAAGACCAGAAGCTCGTTCGCATGGATCCCCGGGACGGTCGTGTGGACGGCCTTCCTCGTGATCGCCGTGGTGATCGCGGTCCAGGGGGCGTTCCAAACCCGCGCGTCGATCGCGGGCACCTTCGCCGCGCAGTCACGCATCGTACAGGCGCAGTTGGCGCTCGAAGAGATGCTGCGCCTGCAGATCGACGAGGAGAACTCGGTCCGCGGCTTCTCGCTCACCCGCGATCCGTTCTATCGTACCCAATATGCCGGCGCCGTCGCGCAGTTCGAAGCCAAGGCCGCTCAGGTGCGCATGGCGATGCGCTCCGAAGGGCTAGCCGCCGGGGCGCGGACTCTCGACGACTATACCGCGCTGCAGGCGAATTGGCGGCGCAAGATCGCCGAGCCGCTGCTCGCGAACCCCGGCCGCGACGTCGCGCAGATCGATAAGGAAAACAAGGTCTTCACCGACGTCGAGGATCGCGCCGTGCAGCAACTGCGCGGTACGCTTGCCGACCGCAACGCCTTTCTCGCGCACAGCACGCAAGAGCAGGTCAACCGCAACGCTTACGCGCGCGCCTTCTGGCTCGTGCTCTTCGGATTGCTCGCAATTCTCTTCAACGGCTTCCGCGGCCGCTTGAATCGCGAACTCGAAGAGGAGCGCACGACCACCGAGATTCTGCAGCGCGCGTTTCGCAGCGAGGCCGTGCCGTTGCCTAACTGCGAGGTGGGCAGTGCCTATCTCGCAGCGAGCAGCCACTTGGCCGTCGGCGGCGACGTGTTCGATGTGTACCGCCTCTCCGACACGCTTGCGCTGCTGCTCATCGCAGACGTGAGCGGCAAGGGCGTGGATGCGGCCGTGCTCACCGCGTTCATCAAGTTCACGATCCGCGGCATCGCGCTGCGCCGCCGCGACCCCGGTGCGATGCTCCAAGAGTTCAACACCGCCTTCTCGCAGACGGTCGAGAACCCGTATCTCTTCGTTTCGATGTTCGTGGGCGTGCTCGACGTCGAAACCTTACAGTTGCGCTATGCCTCGGCCGGGCACGATTCGGCCTTCATCCGACGTTCTACCGGCGTGCAGCAGCTCGCGGTGACCGGCCCGGTGTTGGGTGTGATGGAGGAACCGTTCTCCA
>JAGWSR010000124.1 GCA_028869385.1 bacterium
CCTTCTCGCCGAACTTCATCGTGCACGTCGGGTTGCCGTTGATGCCGAGCTTGTGCTCGATGCCGGCGCAGACGACGTCGTTGGGCTCGCCGAGTTTGCCCGCGTCATCCACGAGAATCTTCGGCACGATGAACATCGAGATGCCCTTGGTGCCTTCGGGCGCGTCGGGAAGACGCGCGAGGACGAGGTGCACGATGTTCTCCGCCATGTCGTGCTCGCCGAACGTGATGAAGATCTTCTCGCCGGTGATCAGATAGTGATCGCCTTCCGGGACGGCCTTGGCGCGCACCTTCGCGAGATCCGAGCCGGCCTGCGGCTCGGTGAGGTTCATCGTGCCGGTCCACTTGCCCGAGACGAGATTCGGGATCCACTTCTTCTTCTGTTCGTCGGAGCCGCAGAGCTCGACCGCCTCGATCGCGCCCTGATTGAGCAGCGGACCGTTGGCGAAGCCGATGTTCGAGGCGTTCCACATCTCGAGCGTGGGCCCGAGCAGCAACTGCGGCAGCCCTTGACCGCCGTACTCGGCGGGAACCGGAAGACCGATCCAACCGGCGTCGGCGAACTTTTTGTAGGCTTCTTTGAAGCCCTTGGGCGTGGTGACCTTACCGTCAACCCACGTGCAGCCTTCTTTATCGGCTACGCGATTGAGCGGATCGAGCACGCCGGATGCGAACGAGCCGGCCTCTTCGAGAATCGAATCGACCACGTCGAGCGTGTCCTCGAATCCGGGAAGTTTGGCAACGTTCTCGATGTCGGCGAGTTCGTGCAGCACGAACTGCATGTCGCGTAGGGGGGCTTGATAGGTGCTCATCCTCGTCGTTCTCTTTCCGCTTGATCAGCTTTAGGCAGCGTCAACGTCGTAGAGCTCGCGTCGCAGTCGAGCGATCGACCCCGCGAGCATGTCGAGATAGGGAAGCATCCCCGCTTTGATGCGTTCGAGTCGTTCGCGTCCGGCATCGGTGATGCGATAGAAGCGGCGGGAGCGTTTGGTCGGGTGCTCCCACTCTCCGATGACGAATCCGCGTTCTTCCAAACGCCGCAACAGCGGATAGATGGTGTTGGTATTCACCGCGAGCAGGCCGGCGCAGAGCGCCTCGATGCGGGACATCAGGCCCGATCCGGTGTCGGGGGCATCGGCGAGCAGGTGCAGCACGAGGACGGGGAAGACCGTCTTCGACTTGATTGGCCCCTGGAGGAGTTCGGCCCAATCGGCTCCGGACGAGCCGTGGCCTGCTGCCTTTGTCGCCATGATAGATAGAACATTATTAAAACTAATAAGCTCCAATCCTGCAAGGGGTGAGGCTTCTTCCTCCGGCGTTCCTGCTCCGGTAATGCCCAGGTGCTACCTCTAGGGAATGGATCGCAGCCCCGGCATCTCGATTCCGGCCGACGGCGCGACCCTCCAGGGCGACCTGGAGGGCCCGCTCGATCCGCGCGGCCTGGTGATCTTCGTCCACGGGAGCGGGTCGAGCCGCTTCAGCGCTCGCAATCGCGCCGTGGCGCGGGTGGTGCGCGATGCGGGCTTCGCGACGCTGCTCGCCGACCTCCTGAGCCCGAGCGAAGAGGCCCTGGACCGCATGACCTCGGCGCTGCGCTTCGACATTCCGCTGCTCGCCGAACGGACGCGCACGATGATCGGGTGGTGCGCGAGCCGTCCGCCCTTCGCCGCTGTTCCCATCGGGCTCTTCGGCGCGAGCACGGGCGCCGCCGCGGCGATCGTCGCCGCGAGCACGCAGCCCGAACGCGTGCGCGCCGTCGTCTCGCGCGGCGGGCGCATCGACCTCGCGGGCGACCACCTCGCCGCGCTCGACGCGCCGCTGCTGATGCTCGTGGGCGAGAACGACGAGCCGCTCGTCGAGCTACACGAGCGCAACATCCCGCGTCTGCGCTGCGCGCATCGCTACGTCGTCATTCCCGGCGCCTCACATCTCTTCGAAGAAACGGGGGCGCTCGAACGCGTGGCGTCGCTCGCCGCGGGCTGGTTCGACGAGCATCTCGCGCGCAAACGCATCGGGAGCACGTAGGTGATCCCGGTACCGGCGCGATTCCGCGACCGTTTCACCGCCGGACGCGAGCTGGGCGATGCGCTCGCCGCGTACGCCGGGCGCGACGACGTCTGCGTGCTCGGACTCCCACGCGGCGGCGTGCCGGTTGCCTACGAAGTCGCGCGTCGTCTGCGCGCTCCGCTCGACAGCTATGCCGTCGTCAAGCTCGGGGTGCCGGGCCATGAGGAGCTCGCGATGGGTGCGCTCGCCGTGGACGGCACGTGCGTGCGGGACGAGCGCGTGATCGCCGCAACGGGCGTCACGCACGACGAATTCGAATCGGCGCGCTTGCGCGCGATGCGCGAAGTCGCGCGACGCGAGGCGCTCTACCGTCCGCAGCGCACGCCGCCCGACGTTCGCGATCGCGTCGCAATCGTGGTTGACGACGGGCTCGCGACCGGGGCCACGATGCGCGCGACGATCGCGGCACTACGCGCGCAGCATCCCGCGCGCATCGTCGTCGCCGTACCGGTCGCGCCGCCCGAAACCTGCAGCGAACTACGCCACCTCGCCGACGAGGTCGTCGCGCTCCACGAACCGACGATCTTCCATTCCGTCGGCACGCACTACGACGATTTTACCCAGACCAGCGACGAGGACGTACGACGCCTGCTCGAGCGCGCCGCGGCCCCGCCGCGCGGCACCCCACTCGCTTGATCCGTAAAGGAGCACGTTCATGGCCATGACCGATATCGAACTCCACGAAGACGTCCTCGAAGAACTCGCCCTCGACCCACGCCTCGACGCCGACGACATCGCGATCGGCGTGCGCGGCGGCGTCGTGACGCTGATGGGCAACGTCCCGAGCTTGCTGCAAAAATGGGAGGCCGAGGCCGCGGTCAAGCGCGTCAACGGCGTGCGCGCCATCGCGAACGAACTCCAGGTCGAGTTGCCCGGCATGCACGTTCGCGACGACGCCGACATCGCGCGCAGCGTCGAGATGCGCCTCTCTTCGAATCAGCTCATTCCCAACGGCGTACAAGCCGTCGTATCGAACGGGCACGTTACGCTGAGCGGCAACGTTCACTGGCATTACCAGTTGGAGGAAGCGGCGCTCGAAGTCTTTCGCACCGAAGGCGTGAAGGGACTCACCAACCTCATCGTCGTCGAATCCGACGCCGCGCCGAGCCCCGACGACGTGCAGCGCCGCATCCACGGCGAACTGCAGCGCGCCGCCGATCTCGATGCGAAGCGCGTGCACGTGGCCGTCGAACGCGGCACGGTGCGCCTCTCGGGCTCGGTGCGGACGTGGCTCGAACACGACAAAGCCGTGCAGGCCGCGTGGAGCGTCGCGGGCGTGCGCAGCGTGGACGACCTGATCGCGGTCGAACCCGAGCGCTAGCTCACGTCCTCACCGCGCACGGTCAAGACCGGAATCTCCGCCTGACGCACGAGCCGCTCGCAGGTACTCCCCACGAGCGCGCGCGCGAGGCCCTTGCGGCCGTGCGTTCCGGCGGCGATGAGATTCGCGCCGATGGATCGCGCGAATTCCAAGATCTGCACGCTTACGTGGCCGCGCAAGAGGTGCGCTTCGATTGTGAAGCCGCGCGCGGCCGCGATCTCGCACGCGACGTCGAGCGCGACGCGCGCTTCGTCGCCGAGCAGATCCGGTGCATCGGCGGGTGCCTTCGCGAGTCCCGCCGGCGGCATCGCGTAATCCGCGACGGCGACCGCGTGCAGTTCGGCCGGCGTTCGCATCTCGGCGGCGAGATCGAGCGCGGCCGCGAGCGCGTGCTTCGCGACGCGCGAACCGTCAATGGCGACGACGAACTTCATCACGATCGATTCCTCTGCGCGCCGGCGCGCGCGACGATGGGTTTGAAGGGTTCGAACCAGAGCGTGCTCGCGAGCCCGAGCGCGGCCGCCGCGGCGAACTGCGCGAGCGAGGGCGGTGCGACGCGAAACGCGTCGGCGAGGATCGGCACGTACAGGATCGCGAGCACGAGCGCGAGGGTTGCCGCGAGAATCGGAATCAGCCGCGGGTTATCGGTCAGCGAACGACGCCAGCACGGCGCACTCGACGAGCGCTCGGCGACGACGATCGCCATCTCCCCGACGAGCAGCGTCGCGAGGCCGATGCCGCGCGCGAGCGCCTCGCCATCGCCCGCGCGCAACGCCCAGAGATAGATCGCGAGCGACGCGAGCGCGAGGGTGGTTCCGAGCAGCATCGGCCGGAGCCAATCGCCGCGGCGCAGCAGCCCCGCGGCATTGCCGCGCGGCGCCTGCGCCATCACGTCCTCGCCGCCGTCATCGTTTTCGTACACCAACGCCGAGGTCGGATGCACGATCAGTTCCAGGCACACCATGTGCACCGGCAACAGAAAGAGCGGCACCCCGAGCGCGGGCGTCGCGACCGCCGCCACGATCAACGGCAGATGGAAGGCGTTGAGGTAGCGAAACGCGCGCCGCAGATTGCGAAAGATGCGCCGCCCGCCCGCGATCGCACCGACGATCGTCGCGAAATCGTCGTCGAGCAGCACGAGATCGGCGGCCGCGCGGGCGACCTCGGTGCCGCGCTCGCCCATGGCGACGCCGATATCCGCCTCGCGCAGCGCGAGCGCGTCGTTCGTACCGTCGCCCGTCATCGCCACCACGTCGCCGCGCACGTGCAACGCCTTGACGATGCGCAGCTTCTGCTCGGGTGCGATCCGCGCGAAGATGCGCGCCGTTGCCAGCGCTCGCGCGAGATCCGTATCGCTCATCGCGTCGAGCGCCTCGCCCGTGATGCTCTGCGAACTGCGCAGGCCGAGCGCGCGCGCCGTGGCCTCGGCCGTCGCGGGATGATCGCCCGTGATCATGATGACGACGATACGCGCGCGCTCGCATGCGGCGATCGCCGCGGGGACGTCCTCGCGCACGGGATCGCTGAGCGCGATGAACCCACAGAGATCCAGCCGAGCTTCGTCGTTCGCGCGCGTTCCGTCGCCTTCGGCGCGCACGGCGCGCGCGATTCCGATCACGCGCATACCGTCGTTCGCGCAGCGCGCGACCTCGCGCGCGAATCGCTCTCTCGCCGCATCGTCCGCCGCCGAAAGACTCAAGATCGCCTCAGGCGCGCCCTTCGAGACGATCCGCACGCCGTCGCCGTCCGGCCACACCTTGGTCGCACGCCGATGCATGGCGTCGAACGCATAGGAGCGCCGCGGCCGGACGCGCGCGAGTTCCTCGACCGGACCGCCGTGCGCGCGTGCGTAGCGCACGATCGCCTGATCGAGCGGATCGAACGGATCGCGCTCGCACGCGCGAACCGCGGCGTCGAGCACCTCGGCCTCGCTCGCGCCCGGCATCGCGAAGATCTCGGCGACTTCGAGACGTCCGTAGGTCAGCGTGCCCGTCTTGTCGACGCAGATGACGTTCGCCGAACCGAGCGTTTCGACGCTCGCGAGGCGCCGCACGAGCGCGCGTTCGCGCGCCAGTCGCCATGCGCCGAGCGCGAGATAGAGCGTATAGACCGTCGGAAGTTCTTCGGGAAAGGCCGCCATCGCGAGGCTCACGCCGGCGATCAGCGCGGCGGGCCACGCGTGCGCGTGCGAGCGTTCGAGCGCGACGACGCCGAGGCAAAGCACGAGCACGCCCGCGCCGATCTGATAGACGATGCGACGAATCACGCGCTCGATCGGCGTCGGTGCCGGATGCATCTGCGCCATCAGCGTACCGATGCGTCCGTAGCGCGTCGCGGCGCCGGTCGCGCTCACGAGCACCTCACCGCGCCCGCTGCGCAGTGCCGTGCCTGCGGAGACGTCGTCCTTTCCGGGCTCCTTTACGACCGGGTGCGACTCCCCGGTGAGCGCCGACTCGTCCACGATCAGCGCGTCGCCCGAAACGAGGACGCCGTCGGCAACGAAGACGTCGCCCTCCTGCACGAGCATCACGTCGCCGGGGACGATCTCGCGCGCGTCCACGATACGATCGTGCAGCCCGCGACGCACGCGCGCCGTGGGAAGCGCGACGCGTTTGAGGGCCTCGAGCGCGCGTTCGGAGCGGCGTTCGAGGACGGCGGTGATGAGAAAGATCGGCAGCAGCGCGACGAAGGCGACCGCCGCATCGAAGCGATCGCCGAGCGCGACGTAGGTTCCGCCGGCGACGATTAGGAGCGCGACCATCGGATCGGTGAAGAAACGCAGCAGCCACACGACCCCGAGCGTGCGTCGCTCCGGTACGAGAATGTTCGGTCCGTAGCGCGCTAAACGCCGCGCCGCCTCCTCATCGGAGAGCGGTTGCGCCATACGCTCGTCGCCGGAAATCACCATGCCTCCATGTTACGGTTCGCTCGTGAATGTCGTGCGAACGGGCGTTCCATCGCCGATACGGTCGCTCGGGCGTAGAACGACGCGCTCGCCCGGATCGAGACCTCCGAGCACCTCGCTCGCCTCGTCGCCACGATGACCTACGCGAACGATCCTGCGCCGCGCGCGGTCACCGACGATCGCGAAGGCGCACCACGACTCGCCACACCGAAAGAGCGCTGACGTCGGCACCAACACGACCGATGGCGAAGACCACGTAACGATGCGTACGTCGAGACGATAGCCGTCACCGAGCGCACCCGGGGGATCAAGAAGATCACCGATCACGTTCACGCGCTGCTCCTCGATGCCGAGCGCCGAGACTTTCAGGTATCCGGCGGGTTCGATCGTGCGCACGCGAGCGCGGGGATGACGGTCGCCGTCACCGCGTACCACCTCGATCCGATCGCCTCGCTTCACCCGCACAGCATCTTGCGAGAGTACGTCGCAGACCAGTTCGAGGCGGCGCGGATCGCCGAGTTCGAGCAGCGGCGTCCCGCCCGCCACGACGTGCTCGCTACGCTCCGGAACCCTCAACACCACCCCGGTGACGGGCGCGCGAATCGCCGAGCGCGCCGCGCGATCCTCGAGTTCGCGAAGCCGAGCGCTGACGCTCGCGATCTGCGCGCGATAGGCTCGGATCAGATAATCCGGATCGCTGCGCTTAGCCTCGGTCTCCAATAGCAGCGCGTGCGCCGCGTCGACCTCGGCGCTTGCGGCTCGTCGCGTCGCCTCGGCGGCGCCGAGCGCGCGTTGCGCGGCAGCGAGATCGAGGTGCGCCGTTTCGACCTTCGCCGGCGCGATGTAGCCAGCGCGCCCGAGCTCGCTTGCGCGCGCGTCGTCCCGACGCGCCTGCTCGTATCCGGCTCGCGCGGCGGCGACCCGCTCGGCCGCGGCAGCCGCGGCAGCGCTCGCGCTCGCAACGTTCGCGCGCGCCTGGGCAAGCGTCGCATCCTTGGGCCGCAGCGTCTCGACGCCGGCCTCCTGGGCGCGCAGCGCAGCGATCTCGGCGAGCGCCTGCGCCACCGCAGCGTTCTGCGGCAACGGATCGATCTGCGCGACCACCGTGCCGACGGGAATGGTATCGCCTTCGCGCCACGTCATGCGTTCGACGCGTCCCGCGAACGGCGCGTCGATGACGTAGCGATCGCGTACGCGAGTCGTGGCCTCAACCTCAATACTCTCATCGAGCGCGCCTCGTGTGACCGTACCCGCGATCGCTGAGACCGCGCGAGGCCGCAGAGCGAAGAGCAGCACCACAACGACGAGCGCGAGCGCCGTCGCGACGAGCAGCCACGGTCGCAGGCGCGTCATTCGCCGGCCTTCAACACGGCGAGGACGTCGAGCCGTCGAAGATCGCGCGAGAGCAGCGCCGAAGAGCCGAGCGCGCTCGCGGCAACGAAGAGTGCCGCAAAGGCATATGTCGCCGTAGAAACGACGACAGGGATTCGATAGGTCTCCGTCTCGTACGCGGGAGCGAGTACGACGCAGAGCGCGTAGCCGAGCGCGCAGCCGAGCGGGACGGCCACGAGGGCCGGAACGCCAAGTTCTCCGAAGACGATTCCGGCGATCTCGCGTCGCGTAGCGCCGAGGATGCGCAGCGTCGAGAGATCGCGCGCACGCTCGGAGAGGGAGATCCGGCCCGCGTCGTACATCACGCCGCACGCGATCGAGGCCGCGAAGCCGAGCAGAAACGCAATCGAGATTCCCATTGTCTCGGCGATCGTTCGCTCGAACTGCTGCATCATCGAAGCGCGGTACCCGATTCCGGCGACCGCGGGCAATGCCTTCACACGGCGATCGAAGGCGTCGATGCGTGCGGGATCCACGGCGAGGAGCGCGCCCGAGATCGTGCCGCCTTCGTCGAGCAACCGATGCAGTGCATCGAGATTCATGTACGCATTGAGTCCGAGAACGTCGTCGACGACTCCCGAAACGACGAGTTCACGCGTCCGCGGGCGTCCCTCGAGAATGCGCGCTTCGATGCGATCCCCAGGTCGCACGCCGAGAATCTCGGCGAGCTTTGCACTCAGCAAGAGACCGGCGCGCGGGATTCTCCGTACGCGAAGCGTGCGATCCACCACGTGCGCGAGCGAGCCGGAATCCGGAAACCCGAGGATCGCGACGCGACGCGAATGCGTACCGCGCGAGAGCCGCGCTCCGATCGAACGATAGACCTCGATCTCGCGCACCCCAGGCAACGATGCGAGTTCGAAGCGCGCGCGATTTCCGAGCGGGCGTACGAAGGCCAGGTTCACGTCCTCCCGCTGGACCATGCGAAATTGTACGTCGATCATGTAGGCGACGGCATCGGCACCGAAACGGCCGACGACGATCATCGCCACGGAGAACGCGACCGCGAGCGTCGTTCCGATCGCCGCACCGGAGCGGCGTTCTAGATCGCGCGCGACCATGCGAACGACGAGTGGGAGCCGTACGATCGCAGCCACGCGATCGAGCGCTGTCGGCCGATAGGTGGGCGGCGACGGCGGCCGCATCGCCTGCGCCGGCGCGAGCGCGGCGACGCGAGCGAGCGCGAGCGCCGCTCCGGCGAGCGTGGCGAGCGAGGCGATCGCGACGGCGAACGCGATCGCGCGTGCGTCGAGCCGATATGCGAGAAACGGAAAGTGAAAGAAGTGCGCGTAGAGCGCGGTCAAGCGCCAACCCAGCCAGGCACCCGCGAGCGTCCCGAACGCCGCGCCGAGCGCAACTACGAGGAGAACGAGCTTCGCGTAGTGCGCGAGGAGTGACGCATTGGCGTAGCCGAGCGCCTTGAGCACCGCGATCTGACTTCGCTGCGTGGCTACCAGGCGCGAGACCGCGATGTCGAGCAAAAACGCCGCGATGGCGAGAAAGATCGCCGGAATGAAGATCGCCTGAACCCGGAGTTGGCCGATCTCGTCCGAGAGAAATCGGTTGGAAACCTGATCGTGGGCGGCATAGGCTCCCGACGAACCGTATGGCGCGAGCAGCCGGTCGAGCGAGGCGATGACCGCGTCGACGTTCGCGGCGCGCGTATCCACCACGACGTCGTTGAAGGCATCGGTGAGGTCGAACGCGGCACCGAGCGTCTTGCGCCCGAGCCAAAGGACGCCGAAATGGCGATTGTCCGGCCAGATGTCGGTTGCGCCGCGAATCTCGTAGACGTACTCCGGCGATAGGCCGATGCCCACGATGCGAAAGCGATGGTAGCGCCTATTGATGACCGCCGCGATCCATTCGCCCACGCGCAGGCCGTTCGCCTGCGCGAACGCCTCGCTTGCAACGGCCTCGTCGGCGGACTCGGGCCGCGGCAACCGCCCGTCGCGCAGATACAGGTCGTTGATACCGGGCGTATTGCGCGTGGGGATCGAGACGAGCCTCGCGGTCACCGCATCGGTGCGCCCCGGAAGATCCAGAGATACGTCGGAGACGACGCGCGTTTGGACCGCACGGACGCCGGGAATCGCCGCGATTCTCGACTCCAGACTCTGCGGAGCTCGCGAGAGCGTCGCGAAGATCGCGGCGAAGCGAAACCGCTCGTAGTATTGCTCCTGCGTGAGGCGCAACGAATCGTACACGCTCTGCATCGCCACAAAGGCCGCGATTCCGCACGCGACGATGAGGACGATCGCTGCGAGCGAGCCACGCCAAGCGACGATGTCGCGAAGCAGCTTTCGATCGAGCATCACCATTCGATCTCCGACGGCGCGACACGCTCGCGATTGCGCTCGTCGGAGGCGATCGTACCGCTGTGCATCGTGACGACGCGATCGGCGATCCGCGCGATCGCCGCGTTGTGGGTGATGACGACCGTCGTCGTGCCCAGGCGCGCGTTGGTACTCACGAGAGCCTCGAGCACGCCCTTCCCGGTAGCGACGTCGAGAGCACCGGTCGGCTCGTCGCAGAGCAGACAATCCGGTTGCTTCGCGATTGCGCGCGCGATCGCCACGCGCTGCTGCTCGCCGCCCGAGAGCTGGCTCGGGAAGTGCTGGGATCGCTCGGCTAAACCAACGAGCGCGAGGGCTTCGAGTGCGGGCATCGGATGCGCGACGAGTTCGGTTACGAGTTGGACGTTCTCGAGCGCGGTTAAGCTCGGGATCAGATTGTAGAATTGAAAGACGAATCCGACGTGTTCGCGCCTGAATCGCGTGAGCTCCGCGTCGCTCGCTCCGGTCAGGCGATGATCGCGAAAGGCGACGTCGCCCGCGGTCGGCGCGTCGAGGCCACCGAGAATGTTGAGCAGCGTCGACTTGCCGCTTCCGGATGCGCCGAGGAGCACCACGAACTCGCCTTCGCACAGATCGAGATCAAGCGCCTTGAGCGCTACCACGTCCACATCGCCCATCCGATACACTTTCCGAAGTCCGCGTGCCCGAAAGACGATTGGACGGGCGTCGTCGCGCTCAGGTTCGTCCGCTGTGCTTCGCGCTGACCGCATCGGCGACGTCGTCTAAGAACACCTTGACCGTCCGCTCCGCGATGAGATGACCGATCGTCGCGTCGAACGCCGCGCCGACGAGGCGCCCGAGCGGCGGTTCGTACGTACCGTCCAGTTCGAGGTAGCAGCAACTCGGATCGTCCTCGGCCCACAGGATCATGTGGCCCTGAAAGTCGGGCAACGGCCCGTCGTCGGAGGCACGCCAGTCGATGGCGTACACCTCGTTGAGATTCTGCTCGTCGCGGCGCCGTTCGACGTGGATCTCGACCTGATGCTCCAGATCCACGTCGAGTGGGAGCCCGAAATCTTCGAGCGAGACGCGCAGCGGCCAACGAATCGTTCCCCGTGCGTCGCGGCGGCTCTCGAAGACCGCGGGCAGAGCGGTTTCGGCGTGCGATAGGGTACAGTCGAGCGCCACGGTGGCCCGCACTCGTTCCATGCTCTCCTCCTTCGTGCTGGTCGAGAGCGTACCGCGGCCGCTACCTCGCATGAAGAAGAGCCGTGGAAGATGCTTTCACTATCTCTTCCCCGCGCGCGTCTAGACTGCCGGAAACACCACCCACGACGACAGGATGGAACCACCGAGCAATGACCGCACTCCTCGACGAGACCCGACTCTCGAAGAACCACCGCCTCGTGTACGAGATCGTTCAAGAGCAGGGCTATGGGCGTCACCTCCCGATGTCGGAGCTCTACGAACTCGCGCGCACGCGCCGCCCCGGTATCGGGTTCACCACGGTCTATCGCGCGCTCACGCGCCTGCGCGATCTCGGGATGGTCTCGGAGATCACGCTGCCCGGCGCCGACAGCGCCTACTACGAGGCGGCGGGGCCGGAGCATGCCCACTTTCGCTGCACCGAATGCGGCACGATCGACAACGTGAAGTTCTCGCTCCCGAGCGATCTCTCGACGCGCGTCGCGAGCGACCTCGGCGCCCACGTCACCGATTCGGTCGTTACCTTGCTCGGGCGCTGCCGCGCCTGCAGCACGGCGAGCGTTGCCATCTGAAGGCGCCCGCATGACCACCCTGCTCCAACGGTACTACCTGCACTGCCCGTACGCGCGAGCGCGCACGCAGCTCGACCGCGTGCTTCGCGACCTCGCCGAGTCGGGCGAGACGCAGGTCATCCGTCTGCGCGTTCCGATCAATCTCGAAGGATCGAAGACGACGGGGCTGCACAAAGATGTGGTGGTGCAGTACGGACAGGGTACCGATCCGCTGCACTTCGACCAGCCCTGGACGGTGCGCTGGACTCCGCACGAGGGCGGCCCGTATCCCGACTTCGACGGCACGTTGACCGTACGCGCCGATGAAGATTTCAACGCCTGCGTGCTCGAACTGCAAGGCCGTTACGAACCGCCCTTCGGCTTCGTCGGTGCCGCGTTCGACACCGTCCTCGGTTCGCGCATCGCGTCGGCGACCGCCCGCGAGTTCTTGCGCCGCATCGGACGCGACATCGAGGCTCGTTACCATCGCGAAGAGCACGAGAAAGGTCACCGCGTCTCGTGAGCAAGCAAAAGATCGAACTCTACGTGCCGCTGCACGTATCCGCGGCGGCGGCACGCGACATCGCGATGCAGGTGCTCGACGCCGTCGCCAAACGACGTGCTCCCTACGAGCACGTGATGCTGACCGCGGGACTGCGGGAACTCCACGTGCCGATGAGCGGCGTGGTGAGCGTACCGGTCAACGCGTCGGTCGATCCCCACCCGCTGCGCTGGGAGTGCGGCATCGTGCTCGAGGCCGAAAACAATCGTACGCTCTTTCCGCGCTTCGACGGCACGATCACGGTGACGCCGAACGGCACGGCCGAGGCCGAACTCTGGATGCAGGGTGCCTACGAGCCGCCCCTCGGCGCAATCGGAGCCGGAGCCGACGCCGCGCTGCTGCACGGAGCCGCGGAGGGAAGCCTACGCGCGTTCCTCACCTGGCTCGCGAGCGAGGTGCGTCGCCTGGTGGAAGAGCGCGAGCGCGAGACGATGCGCGCCGCGCGACAGACGCACTTCTAATCCGCGACGAGCGGCAAGCGAATCTTCATCATCCGTTGCAGCGCTCCGACGCCGCCGCTCGATGCGTCGCGAATGGCGACCGCGAGTTGGTTGTCGCCGTGATGCACGGCGATCTCGACCGAACCGTGCGGCGGCGCATAGCGCACCGCATCGATCACCGCTTTGCGTACCATGCGATGGACCTGGTTGGCATCGCCGCGGTGACTCCCGCCCTGCGAGGCACGATCGAAGAGCACGCGTACGCCCTTCGTGCTCGCGAGCCCGGCGATCGCCGCAATGTTTGCGTCGATGATCTCCGCGAGCGCGACCTCTTCGCCGCCGACGTCGTGGATGTCGTTGCGCGCGGGAACGCGACGCAATTCATCGAGGAGCGCGCCGACCGAGCGCAGCGATCGGAGCACGGCCTCCAACCGCTGCGGCGTTGCGTCGACGACGCGGTCGGCCATGCCCTCAAGGTTCGCTTGCGCGATCGAGAGCGCGTTGCCGATCTCGTGCCGCGTCACCGCGACCGCGCGCGAACGCGCCTGTTCGCGCTGCTCGAGCTCGCACACGAGCAGAAAGAGGCGACCCGCGACGGCGTCGTCGAGCGGCTCCAGAAGGCGCTTGGCTTCGTCGTACTCTTGCATCATCGCGAGGTCGAGCGCGTGCAGAACCGCGTCGCGGTCGCCGTTGCGCTCGCTCACGGCTTCTTCATCTTGTAGCCCACGCCGTACACGGTGAGCACGTACTCGGGCTCCTGCGGACTCGGTTCGATCTTCTTGCGCAGGTTGTTGATGTGGCGATCGAGCGTACGCTCGAAGATCGAGCCGTCGTCGTGCAAGCGGTCGAGCAACTGCGCGCGCGTGAAGACCTGGCCCGGATGCTCTCCGAGGACGGTCAGGATGCGAAACTCCGAAGGCGTGAGGGTGACGCCCTTACCGCCGATGCGTACTTCGTGCGCGCCGAGATCGATCTCGAGTTCGCCGATGCGCAAGCGCGCCCCGGCCTCGCTCGCCCCGTTCCCGGCCGCGCCGGCGGCGCGACGCATGACGGCCCGGACGCGCGCGACGACCTCGCGCGCCGAGAACGGCTTCGTAATGTAATCGTCGGCGCCGAGCTCGAGCCCGACGATGCGGTCGACCTCCTCGGCACGCGCCGTCAGCATGATGACCGGCACGCCGCGCTCTTGGACGGAGCGCAGAATGTCCAGGCCGCTGCCGTCGGGCAGGGTGATATCGAGGATCATCAGGTCGGGAAGTCCCGCTTCGAGCTCCGCGAGTGCCCCGGCAACCGACTCGCGCACGGCCGTTGCAAACCCCTCGCGCTCCAAGTACGCGCTCAGAACCTCGCCGATCTGCGGTTCGTCGTCCACGATCACGATGCGCTTCACCCCACGAGGCTTAGGGATGCTTCGCACCGGTACCTTCGCACGATGTTCCCAAACGCTTCACGCGGGGAAGCTAGCCTGGCATCGCTAGCTCTTGCTCTTTCTGGAGGTACTCTGTCGGTGAGCGACCGCGATGGCGATCACGAAATACCGCTCCCGGGGACACTCACGTTCGTCCTCGTGATGGGCGCGTGCTTCGTGATCGGCTGGTTCATTCTCTATTTCACGATGCTCGGGCGGTGGTGAGCATGCACGTTCACCGCTACGAACGCATTTGGATCGCCTTCGGGGTGATCATGCTCGTCGTCTTTCTCTCCGCGATCGCCTTCGCGTCGGTCGCGGACAACATCAATCCGCCCTCCGGCATGCAAACGATCGACCCGACCAAGGTCGCGCAGACGCCCCCCTTCGACCACCCGGGTCTGCGCAAGATCGGCGATGGACGCTACGAGGCCTACTACGTCGCCCAAGTCTTTCAATTCACCCCGAGTGACCTCAAGATTCCGGTCAACAGCACGGTCTCGTTCTATGTGACGAGTCCCGACGTCGTGCACGGCTTCTTCATTCCGAACACCGACGTCAACATGATGGTGATTCCCGGTTGGGTCAACACCTCGACGCACACGTTCACCAAGCGAGGAACCTACTTGCTGATCTGTCACGAATACTGCGGCATCGGACATCAGAACATGTTCGGAAAGATCGAGGTGCAATGACGATGTCACTCGCTGCAGAACGCTCGCTTCGGGCCGAGAATCGTCTCGTCATCGCGCACGTGTACGCCGGGACCGTGGCGTTCGTGCTCGGCGCGCTCTTTGGACTGCTCCAAGCCTTCTCGCGCGCCGATGCGATATCGGCGCCGCCGTGGTTCGACTACTATCGCATCCTCACCACGCACGGCGTGCTGATGGCGCTGGTCTTCACGACCTTCTTCATCACCGGACTCTCCACGTTCGTGACCTATCGCTCGATCCCGCGCGAGCGTTCGCTCGCGCTCGGATGGATCGGATGGGTCGTTATGCTCGTCGGCACGTTGATGGCGGCATACGAGATCCTCGCCGGAAACGCCACGGTGCTCTACACGTTCTACGCACCGCTCAAAGCCAGTCCGTGGTTCTACATCGGCGCCGCGCTGCTCGTCGTCGGCACGTGGGTCGTGGCGACGGATATCTTCGCGAACGTCATTTGGTGGCGGCGCAATCACCGCGGTGAGAAGCTTCCGCTGCCGGCCTTCTGCGCGGCGACCACGTTTTTGATGTGGTGGATCGCGACGCTCGGCGTCGCGACCGAGGTGCTCGTCTTTCTCGTCCCGTGGTCGTTCGGCTGGACGAGCGGCATCAACGTGATGCTCTCGCGCCTGCTCTTCTGGTACTTCGGGCATCCGCTCGTGTACTTCTGGATCATGGGTGCGTACATCGCCTGGTACAACATCGTACCGACGTACTACAAGGGCAAGCTCTTCTCCGACTCGCTCACGCGTCTGACGTTCATCATGCTGCTCCTGCTCTCGACGCCGGTCGGCATCCACCATCAGTTCATGGAGCCCGGCATCGCGGATCGCTGGAAGATGCTGCACACCGTCCTCACGTACGGCGTCGCGGTTCCGTCGTTCCTCACGGCGTTCGCGATCTTCGCGTCGTTCGAACTGAAGGCGCGCACGCTCGGCAAGTTCGGCTTCTGGGCCACGGCACGCTCGTTGCCGTGGGACAACCCCGCCTTCGCGGCGACCGGATACGCGATGCTGCTCTTCATCCTCGGCGGCTTCGGCGGCCTGGTGAACGCGTCGTACAACATGGACATGCTCGTGCACAACACGATCTGGATCGTCGGTCACTTCCACGTCACCGTGGGCGGACCGGCGGCGCTCACGTTCCTCGGAACCGCGTACTGGATGATCCCCAAACTCACCGGTCGCGAGCTGTGGTCGAAGAGCTGGGCGCTCTGGCAGGCGCGCTTGTGGTTCGTCGGCATGCTCGTGATGTCGATGGCGATGCATCTCGTCGGACTGCTCGGCGAACCGCGTCGTACGGCGAGCGTGGATTACCTCGGAACGGGCATCGCGCAGACGTGGGCTCCGTACAACCTGATGGCCGCGGCGGGCGGCACGATTCTCTTCGTGAGCGCGATGATGTTCGCGGTGGTCGCGATCGGCACGCTCGTCGCCAATCGCAAAACGCAGCCGATGGACGCCGAGTTCTCCGAGCCCTCGGAAATCTCGGGGCCGACGCCGCGCTCGCTCGACACCATCTGGCGTTGGGGCGTCGTCGCCCTCGTGCTCGCGCTGCTCGCATACGCCGGTCCGCTGGCGGAACTCATCCATAATCCGGGGTATCTCGCCCCGGGCATGAGGACGTGGTGATATGTTCGATTCGATACTCGTCGCGGTCGATGCATCGGAGGCGGCTCAAGCCGCCCTCCGGCACGCCTGCGATCTCGCCAAGGCCGGAAACGCCAAGGTCACACTCGTGAACGTCGTGGACGTCTCGAAATTGCTCGCGGTGGCGGGCTATGAGACGCCCTATCCCGTGGATGCGATCGAGATCATGCGTAAAGACGGCCGCCAGATTCTCGACGATGCGACCGCGATCTGTCGCGACTACGGCATCGTTCCCGCCACACAGAGCGGCGAGGGAGACGCCGTCGAGGAGATTCTCGACAGCGCGCAGCGCACCCACGCGGATCTGATCGTGCTCGGAACGCACGGCCGCAAGGGACTCTCGCGCCTCTTCATCGGCAGCGTCGCGGAGGGCGTGCTCCGACGCGCCGACGTTCCCGTGCTCGTCGTGCGGCAGTAGCCGCTACTTCACCACGAGCGTCGCGGCCGCGCTGCGGCCGAAGGCTTCGGGCGCGTCGAGCAGATAGGCTCGCGCGCCCGGCCAGCGATAGGTTCCCGGCGTGACCGAACGCACGAGATAGTGCATTTCGTAGATGCCCGGGGTCAAGAGTGCCGCGAACGCCGTCACGCGATCGCGATAGATCGTGCGATCCTCGAGTTCCCACGCGTCGCTCTGCGGCACCAGCGACTGCGGTGCCGTGACGAAGTCGCTATCCACCGCCTCGAGACCCGCGGGCAGCGGATCCTCGATCTCGAGCCGGCTCACCACGTGATCGACGACGATGCGCACGCCGACGTCGTACACGCGCCCCACACCGAGCGCGACATCGCCCGCGAGCGGGGCAAGATCCATCGTCGCGAGCGGATCGCTCGCGCCCACGTCGCGAACGCTGCGCGTGACCCGTAGCGCCGCGAGCGCGCCCGGCGCATTCGCGGAGACCGGATACGTGTAGAGCACGAGCGCATGCACGGTACCGCCGCCGCTCGCGCTCATATGCAGCGCGCCGCCGTGCACGTCGGCGCTTGCGAACGTGACGCTCTGCTCCGACGCCCGCGCTCCAAAGTGAGCCGATGCGAGCGTACGGCCGTCGGCGCTCACGATTGCCGTCGTGGGCACGATGCGTTCGGTCGCCGTATAGGCGACGAGCGCGCGCATCGCCGCCGCGGCCGACGGCAGCGTGGGCCAGCCGCAGCGACACGGCTGCGCGACGAGCGCGCGCACCGCACCCGCGACGAGATCGGGCGGGGCATGCCGCGCGAGCAAGAGCTGCAGCATCTGCGCCTGCGCGGTCACGACATCGTCGCGCCACGCCCAGGGATCGTTTTGATTCGCGACCGCGTAGCGGCCGCTCGCATAGAGCGTCTGCTGCAACGTCGCGGCAAGCGCGCTCCCTCGCGCTTCGTACCCGGGCGTCGCGAGCAGCAGTCGCGCGAGCCGGAGCCGCGACGCCGCATCGAACGCATCGGCCTGCGCGAGCACCTCGGGAACGAACGCCGTCGTACGCGCTCCGCTCGCCGCGAGCGCTTCGAGCATCGCGAGGCGCACCTGCGCCTTGCAGAGCGCTCGCGCGCACCAGTGGTAACGGCCGGGATTGGCCAGCGTCTGCGTGGCGTACGCCGACGCGCGCGCGAGCATCGTCGAGGAGACCTCGACGCCGTGCGCGCGTGCGAAGCCGAGTGCGTCGAGCGCGTAGCCGCTCGCGAATGGATCGCTCGCGCGGGCATTCGGCACGAATCCGAAGCCGCCGTCGCTGCGCTGCAGCGCCGCGAGCGCGGTGAGCGCCGCGGCGACCTGCGTCTTCGCATCGGCGGCGCTGCCGACGGCCTCGCCGTAGCGCGGCGCGAGTGCGAGCAACGCGCTCGCGACGGTCAGACGCGCGGCGCTCTCGCTCGCGTACGGCAGCGCGTCGTCGCGCAGCATGCGCTCCACCGGAACGGCGAACTGCGGCACGACCGAGTTGGCAAGGGTGATGCGCACGGTACCCGGACGATCGAAGGCGACCGGAAGATCCGTCGCGCGTGCGGTATCAGCGCTCGCGAAGACCGACTCGGTCGTGGCGCGATCGCGAATCTCGAACGGCACGCGAAACGCGTCGTTCGCGCCGCCGAGCGCGGCCCGCACTCCGAACCATGCCGGAGCCGGCGTTCCCGCCACCACGCTCGCGCGCTGCGCCGAGATACCGGTCGGCGCCTGCACGCGCATCTGCGCGTGCTGCGCGTCGCCCGACGCGAATCGCAGCGCCCCCTCGAGTTGCATCGCGAGATCGAGCGTGCCCGCGGAACCGGTTTGATTGAAGATCGAGGCACCCGCGTCGAAGGTATCTCCCGGGCGCGCGAACTGCGGCAGCAGCGGGTTGGCCATGAGCGGCAGCGACGTGACGAAGGTGGCGTCGCTCGTCCCGAAGCGGCGATCGTCGCTCGCGATTGCAACCGCCATCACGCGCCAGGTCGTAAGGTCGTCGGGCAGATCGAAGGTTACGCTCGCTTCACCGCGCGCGTCGCTGATCGCGCTGCCGTAATAGGCGAGCGGAAGGAAGTGCGTGCGCACGCGCGTGCTCGCGGCACCGGCGAGGAAGCCGCCGCCGTAGCCGAAGCCCTTCTCGACCGGAGCCTGCTGCGTCTGCAGCGTCACGTTCTCGCGATTGTCGGCAAAGCGCGTCGAGATCGGCTGATCGGCGAAGACCGTCGTCACCAGATCGGGCAGGCGGTATCCGCTCAACTGCAGGATCGCATCGTTGACCGCCATCGCGATGATCTTGCCGCGCACCGGATGCCCTTGCGCATCGCGCAGCGTGAAGGTCACGCTCTGTCGCGCTCCGGGCGCGAGGTTCGCGTGCGCCGGAGCGACGTGCAACGAGAGCTCGCGATCCTTGAGGTCGAGATTGAAGCGCGCGAGACCGACGCGGGCGATACTGTCGAGGCTCCCCGGACGCACGTGCGCGAGCGGTTCGCCGCGCCGTACCACGACCGCCTCGAGCGCGGCGTTCGGGAACATCGCCGGCGTGATGCGGAACGAGACGTGCGGAACGCCCGAGACGTCGTGCAGGACGAAGCGCGAGATCACGTCGTGGCGCACGACCGAGACGTACACGTCGGCGTGCGCGTACGGCGACCCGATCACCGCGGTCGCCTCGTCGCCGACGCGATAGAGTTTCTTGTTGAGCGTCACCGGAACGCTCGCGGTATCTTGCGTGCCGAGATCGGCCTCGCCGGCGCCGAACGCGAACACCTGCAGGTCGGTCGCGCTCGCGGCGCTCGACGCGCCGGCGAAGTTCGCGCGCACGCGGTACGAGCCCGCGTCGGTCGGGGTGAGCGTCGCCGTGACCGGCGTCTTCGCCGAGGTCACGTCGGCACGCGCAACGGTGTCGAAGCGCACCGATTGCTGGGCTGCCTCGCCGCCATCGAGCGCTTGCGACGATGACACGTAGGTCATCTTCTGCAGTTCGAGATGCACCGCGCGACCGGGGAGCGGCGTGCCGTCGGCGTCGGTGACGATCACGCGCACCGGCATCGCGCTTCCCGCCGCGCCGACCGTATCGGATGCGAGTCCGATCACGCCGTCGGCGGGCAGCGCGAGCAGCGTCGTCGCATTCGAGACCGAGAGGTTCGAAACGTCGGTCGCCGTGGCTTCGACCGTATAGGTGAGCGGCGCGGGCAGATCGCTGCCGATCGGCACGTCGAAACGCACGTTGCCGCTCGCGTCGAAGCGCATATCGCGCTGCAGCACGTCGGTCGTGAGCGACGGCTGCTGCTGCGGCCACAACCACGCGCGGCCGAACGCGAACGCGTCCCAGCCCTTCGGCGACACGCTCGCGTAATCGCGCGTGATCGTAACGTGGGCGTTGCCGCCTTCGAGCGGTGCGCCGAACAGATACGCGGCCGTGGCACGCGCGCCGACGCGTGCGCCCGGCCGCGCGCTCGCGGCATCGAGCGCGAGATCGAGTTTGAAGTTCGGCGGCTTGAATTCGGCCACGCGGAAGCTGCCGACGATGGTCGCGCCGCTCGGCCCGCGTGCATCGAGCGTGTAGTACCCGAGCGCCTGATCCTTGGCGAAGGTGTAGGGATACGCGAAGGTGCCGTAGGCGTCGGTCGTCACGTTGCCGAGCGCGCGCTCCGCGCCGCTCGGATCCACGAGCGAGACGCGATAGCTGGCGTCGCGATCCGCCACGACCTCGCCGTTACGAACGATATAGGCGATGCCGGTGAATACGCCGCGCTCGCCCGGCTGATAGAGACTCCGATCGGAGAAGATCGTGCCCGCCGCGCGCGGCGCGCCGCCCGCCCAGCCGAAGGGAACGTCGTAGCGATAGATGCCGCTGTAATCTTCGACGCGCACCGTGGCGACGTCGCTTCCCGAGCGCACGATGACGCCGAGCGCGGGCATCGCATCGGGCGAAGCGCCCACGTAGCAGCTTTCGAGATCGATCCCCTGAAGCTGGAACGCGCCGCCGGCATCGGTGCTGCCGTTCGCGCAGTTCTGTACGCCTCCGGCGTCGGGGAGGCGATAGATGCCGACCGCGGCGTTCGCGACCGGCGCGCCGTCGCTCATGCGTTGCACGAGCACCTCGCCGTGCATCGGAAAGAATTGCGCGAACACGCCGAGATCGGTAAGGGTGACGCTGCCGAGCATCGTGTTGTCGCTGCTCGGCGTTCCGTCGGCCGCGAGCGGCGCGGCGACGCCGTACGCGAGCGTACCGAACGGAGCGCCGAGCCGCTGTTGCACCCGCATGCGCTCGACGCTCTGCACGTTCGTCTTTGCGTTCGCGAGCGGCACGAGCGGCCAGGTTGCGGCGGGCGACGGCAGCACCGACGCCGCGTCGCTCCCGCCGAGCACCTGCTCCGGCGTCAGCGATGCGAAGGCGCTGCGGAAACGATTGCCCGGCAGGTTCGTGGCATAGAAGTTCACCGCGACGCCCGCGTCAGCGGCGATGAGGGTGGAACCTTGAGGAATCCACGCACCCGGCGCAAAGTCGCCCGTGTGCACCTGCACGGTTACCGGGCTCGCGAGCGATTGCCCGAAGACGTCGCGCACGCCCGTGCCGATGGTGACCGTATAGTCGCGATCCGGCGCGAGCGCGTAGGGATCGATCGCGATCTGCGCGTCGTTCGCGGCGATCTTCGGGGCGGGCGAGGGCTGCGGCGAGATCGTGACGTTGCCAGCGAGCGAATCGGGCGCGATCGGATTGTCGAAGGCGATAACGGGATCGCCCTGCGCGAAGCGCGCTCCCTCGTCGCCGCTCGGCGACGCGGTCGGGACCACGGCGAGACGATCGTACGTACGCACCGATCCGCTGAAGGCGCGCGCGCTCGCGACGTTGCCCACCGCGGGTTCGACGCCCGGCGCGATCGTGAGGTGGTAGAGCGTACCCTGCGCGAGCGTGGTGCGCGGGGTGAGCACGTACACCCAGGAGCGCTGCGAGGGATCGAAGGCGGTCGTCGCGTCGGGCGCGGTGCCGGGCGGCGGCGTCGGCGTCGGTTGGAGCGCCGCGTCGAGCGCGACGGGCGCTCCGCCCGCATCGAGCGTCGCGTGCGCGGCGAGCGAGCCCGCGTCAACGGCCGCGTTCGCGGTGACGAGCAGGTGGGGGCGCAGCGCGACCGGCGGCGGCGTCGGGTCATCCGGCGACGGGCTCGCATCGGGCAGATCGCTGAAGGCGAGCGGGGCCGTTTCGAACGTCCAGGCGAGATCCGCGCCGAGCGCGTCGCCGTCGAGATCGCGCAGCCCGCGCGTGAGCGTTACGCGGACGCGCGCGCCGACCGGGAGGGCCCGCTCGGCGACGAAGCCGATCATCTTCGGCGTCAGGAGCACGAAGTGCCCGGGGAGCGCCGGATCGATGCGCAGGTGATCGAGCACGGCGCGCGGCCCGTTGCCTTCGAGTGAGGAGACCGGCGCGACCGGCTTGGCAAAGATGACCCTGATCTGCGCGAGCGACTGCGCGCGCGCGGTCGGCGAGATCGAGGCGATCCAGGGAGGCAGCGTGGGGCGCGCGAGCGCCGACACGGGGGCGAGCTTGACGTTCGTCGAGCTCGCGTGCGAACAGGCGGCGAGAGCACACGCCGCGGCGGTCGCGAGCAGCGGAACGAACCGAGCGCGCATCGTGTATGCTACATACGAATACCGTGCGCACCATCCTTCGCGTCGTGATCGGCCTCTGCGCCGCGGCCGTCGTGGCGGCCTACGCTCTCGGGCGCGACGTGGGCGCGCTCCCGCCCCCGCACGGCGCGGTGACCTTCCTCGACCGCGGCGGCGAACCGCTCGGCACCGTGCTCGCCTCCGACGCGAACGATGCCGTCGGCGTGCCCCTCGCGCGCGTCTCGCCCGCGTTTCTGCAAGCGATCGTCGCCGCCGAGGATGCCCGCTTCGAGCAACACGGCGCGCTCGATCTGCGCTCGCTCGCGCGCGCGGCGTACGAGTATGCGATCTACGGCGAACCGCGCAGCGGCGGCTCGACGATCGCGATGCAACTCGCGCGCCTGCTCCACCCGACGCCGAGCACGGTGCGCGGCAAGCTCGCGCAGATCGTCGCCGCCGAGCGGATCGCGATGCGTTCGAGCCACCGCGCGATCCTCGAAGCCTACGTCAATCGCGTGCCGATGGGCGGCAACTGCTACGGCGTGGAGTCGGCCGCACGCATCTACTTCGGCGAACCGGCGAGCGATCTCGATCTCGCCCAAGCGAGCATCCTGGCCGCGGTGCCGAACGATCCGCCGCGCCTCGCTCCCGACGAGCATCTCGCCGCCGCGCGCGCTCGCGCGCGCTACGTGCTCGCGCGCATGGTGGCAGACGGCAGCGCGAGCGCCGAGGATGCACGACGCGCGCGCGACGAACGCGTGCTCGTGGGCCGGCACGATGCCGGTGTGGGTGCGGCCGCGCACGCGCTCTTCTATCTCTTTCCGCGCGTGCGTGCGCGCGGTACCGTGCGCACGACGCTCGATCGCGATCTGCAACGCTTCGTGCAGGCGCAACTCGTCGCGGTGCTCGGCGCGCTCGGCGGCCGCCACGTGACCGACGGCGCTGCGCTCGTCGTAGAGAATCGCACGGGTAACGTGCTCGCCTACGTCGGCTCACCGGATTATTTCTCCGACGCCGTGCTCGGACGCAACGACGGCGTGCAGGCCGCGCGCCAGCCCGGTTCGTCGCTCAAGCCCTTCATGTACGAACGCGCGCTCGAACGCGGAGCGATTCGCTCGACCACGATTCTCCCCGACGTTCCATCGGCGTTCGCGATTCCCGGCGGCAAGCTCTACCAACCCGCCGATTACAGCGGCACCTTCAGCGGCCCGGTTCGCGTGCGCTACGCGCTTGCGAACTCGCTCAACGTTCCCGCGGTGCGCGCGCTCTCGCGGCTCGGCACGAATGCGTTCCTCACCCGCCTGCGCGCGCTCGGCTTCGACGGGTTGACGCATCCCGCGTCGTTCTACGGGCTCGGTCTTACGCTCGGCGCGGGCGAGGTAACGCTTTGGCAGAACGCGCGCGCCTACGTCGCGATGGCGCGCGGCGGCAATCTGATCCCGTTGCGCCTGCTCGCCGACGATGCGCCGGTGCACGGCACGCAGGTCGGCGATCCCGCCACGTGGGCGCTCGTGACCGACATGCTCGCCGATCCGCACGCGCGCGAGTTCGGATTCGGACGCGGCTCCGTACTCGATCTACCATTTCCCGCCGCGGTGAAGACCGGCACCTCGTCGGATTTCCGCGACACGTGGACGATCGGCTTCACCCGCGATTACACGGTAGCGGTGTGGGTGGGCAACTTCGACGGCAGCGCGATGCGCGACGTCTCGGGCGTGACCGGCGCGGGCCCACTATGGAATCGCATCATGTTGCATCTCTACGGCACGCACGACGCGCCGCCGTTCCCCGCGCCGCCCGGCTACGTGCGCGCGACGATCTGCGCGACCACCGGCCACGCGCCGACGCCCGCCTGTCACGCGATCGTGCGCGAGTGGGTACGCCCCCGCGATCTCGCCGACGTGCGCCGAGCCGTTCCGCTGCGGCTAGGCGCAACGTACGACGCGTGGCTCGCGACGCAGCCCGACGCACCCGGCGTGCGCGGCCTGCGCATCGTGGCACCGCGCGATGGCGAGATCGTCTATGCGCACGATCCGACGAACGCGCTCGCCCGCAGCGAACAGCAACTCGCGCTGCGTGCCGCAGGTGCCGATGGCCCGGTACGGTGGTACTACGATGGGCGCGCCCTCGCGCTCGATGCCGCGCAGCACGCGTTCGCGCCGGTGACACTCGGCGAGCACACCATCGAAGCGCGCGATGCCGCACATCGCCGCGTCGTTCGCTTTCGCGTCGTTCCCGCACCCGAGCACGAACGCGCGGGATTCACCTTTTCGAACGGCGCGGCAGCCTCGCGGCCGTAACGCGGCAACGCCGCGTTCATCCGCGCCGCGTACGATCGCGGCCTATGACGCCAACCCGCGCGCTCGCCGAACGCCTCATCACTCGCGCCGACGACGCATCGCTCTCGCTGATCTGCTCGACGCTCGAACGCTTCGGCGCGGGCGCGTTGCGCTTCGCGCTCGATGCCGGAACCCGCATCGTTCCGCTAACGCGCGGCGAGCGCTACAATGCCGCTTCACCCGCGATCGCGCGCCTCGGCATTGATGTCGACGCATGGCCCGCTCCGCCCGCCGGCCTCTTCGTCGTCGAAGAGCGCACGGTGTATGTGCGTTCGCGAAGCCCCATGACGGTCGCGCACGTTTTATACGCAGTAAGCTTGTAAACCGGAGCCTCCCGTTGCCTCGGCGTTTGGGCAGATCTTTCTGGTCGGTCTGCCCGGAGCTCGCCATGCGAATGGCGCACTCAACGTTTTTACGGTCACGAACTCCATAACGGCACCGTTTGCGTACCTTCTGCGCGGCTTATTCCTGTCGTTCGACTTTATGCAACAACTCAACGGAACATTGGTCAAGATACGTTCTTGGATAAGCGAACGACCCGACCATGACGTTGTAAGGCAAAGTCCACTTAGAAGCCATCTCCTTTTGGTCTTTATCAAGGTGAGGCATCGCAAGAACATACCCCAACAATTCGGGCTTACCGTCGAAACGTGGGGACAGTTGCAGAATCCGAACAACGGTATTGCGACCCTCTCTAATAATCCCTTGCTCATATAGTTGGGCCGTACCACCCTCGGAAGAAAACATAAGAGGCGTACAAACCATGCTCGGAAACCGCACCTGAACCAAATAAGCGCGTTTATCTCTGCCTTTAACTCTGGCGTAAACAGGTACGTGGTACATCTTGCGTTCGGGATCGTAGAACGCAACACCGCGTCTACGTCTTCTCCCCGAAGGGTGGCAAGATACGTCAAACTCGATATTTGGACGTATACCACCCACCGCACTACCTTCAACCGTCGTTGCCGGCTGAATCATTTGCCCGAGAAACCTAAACGGCCAACCTATTACTGACCGTAGCCAATGCCGGAAGTCGGGCAGCAGCCATGTAGTCAGCCACGTAAGAAGACCAAGAACGATAAGAATCCCGCCTTGCACCTCGGGCTTAAGGTGGATTAACTTGTCCCACGCCTGCTGCGGATTCATCGCGTCTGAGCTTAGACGGGTTGCGGTGGCTCCCCTAGAACGACTCCGTACTTCGCGCTGCGGCGAACGCCGCGAGGGCGCACGCAAAGCTTCACAGTACACCTGAGGCGATTAGTTAGAGCGCATGAGACGAACTTCAAGGCTAGCCACGATTCGGGCCCAGACGCGGGGCGCGACGTTCACTTTGCCCAGCGGCGGGCCCTCGTCCGAGGCAAGCCTTGGGAGCATCTCGTACAAACAAAAGCGAGTAATGATCATTTCTTAGAGAGTGCCCCGACCGGAACGAATGAGGACGCGAACTTGGCTATATTTATCAGTTACTCACACGAAGACAAAGACTTTGTCGATCGCCTAGCGGTAGACATGGTCAAAAATCGCAGCAGCGTTTGGATTGACCGCTGGGAGCTGAATGTCGGCGATTCAATTATCGAACGCGTTCAAACGGCTCTGCTGGCCTCATCGGCAATCTTGATCGTACTCTCGAAAGCCTCTGTGGAATCCGAATGGTGTAAGAAAGAACTGTCTGCAGGCCTCATTCGTGAGCTAGATGAGAAGCGGGTTCTTGTGCTCCCGGTCCTAATTGACGATTGCAACATTCCCCTTTTTCTGCGTGACAAGCTTTACGCTGATTTCAGAGTCGATTACGAAACAGGCTTGCGCGCCGTTCTCGACTCCACAGCAGCGGTGAGCAGCGCCGAGCAGAGCAGACTTCAGGATAAGGAACAAACACTCGACTGGGCTGAGGACTGGTGGTTTAACGAAAAGGACCTGTTAGTCGTCCGTTTCACGATAGTGGACACTCCGAGAGAGCTGCCACTGACAATTCTCACCGAAATTGTGGTGGAGGCGAATAAAGAAGCAACGCAGCGCTATCGCCAGTTTGAAGCCGCAGGGCTTGACTGGGCCGGGCGCCACGCGATCGCCGAGTTACTGTTCGACATAGGGGACACCAAAGAGCTGCATCTACCCTTGGATACACACTTTCCGCAATCACTGGAATTAGGTGCTGGCGATCAAAATCCAACTGGACGTGGATACAGCATCGTAGTTACTTCACGACGCCTTGGACAAGATACAGGAAAGATTCAAGTCGTAAAGGTCAGCAACTATCTCCGCGCAATCCGGGAATACCTTAAAGAAACCCAGCGCCGTCCAACGAGTAATGAGCTGAAAGCAATATTGCGGATCATTGCTACTCGCTAACCCGAGCCGCACGCTTTCCGCCGTCGTGCGTCAAGCCTTACTGGTAAGATCGCATATTTGCCATCCTTGCCTTTCAAGGGCATCTCTCAGCGCATCATTCACGCTGGCGGCGGTCGAGGCCAAGCACAGCAAACGGCTCGGCCGTGACATTGCTACAAAGAGGCGGCGGCGATGTCCAATAAAGCGCGCTGTGTTCTTCCGCTTGCCTAGCGGGTCCGCCAACAGCGGCAAAATCTCGCTAATGTCGTGCTCATAGTATTGCGTCTCCAGCACAAGCGTCGCGTCATGCGTCTGACCCTTTACGGAATGGATCGTATCCAATTTTAACGGTAGCGCAAAAGCCTTTTCTTTTGGTGTGCCAAGCGTTTCACCACCATAGTCTTCAACGTATTCTAGATACCTTAGCGCGGCGATGCTCGCCTGACTTCCTATATTTTGCGCAATATAGTCCTTCAGCGGATCGATGATCTCCAACCACTTCGTCTCGCTACCTAAATCCGCCGAGGCAATGTTTAGAATTAATCGACCTAATTCTGCCCGGCTTTTCCAATCGCGACTAACGTCAGATAGGAATCGCCGCGCGCGCTCTCTGTCAGTCCACCTTGAGACTAATCTCTGAAACGCGGCAAAGAGCTCTGCAATGGGTTGAGCTGGCGCCTGAGCTGTTGCTTGCGACTGAACTCTAAAAGCGGCGGCGATGAAACGATCAGCGTTTCCCCGTCTACCTTGCTTCGGATCAGCAGCGTCTTTAACGTAGTCACATAGCGAATGAGGAAACGTCCCACCGGTCTCAGATGGGCGCTTGCGTGTGGCGACAACGCGAACATCGGGCTGCTCTACGCCCGCCAGCTCGCGAGAAGCCAGTTCTGCAAATTTTTCCACCACTTTATGGGCGGTTGCCTCATCAAAGAGGAAGATCGTGTGCGTTGCCGTCGGCGCGGATTCGTCACCTAGAATCGTTTGTCGCTGTGGCGCGATAGATGCGATACTTCCAGCAATGAACTGCCCAAACCGACGGCTGCTACCAAGATATAAAATGGGCTCACAGGGAAAGCGCGTCACACAGTCTTCAGCCGACGCATCGAATTCGTAGATCGCCTGATTTACGTCGCCGAATCGCTGGACGTCAACGCTTTCCGCAGGAAACATTCGATTTAACAGGCTCTCTTGACGAGTACTTGTATCTTGCATTTCGTCTAAGAGGACGACATCAAAGCGCCGCTGCAGCACCGATGCTGCCCACGGATACTCGTCCAAGTAGCGATTGGCGAAGAAATACATGTCGGCGTGACGGAAAATGCCATTTTTGGACAACCTGGTCTTTAGGCTTTTGAGCTCTTTGTAGGCGTCCGTCGTTGGATCAACGAGACCGATTTTCTCGCCCTTGAAAGTCAGCGCCCCAGATCGGTGGTCATACTCGAGAACACGGTATGACGTAGCTTTCCCCTTGTTCCGCTTTAGCCAAGCTGCGAGCTTATGATAGTCCCCTCTTTCAAGCTCCTCGGCAACGGCCGCTGAGAAGGCATCATCGTCAATCTGACTGATCGATCCGCCCTTGGCGCGGATGTAGGGCAACGCAAGAAACGTGTTTACAAACCCTTGTATCGTCCCGATGAAATGAGGGGCGGAAAGAGCGGCGCGACCAAGCTTAGAGCGCTGCAGTCTGCTTCGAATTTCCTCCACCGCGACGTTGGTGTGAGTCAATACGCAAAGACCACGCTTCCCCTCGCCTAGGAGTACAGATATTTTGGTGGCAACGACCGTTGTCTTTCCGCTGCCAGGGCACGCCTGAACGTCAAAGCTCCCGGTTTGCAGTAGCGCGTCGAGGATACCCGGCTTGCTAATATCACATCCTTCGTCGTGCGCAATTTGTTCGATCCTCTTGCGCCGCTCCGAATCATCAGCCACTACGTGCTCTCATCAACGAAGGCTGACTCGTGCGGATCATCTGCAGAGGGATCGGTCTGATCTCTCATCGGCGCTTCCCGCTTGCCTACGACAAATTCGATTGCCTCAACGAGATAGTTCGGAAGACGTGAACGGAGCGTTACTTCGGTAAGTTTGCCCTCTTTGAAGCGCCTTGCGAGCAACTCTCCAAGCTGCGCTGCAGCTTCTGCTTTCGAAACCCGTCGCTTGCGGAGGGGCTCATATACAGCCTTGGCAATCGCATGCTTATCGCTAGCGCTCCCCCACTTTCTTGCAAATTCCGTATTTGCTGCTTCCAGAGCAGCGGCAGTTTCCGCTTCGTCTAAAGGGCCGCGTCGATTCCGCACCGCTAGGGCGATCTGAATCGCTTGATATAGCTCCAGCGCCAGCCCAGCATGTGCGAGGTCGTACTCAAGTGTCGTAAATGGCGAGACAAACGTGAATACGTTTCCCTTGTCGCCCATTTGACGTGCCGCTATGCGCGCAGCGCGCTTTTTCTCGCCGGCATTCCACGGAAGGTCAAGATCCGCAACTCGCGCAACACGGATCGGCACTCTAGCGTTGCCTTCGGGGTCTTGAAATATTCTCGAGTATCGGAATAGGCCCGTGCTTCCAACCTTCACGATGGACACGCCGTGCTTGTTGAGGGGAAAGCCAAGGAGTTTCGCGATCACAGGCAATAGCAAATTCTCGGCATCGCCCTCCACGATAAGCACGCCTGTAGCAAAAAACAAATTCGATCGCGTGGCGTCAAGAAATCGCGCTAAGAAGCGGTAGTCATCATGTGCCAGCCTCGTATGCCCTTTTGCAAGCGGGTAAGCCTTGCCGCCCGCAACAAGAATAATCTTTCCAATATCGACTTGGGAGGCCAAAGTCGGACTATGGGTAGTCACAATCACTTGGAGCTGGAGGTTTCTTTTCTCTTGCCCCTCTTCGGCGGTAGCACTCTCTACACTCAGCGCGTCTACCAGTTCATCGCTTTGCTCTCTCAGAAAATCGCCGACCAATAGCTGCAGCTGCGGGTGTAGGTGCGCCTCTGGCTCCTCTATGAGAAGCAGCGGAAGCCCATCGTCTCCCGATGCGCCGACAAGTAGCATCTCGGACGCCATATATAAGACGTTATTGGTGCCCAAGCCCTGATTGACTCTGCCACGCTGGCCAGCAAAGGCGTCGATCCAAAGCCCCAGCTTTTCTAAGATGTCGCGCAATTCAGAAGCTCGCGTTATGCCGACGGCACCTTCGAGTCGCGCACTATCGATTGAGAGCTTGTCCAAAAATTGCGTATTCAGCTGACTGCGCGCCCATTCGATAGCTGCGTTGTTCTCGATACTATGCTCTGCAAGGCGCATAATACCAACTAGCGTTTTCGGCAGCTCAATCTTTTTATCTTCGCCAATCAATGCCGGCTCGAAATCGGCTACCTTTTGACCACTAAACTTCGGATGCGCAAGCAATATTTGCGAAAGGCGCGAACCTCTGCCAGCGCTGAGCTCGTCCACGGCATCACGGAGCGCTCGGAGATACGTTACAGCCATTAGCTCGCGCATCGTACCGTCCGGTCGCGGCCCATTGCCATCGGCACCGGTGGAAACTTCGACAACAATGCTTCGCTTCGGATTATCAGGCTGCCGAACTGCCGTCAACCCGATATGCAGCAGTGGTCCGGCCGGTGTTGGGGTTATGAATTGAAAGAACGGATGCGCTTCCGTCGGAACGCTAAATGCGAAGGTGCAATCAATGCGAAGAGAGGGAGCCCGCTCTGTTCCGTTGTGGTGAAAATCCTCTTCGTACAGCCTTACATAGTCGCGCGAAGTGGTGCCGAGTAGAACCCGGATGGCATCTATGATCGCTGTCTTTCCGCCGTCGTTTGGTCCTACCAGCACTGAAAGACCATTTGGAAATGTCAGGTCCAGCGCATCTACTCCCGCGCCGAAGATCCTGAAGTTCTCGATTCTAACGCGTTGCAGATACATCCAAACGCCTAAACAGAGACGCCGAGATCGCCTAGCGCGGCTTTCACAACTTCCCAGCAGATGGAAGCCAATGCCTTATCTAAACGATAGCCCCGAGTATAGGCGTTGAGAGGATGGACCATATTGCGGTACTCACGTAGCGTATCTGCAAAATCGTTCCGCGTTTTATGAATCCACTGATTGTCGTCTGCAACCTCGATAAAATCGTTCAAGGACCACTGGCTGAAAGGCTTTGTTACGCCCTTCGCTTTCGGCGCGTGGGCGGACGCCATTGCGATCGCATCGTTTTCGAGGCATTTTGCGAGAAGCGCGCCCTCCAGTAAGCTGCCGAGCATAACTACGGTCGATAGGTACGCATGTCCATCATGCGCCGTGACGGCCTCTTCCCAGAGACTTTCCAAATGTGTGCGAAGTTGATCATTCGTTGTGAGAGCTTGAAAAGACGGCACGGGCCTTACAGCCGCGCCCACAACGTGCACCCCTGCGGGCTCAGCTTCAAGGAGCTCAAGCTTTGCCAATTCCTCTTTGGCGGTGCGCTCATAAGAGCGGCTCATCGCAATACTTAGGTTGCCATCGCCCGGAATACCGAGCGAGTTTGTCGTTTGATAAATGAAGGATTCGAGAGCAGCCTGTTGCGGCTTAAGCTCTTCAAATAACGTACGAATCTCTTCCGCCGCCAGGGATACACGACGCGTTGAAATCACGTTACGGAGCGACTCGGCCGAGAGTACGATAAGACTCTCAACGTAGCTCGAAGCCGCCTTCGCGGCGCGCTTCGATAGCTCCCACTCCGGAAGAGGGTTAGGTCTTATCTTTAGATCACTCATTTCACCCTGAAAAGCGTCTCTCAGCTTGTCTCGCCTAGGGCCGATGATATTTTCACAAAGCTGTCTTACGTCGCTCAAAACCAACTAGGCCTCATAAACGTGGCCCTTCGTAGTCGTCACGTGGCTTGTTGAGATTCGGCTCATCTAAATCGACCTCAGTCCACGGCTCCAGCTCTTTAACATGCTCAGCGCCCGGAACCTTAAATCGTTTCTTTAATTCATCCAGCGGAATGGAAAGCAGCGTTTCGACAAGCTCGCGCGTCTTGTTACGAAGCCCATGTCCAAACCGGCGAGCGCACTCAATCAGTAGCCATGACCCGGCCGCCTTCACAATCAGAAACGCATCGAGTCCATGATGAACGAAGTAAACAAACCCGTGCTGAACACCACTCTCCAACAGTACGGCGACGTTATAGAGGCCAAGCGGCGATTGCTCAGTCGCTATTTTTGCGCGACGTAGGAATTCCCCCGATACTTCCTGCGGATCAGCAAAACGAATATAAGGTGCGATTCCGGCATCGTGAAGCTCTCGCACTATGAGTGCTCGCTCAGTCTCGATGAGTCGCTGGATATAGTATCGCGCGTCTTGTAGCGACGTTGCCTTGGTCACTTCGTACCCGGCGAACATCTGTTCCAGCACAACGTTAATGCCTAGGTCGAGTGCCCCCGCTCCACCTGGTACCGCTGTCATGAGAAACATTGTGTCGAGCGTCCTGATCTCTGTGTAGTACGCTTCACCAGAGCTTTGCTCGTTCGAACTCACGCTCATTCACCCGCCACAAACGAGCAACGCAATCATCAGCGCGCCGTTGCCCCCCTTTCGTGGCCTTCTGCGCAGAAGACGCATTCCATGCCGCAATAAGCCCTAATAGGCCATTTGGCACAGCCGATTGGTGTAGCCCCAAGAGTTACGCCGCTTGAAATTGTGGGGTAGTGATGTCATGGGCTTCGCGGTACCGGCGTGCAAATGCTTCCGGCGTGAGGTATCCCAGCCGGCGTTGCGGTCGCCGCGTGTTGAAGTGGATGCGCCAGCGAGCGGCAGCGGAGC
>JAGWSR010000005.1 GCA_028869385.1 bacterium
CACGCGCCGCTCGTTCCCGAAGACGATCCCGCGATCGTCGTCGAGCGCGTGACCCTGCGCCGACCCGACGGCAACGTGGACGCGTACGCCGCCTATCCCAAACGCGCGAGCGCCCTCACGCCCGGCATCGTGATCTGCATGCACATCTGGGGCGTGGACGCGCAGTTGCGCGATACCGTCCGGCGTTTCGCCGAGGCCGGTTTCAACTGCATCGCGCCCGACCTCTACGCGCGCAACTCGCCGCCTTCGGGCGACGGAACGAGCGATATCGCGCTCTTCAAACCCTTCGCGACGAAGCTCGTGCGCGCGCAGTACGACGGCGACCTCCGCGCGGCGGCCCTCCACCTCACGTCGCGTTCGCCGCACGGCCGCGTCGGCGTCGCGGGATTCTGCATGGGCGGGCACATCGCGCTCGTTCAAGCGCTCGACAACGCCGACGTCTTCGCCGCGTGCGCGCCGTTCTACGGCGCGGTGAAAGATATCGATCCGCTCGAGGTGCACGTGCCGATCTGCGGCAGCTACGGCGAGAAGGATCAGAGCATCCCGGCCGACGATGTGCGCGCCTTCCGCAACGCGCTGCGCGTGGCAAACGACATCCGCATCTATCCGAACGCCGGGCACGCGTTCTTCGACGACACGCGCGGCGCGTACGTCGCGAGCGCCGCGCAAGATGCGTGGAAGCGCACCATCGCCTTCTTCTCGGAGCAGCTCGGATTACCGTGACGACACTCCTGCTCGGCGCGATCCTCCTCGCGGTCGCCTATACCGCCGTCGCGGCGACGTTCGGATGGCGAAAGCGCGTCGAGCTTCCGCCCGATACCGCTCGCGCGCTCGAACGCATGACCGATCGCGTCGATCAACTCGAACGCATCCTCCGCGACGACGTCGCGCGCATGCGCGAAAGCACCGTCGCCGAGGCGCGCACGCAACGCGACGAACTCCGCACGATCCTCCAGGCGCAAAACGAGGCGACGTCGGCCGCGATGCGCGAACTCGCGACGAGCGTTTCGAACGCCGTCGAGCGCCTCCGAGCGCAGAGCACCGAGTTGCTGACCGTTCAGTTCGAAGGGCAAAACCAACGTATCGATGCCGCCACGGTCGCCATCGCCCAGTTCGGCGAAGCGAGCGAGAAGCAGATCGCGCTACTCGTGAAGCAGCTCGCCGATCAATCCGAGCAGCTCCGCACGCTCGTCGGCGGACAACTCGAGCAACTGCGGCGCGACAACGCCGAGAAGCTCGAGAGCATGCGCAAGACGGTCGACGAGAAGCTGCAGGGAACGCTCGAGCAGCGTCTCGGTCAATCGTTCACGCTCGTGAGCGAGCGACTCGAACAGGTCCACAAGAGCATCGGCGAAATGCAGGCGCTCGCAACCGGCGTCGGCGATCTCAAGCGCGTCTTGACCAACATCAAGCTGCGAGGTGTGTGGTCCGAAGTCAGCTTGGAAAACCTGCTCGAACAAATGCTCTCACCCGAGCAATACGCGAAGAACGTCGAGATCGTTCCGAAGAGCGCGCAGCGCGTCGAATTCGCGATTCGGCTCCCCGGGCAGAACGGCGAGCACATCTGGCTGCCGATCGACGCCAAATTTCCGATCGAAGATTACGACCGCTTGGTCAAAGCGTCGGAGAGCGGCGACGCGGCCGCGGTCGAGAAGGCCGCCGAGGGCATCGAGACCCGCATACGCGATGCCGCGAAGGAGATCGCGACGAAGTACGTCTCTCCGCCGCACAGCGTCGATTTCGGCATCCTCTTCGTTCCGGTCGAGGGTCTCTATGCCGAAGTGTTGCGGCGTCCCGGACTCGTGGATCGCCTGCAACGGGATCATCGCGTCGTCGTCGCCGGCCCCACGAATCTCGGCGCCTTCCTCACGACGCTGCGCATCGGCTTTCGTACGCTGCAGATCGAAAAGCGAACGAGCGAGGTCTGGCAGATCCTCGGTGCGGCCAAACGCGAATTCGACAAATACGGCGACGTGCTCGATAAGGTCAAGCAGCGCCTCGAGCAGGCTTCCAACGAGATCGATAACGTGGCCAAGCGACAACGTGCGATTCGCAAGACGTTGCGCAATGTCGAGAGCGCCCCGGATGGCTTGGAAAAAGAAATCGGCGACGAGCTCGAAGCCGCCGCCGATGCACTCTCGTCGAACTGAGGCCGACGATACCGCTTAGTGCTTTTCGAGTTTCTCGAGCGCGGCGAGCGTGTTCTCGACGTGCTTGTCGGGCTTGAGATCGGTGTAGCTGTACACGATCGTGCCGTTCGGTGCGATCACGTACGAAGTTCGGTTGGCATACGCCGGCGCGAGCTTGAGCACCGCGTCGTAGGCCTTCTCGACCGCCTGATTGGTGTCGGCGGCGACCGCGAACTTGCTGCGGCACTCGCTCACCGAGAACTTCTTGAGCTTGTCGAGCGGATCGTGCGAGACGCCGATCACCGTCGCGTGCAGCGCGTGGTAACGGCCGATCGCGTCGGCGAAGTCGTGCGCCTCGATCGTGCAGCCCGGCGTGAACGCGGCCGGGTAGAAGTAGAGCACGACCGGCCCCTTCTTCAGCGCGTCGGCGAGGCTGAAGGTAAAGACCTTGCCGCCCTTGGTCGCCTGCAGCGTGAAATCCGGAGCCTTCGCGCCGTTGGGCAGCGCCGCAAACGCCGGAACGGTCGCGACGAGCGCGAGCGCCGCAAAGGCGCGAATGAAACGACCGAGCATGTGTTCTCCCTTATCGTCGGTTGCGATTACAGACCCATCAGGCGCGCGATGACCAGGCGCTGCACTTCGTTCGTGCCCTCGCCGATCTCGTTGATCTTCTGGTCGCGGTACATGCGCGAGACGGGATACTCATCCATAAACCCATATCCGCCGTGGATTTGCACCGCCTCGTTGACGACGCGGCGCGAGACCTCGGCGGCATAGAGCTTAGCAAGCGAAGCAGTCTGGACGTAATCGCGACCGTGGTCCTTCTCCCACGCGGCCTTGAGGATCATGAGGCGCGCGTGCTCGATCTCGCAGAGCATATCGACGAGCTTGAACTGGATCGCCTGGAACTTGCTGATCGGCTTGCCGAAGGCGACGCGGTCCTTCGCGTACTGGAGCGCCTCGTCGTAGGCACCCATCGCGAGGCCCACCGAGAGCGCCGCGACCGAGATACGCCCGCCGTCGAGGATCGTAAGGAACTGCTTGTAGCCCTCGCCTTGAGGTCCGAGCAAGCTCTCTTCGGGCACCGTCGCGTCAACGAAGCTGAGCTCGCGCGTGTCGGATGCGCGCCAGCCCATCTTCTTGTACTTCTTGCTGCGCGTGAACCCGGGCGCGCTCTGCGGCACGATGATGTTCGAAATTTCGGGCTTGCCGTCGGGGCGCGTACCGGTCACCGCGGTGATCGTCGTGCCGCCGCTGATATCGGTGCCGGAGTTGGTGATGAAGGCCTTGGTTCCGTTAATCACCCAGTTGCCGTTCTGCTTGACTGCTTTCGTCGAACAGTTGCCGGCATCGCTCCCGGCGTTCGGCTCGGTCAAGCCGAAGCCCCAGAGCATCTTGCCCTGCGCGAGCGGCACCAGATACTTCTGCTTCTGCTCCTCGCTGCCGAAAAGATAGAAAGGCGTCGCACCCAGCGAGACGTGCGCGGCCATCGTGATCGCGGTCGAGGCATCCGCTCGCGCGATCTCCATGACCGCAAGTGCGTAACTCACCGTATCGGCGCCGGCTCCGCCGTACTCTTCGGGGAACGGCAGACCCATGAAGCCGAGTTCGGCCATTTTGGCAACGAGATCGTACGGGAAGGCTTCTTCGCGATCCATATGCTCGGCACGCGGCTTCACCTCGTTCTGCGCGAAGTCGCGCGCGAGGCTCTGAATAGCGCGTTGCTCGTCGGTCAGGTCGAAATTCATAGCCCGGAGGTATAGGTCGTGGCTTTAGGAAAAACCCTTTCGCAGCGATGATTTCTCTGCGCGGCGTATCGCTGATCTACCCCAATGGTGTGCGCGCCCTCGACGGCGTGAGCCTCGAGATCGCCAAAGGCGACTTCCTTTTTCTCGTCGGCCATTCCGGGACCGGGAAATCCAGTCTCCTCCGGTTGCTCTACCACGAGCAGGTGCCGACCTCGGGCGAAATCATCGTGGATGGGATTCGCGTGGATCGCCTCAAGCACGGCCGCATTCCGGCCCTGCGCCGCCACCTGGGCGTCGTCTTCCAAGACTACAAGCTGCTGACCGACAAAACCGTGTGGGAGAACGTCGCCTTCGCCATGCAGGTCACCGGCGCGCATACCAAAGACGTGATGCGTCAGGTGCCGCGCGCGCTCGACTTGGTCGGGCTCGCGCACAAGAGTCGCATGTTTCCGAGCGAGCTCTCCGGCGGCGAGCAGCAACGCACCGCGATCGCGCGCGCGCTCGTCAACAATCCGAAGATCCTGCTCTGCGACGAGCCGACGGGCAACCTCGATCCGGCCAACACGACCGAGATCATGGAGCTCTTACTGCGCATCAATCTCAAGGGGACGACCGTGGTCGTCGCCACTCACAATCAGGCCGTCGTCGATCGCATGCGCCGCCGCGTGGTGCGTCTCGAAGACGGCAAAGTCGTGACCGACGAAGAACGGGGCTATTACTATCTTGGACTGGGGCAAGGTCAAATTCTTTCTGGGTGAGGTGCTGCGCAACTTCACGCGCAACGCCGGCATGCAAGCGACCGCGATCGGCACGGTCGCCATCACCATCATCCTCCTCGGCGCGTTTCTCTTCGTTCGTGCGACGCTCGCGGGTCTCGGCAACGACATCCTGAGTCAGATCGAAGTCTCCGCGTACTTCACGAGCGACGCGACGCCGCATCAAGAAGCGCAGGTTCGCGCCGCGCTCGGTCGCGACGCGCGCATCGCGTCGGTCGAGTTCGTTTCGAAGAAGCGGGGCCTCGCCGAGCTGCGCGAACAGACGCACGGCTCGATCGACACCTCGCTCCTCACCGAGAATCCGCTGCCCGATAAGCTGCGCGTCAAGGTGGTGGATCCGTCCGAAGTCCCCGCGGTCGCCGCTTCGATTCAGAAGATGGACGGCGTGGCGAATGTCGTCTTTCCGCAGACGGTCGTCGCGCGCTTGCTCGCGCTCGGCGGCGTGCTGCGCCGCGTCGGCATCGGCGTGATCGTCACGTTCTTGGTCGTCGCGGGCATCATCATCTCGAACACGATCCGCCTCACCGTCTTCGCGCGTCGCCGCGAGATCTCGATCATGCAGTTGGTCGGCGCGACGAACATGTACATCCGCGCGCCGTTCATCTGCGAGGGCATGCTCGACGGCGTGCTCGGATCGCTGATCGCGCTCGTCGCGCTCGTATTCGCGCGGCTGTGGCTCTGGCCGAAGCTCTTGCTCGCCCTTCCGTGGATTCAGTTGAACGCGACGAGCGTGAACGGCCCCATGCTCTCGCTCGAACTCGTCGCCGTCGGCGCCGCGATCGGCGCACTCGCTTCGTGGATCTCGGTCGGGCGACACCTGCGCACGTGAGCGCCGCGCGCGTCGATCTCGACTTCGATGCGCTCGCGCGCCTCGTCTCGGACGCCATCGCCATGCTCTCGGTCGAGGGCACGGTGAGCGCGTGGAGCGACGCGGCCGCCGCGCTCACCGGCATATCGCGCGAAGCCGCGCTCGGCAACGCGCTCGAGTCGCTCTTCGCCCGCGTCGAGCCACCGCTCGGTTTCGCCCTCGTGCCCGTCGCGTTCACCGTTTGGACCAACGACGAACGCCGGCGCGCGCTCGAGGCGAGCGCGCTCTCGGTGAGCGACGGTTGGATGATCTCGTTCGGCGCGCAACAGCGCTACGACGCAATCGATCAGTTGAAGAACGAGATCGTCACCACGGTCTCGCACGAGTTGAAGACGCCGATCGCGTCGATCAAAGCCTTCGCCACGACGATGCGGGAGAATCCCGAGGCGATCGCGCGCGAGCGCGATGAATATCTCGCCACCATCGAACACGAAGCCGATCGCCTCGCCGCAGCCGTGGATGCGCTCTTGCTCGCGGGGCGCGTGGACGCGCGGCATCTGCTCGCGCGTCGCGAGCCGATCTCGGCCGAAGCCCTTCTCGATCGGGCGCTCGAACGCATCGGGGCGAGCGATCGCGCGCGCGTTCGCGGGAGCCTTGCCGACGTCGAGCTGCACGGCGATCCCGATCTGCTCGCGCTCGCGCTCGCCAACTTGCTCGACAACGCCGTCAAGTTTTCGGGCGGCGACGCCCCGATCGACGTCGAGGCCGCGCGCGACGGGGGCACCACGTCGCTGCGCGTGCGCGACCGCGGCATCGGCATCGCCGCGGAGCACCTTCCCTACATCTTCGAGCGCTTCTATCGCGTCGAGCGTCCGCTCACCGCCGCGACCGGCGGCTACGGCCTCGGCCTCTTCGTCGTGCGCGAGATCGCGCACGCGCACGGCGGCGCGGTCGACGTCGCGAGCGCCGCGCGCGAGGGCACGACCTTCACGTTGCGCATTCCGGAGCGCGCATGAGATCGCCCGATGCCGTCGAGCATCGCGTCCTCGTCGTCGACGACGATCGCAACCTGCGCAAGATCATCGCGACCAATCTGGAGCTCGCCGGCTTCACCGTCGCGAGTGCCGCCGACGGGCGCGAAGCCTTCAACGTGCTCGAGCGCTTTCACCCCGATATCGTGCTGCTCGACCTGATGATGCCGTACATGGACGGGTACGAGGTGGCGCAACGCATCCGCCGCCATCCGAACCCCTCCGTCGCGAACGTACCGATCATCATCCTCACCGCAAAGAGCGAGACCGAAGATAAATTGCGCGGCTTCGAAGCCGGCGCCGACGACTACATCACGAAGCCGTTCGGCCCGCAAGAGCTGCTCGCGCGCGTTCGCGCGAAGATTCGCCGCGTCGAATCCGATACGTCGGTCTCGCCGCTCACGCGGCTTCCCGGCAACCTCGCGATCGAGGGCGAATTGCGGCGGCGCCTCGACGCGCACGAAGCCTTCGCGGTACTCTATCTCGATCTCGACAACTTCAAGGCGTTCAACGACGTGTACGGCTTCACGCATGGAGACGAAGCGATCCAGCTCGTCGCGCGCAGCGCCGTCGACGTCATGCGCCGCCGCGGTACCGAGAGCGACTTCGTTGGGCACATCGGCGGCGACGATTTCATCGTCGTGACGCAACCCGACCGCGCCGAAGAGATCGCGCAGGAGATCGTGTCCGAATTCGATCGCGATATCCGCAATCTCTACTCCGCGAAGGATCTGCGTACCGGGTACATCGAGACGCGCGATCGCCGCGGGGCGCTCAATCGCTTTCCGATCATGTCGCTCTCGATCGCGATCGTGATGAACGATCGCGGTCAGATGACCACCTACGCTCAGATCGGCGAGACCGCAGCGGAGCTCAAGCGCTACGCCAAGTCGATCGCCGGCTCCGTCTTCGTGAAGGACAAACGCCGCCTGTGAAGTTCGCTCGTTTCGTCGCCGCCCTGCTGATCTTGAGCCTCGCTCCATCGGCGATGACGTTGCGCGCGGAGACGCTGCAGCAGCGCATTCAAGCCGAACGCCGCAAGAGCGAGGCGATTCAAGCGCGCCTGCACCAGAAAAAGGCCGAACTCGGTGCGGCGACGGTGAAGGTGCAGGGGCTGCAGGCGCAGCTCGACGAGACGAATCGCGCGATCTCGTCGGTGCGCGCGCACATCGGTACGCTCGACGCGCAGCAGCGCGGACTCGAACGACGCATCTCGTGGAATACCGTGCAGCTTCGCGCCGCGCAGCGCTCGCTGCAACTCCACGACGACGCGCTCAAGCGCCGCCTCGTGGATATTTACGAAAACGGCGACCTGAGCTACGTCGCGGTGCTGCTCTCGGCGCACTCGTTCACCGAGTTCGTGGAACGCTGGGAAGATCTGCGCCTGCTCATCGACGCGAACGAGAAAGCGGTGCGCGAACGCAAAGCCGCCGAAGGGCGCGTACTCAACGTCGAACGCGATCTCGAACGCACGCAAGTCGCGCTGCAGCAGGAGAGCCAGGCGCAGACGCGCGCGGAGAATCAGCTGGCCACGCTCGCCGACGAGCGCAGCAATCTCGTCGCGCTCGCCGACCAACAGCGCCGACACGTCGCCGCGCAGGTCGCCGAGATGGAAGACCTCTCGGCATCGGAAGAGGCGCAACTCGAACGCCTGATCCAAGAGCGTCAGCGCGAGATCGAAGCACAGCAAAAGGCCGCGGGCATCGCCGGCACCGCCGAACCGAGCGCCGGAACGGGCTCGTTCGCGTGGCCGGTCTCGGGAACGATCACCTCGCCCTTCGGCTGGCGCTCCAATCCGTTCGGCGGCAGTCCCGAATTCCACCAAGGCCTCGACATCGCGGCGCCGACCGGCACGACGGTCACCGCGGCCGCGACCGGCACGGTGCTGCTCGCGCAGTGGTACGGCGGATACGGCAATTACATTCTGCTCGACAACGGCGGCGGATTCTCGACGGGATACGGACACCTCTCGGCAATCTACGTCTCCGTCGGCCAGCACGTGCAACGCGGCCAAGCTATTGGCGCAGTGGGCTCCACCGGTCAATCGACCGGCCCCCACCTGCACTTCGAAGTGCGCTTTCACGGTAAACCCGTGGATCCCGCGCCGCGCCTCCATTAAGCGACCGTTCGATTTCGCCGGCCCCTGAAACGGACTTCCCCACATCGGTCGTTAAGGAAGGCGGGTATGATCGATCCCATGACCGCTCGTTTCCGCGCGCTCCTCGCGGCGCTCATCGTTATCGTCGTCGGCGTCGCGGCCACGCTCTACGTCAGCTACCGCGGCACGATCGCGAGCGCGCATGACGCGAACGCGAGCCTCGTCGCGTCGAGCGACGATGCGGCGCTGCTCGATCTCGCGCTGCGCAAGATGGACGCGGTCTACTACAAGCCGTTCGATCCGCAACTGCCGCTCAACGGTGAGACGAAGGCTCTCGACACGTTTCTGAAGGGCAAACATCTCGTCGCGACTCTGCCGCACGAACACGCGACGGGGGATCCCGCGCAGGATTCGCAAGCGCTCGAAAACGTGTTGAGCTATGCGGAGAAGACCTACGGCGCGCGCCTGGGCCCGAATGCGAAGACCGATCTTACCGAAGCCGCGCTACGCGGCGTCCTCGCCTCGGTGGACGATCCCTATACGATCTATCTCTCGCCCAAAGAGAACGAAGGTTTGCAAGAGTCACTCGACGGCGGAAACTTCGGCGGCATCGGCGTCTACATCTATCAACTCAAAGACGGTACCGTCGTCGTGCAGCCGATCGATGGGCTCCCCGCGGCGCGCGCCGGCATGAAGCCGGGCGACGTGGTCGATAGCGTGAACAACACCACGATTCGCGGCATGCTGCTCGACCGCGTCGAGCAGATGATTCGCGGCGAGGCCGGCTCCACGGTGCAGCTCAGCGTGCATCCCTATAAGGGCACGGGCGAGCGCCACTACACGATCACGCGCGAGATCATCCACGTGCCGACGGTGCACGCGAAGATGGAAGACGGGTACGACTACATCCGCCTCTCGGACTTCGGTTCGACCTCCGCGAGCGAGATCAAAAAAGCGCTGCTGCAGGGGAAGGCCAAGAACGCCAAGGGCTACATTCTCGACCTGCGCAACAACGGCGGCGGCTTCCTCGACGCGGCGGTGAACATCTCGAGCTTCTTCATTCCCGAGGGCACGATCGTTTCGACGATCGACCGTCAGGGAAACAAGGACGTGCAGGAAGCGCGCGGTACCGCGATCGGCGGGCTGCAGCCACTCGTCGTGCTCGTCAACAAGTACACCGCGAGCGCATCCGAGATCACGGCCGGAGCGTTGCAAGACTATCATCTCGCCAAGATCGTCGGGACCAAGACCTTCGGTAAGGGCGTGGTACAGACCATCTTCAACTCGCCCGACGGCGGCGCGTTCAAGATCACGACCGCGCGCTACGTCACCCCGCTCGGGCGCGACATCCAACACAAGGGCATCACGCCCGACGTCGTGGTGGATCAAAACGTGGACCCCGCGCTCATCGATACCCCGGCGGACAAGCAACTCGCCGCCGCCAAGGCACAACTCAAAGACCTTCTTCGTTAGAGAAAGATCATGAAGCGACTCTCGGCCCTGATCCTCACCGGCGTCTTCGGCGCAGCACTCCTCCACCTGCCGCTCGCGGCTTCGTCCGCGACGCTGCCCGCGTCGAACGCGAGCGAGATCGCGACCAGCTACACCGATTTGGTCACGCAGTTCTACAAGAAGGTAGATCCGCAGCGCGTGCTCGATTCGGTGCACGCATCGCTCGAAACCACCCTCAAGCACGACGGCGTGAAGGCGACGCTTCGTCCGATGCACGCGAGCGAGTTGACGCAAGCGAACGTTCGCGCGATCGACCTCGCGGTCGAGAACGCGCAACACCTCGCCGGAAAGAAGGCGACGGCGACCGAGCTCACCTACGCCGCAATCACCGGCATCATGCAGTCGGTGCACGATCGCTGGACGGTCTTTCTCTCGCCCAAAGAGTACGCCGATCTCAACCAGGGTCTCGACGGCACGGATTTCGGCGGCACCGGCATCGTGATCCAGGTGGATCCGGTGACGAAGTACATTACGGTCAGCAACGTCGTTCCCGACGCGCCGGCCGATAAGGCGGGCATCGAGCAAGACGACTTGATCACCGCGATCGACGGCATCTCGACCAAGGGCTGGTCCATCAACCGCGCGAGCGCGCACCTTCGCGGCAAAGAGGGCACGAAGGTTACCGTGACCATCCTGCGCGACGGCAAGACGCTCGCGCCGATCACGTTGACCCGCGCCAAGATTCACCAGCAGAGCGTCTTCGAAAAGATGCTCCCTGGCGACATCGGCTACGTGGCGGTGAGCGTGTTCGGCAAGGATACCGCCGACGAACTCACGACCGCGCTCGATCGCCTGCAGAAGCGCGGCGCGAAAGCGTTCATCATGGATCTGCGAGACAACGGCGGCGGCTATCTCGATGCGGCGGTCGGCGTGAGCTCCAAGTTCATCTCGTCGGGCCCGATCGTCTCGGTCGAGTCGCGCGCTTCAAACATCACCACCCTCGAAGCCAACGACACGGCGATCGCCCCGGTACCGCTTGCGGTGCTCGTGAACCAGTACACCGCCTCCGCATCGGAGATCACCTCGGGTGCGATTCAAGATAGCGGCGTCGGAACGATCATCGGCGTGAAGACCTTCGGCAAGGGTGTCGTGCAGACGATCTATCCGCTCGGCGACGGCTCGGCGGTAAAGATTACGACCGCGCGTTATCTGACGCCGCTCAACCGCGACATCAACCATCGCGGCATCACGCCCGACATCACGGTGCAAGAGAACAAGCATCCGCGCTTCGGTGATCCGAAGGACGACGTGCAGCTCTCGCGCGCGCTCTCGTTCATCAACGATCGCCTCGTGCATCTCAACCCACCCGCAACGCCGGCGAGCGGCTCGAGCTCGGGTTCGCCGCGCTAAACGGCGTAGTCCTTATGGATCAGCGCACATTGGCCGCGCAGGGAGTCAATCGAACGTAAGTAAAGAGCGTCGCCATCTACGGTTCGTCGGATGGAGGCGCTCTTGAAACACCTGGTCGTGCTCGTATGTGCCCTCGCGTGTCTTGCGAGTACCGGCTTCGCCAAGGCCGAATCGCCCAACGCAAAGCCCGATCAGACGATTCATTTTACCGATGGCTCAACAGCCGTTTCGTATTTCAACTGCGGCGATGCCGACCTGTGCGCGCGCATCGCTGACGCGGATGGTTCGACGCTCTCCATCTACTCCGAAGGCGCGGCGCTCTGTCAGCCATACATTCTGCACTTCGTAAAAATGAACGCACGCGGCCGAACAATCTTCGAATTTTCCCGTTCGATCAATCACACGGTTGGGGGAAACTTCAGCGGCGGCTCGTGCGGGCACACCGTTGCTACCCAGATGGTTATGAATCGCGGCTTCGTCCACATGACCGTAACGGAGACGTCCGAAGGCACGCTCGACCTTAAGTTCTCGGCGGCGAAGTGACGGGGGTACGGCGCTTGCTGTTTGCCGGGGCGCTCGCGACGATCGCCACGACGAACGCGTGCATCGCGGCCCCAGCTACCGCGATCGAGACGCAGCCATCCGCACCCGTCCAAATCACCGCGTGCACCTCGGCGACCGGACACTCTTCCGGCGTCTGGGGCACCGATTCGGACGGCTTGCATCTCGCGGTGAGCTTTCGCAACCGATCTGCAAAGGTCGTCTCGGCCGTCCTGGTGGGATTCCAACTGCAGAATCAATTCGGCGATACGCTGGGGCGCGTATCCACCCAAGCAACCGGACACTTTTCACCGGGCGTGCTGATCGAGAATCAGCATTGGGACGGCGAGAATGACTGGCCGGGCTTCTCGACCCTGATCTGCTCGGTCAAGCGGGTTTTGTACTCCGACGGCACCGTCTGGTCCGCTCGCTAAACATGAAAACGCCGGCCCCCGATTGAGGGCCGGCGTTCTTCGTTTGCGGTCTCGCGCGCGTTAGGATTTCTTCTTGCGCGCGCTCGCGGTGGTCGTCGCCTTCTTGCGCGTCGCCGTCTTCTTGGCGGCGGGCGCGGCCGGCGAGGCGGCCTTCTTGCGGGTCGCGGTCGCCTTCGGCTTCACCGGCTTCGCGGGTGCTTCGGCGGGTTCGGCCTTCTTGCGCGTCAC
>JAGWSR010000016.1 GCA_028869385.1 bacterium
ACGCTCCGACAATGGTCGAGAAGGGCCGGGAAGCGGCCCGGCGAACCACGCTCGTCGCCCCAAATGCCGACGTAGCTCAGTTGGTAGAGCAGCTGATTCGTAATCAGCAGGTCGCCGGTTCGAGTCCGGCCGTCGGCTCCATGTAATCCGGAGCGTTCACGCTCTGGATTTTTTTTGAGCGCGTCGTGCTCGCACGGCACCTGCCTGAGTGCAGGTGAGCCGATTGCCCGGGCAGTAGGTCGACCGATGTCCCTGAGGTTGCTTTCTTTGAGCGGCGCGAACGTCGTCGGGATCATCGTGGCGTGCGCGATCGGCGTGGTCGGGTGCAGCAAGGTCGACTCGTTCTCGCCGGCCGCGCATACCTTGATCATCGGCGTCAAGAGCGATCCGCGCGCATTAAATCCGCTTTACCTCGACGGTTCGACCGCTCAACGCATTGGCGGCATCGGCTTTTCGTTTCTCACGCATTATGATCCGCACGGAAATCAAATGCCTGAGGTCGCGATGCAGGTGCCCTCGGTCGAAAACGGCGGCGTATCCGGCGGAGGCACGGTGATCACCTATCACCTTCGAAAGGACGTACGATGGCAGGACGGCGAGGCATTGACTTCGCGCGATGTGTTGTTTACCTACCGTGCCATTATGAGCTCGGCGAACGCGGTTCCATCGCGCACCGGGTACGACCACGTAGCGTCGGTTGAGGCTCCGGATCCCTACACCGTCGTGGTCCGACTGAAGCGCCCCTTTTATCCGATCGTCTCCGAGTTCTTCGGGGGCGATAGCAACCAAACAATCCTTCCGGCGCATCTCCTCGCTCGCTTCAAAAGCCTCGATCATGTCGCGTACAATGCCGCTCCGATCGGTTCCGGTCCGTTCGTTTTCACCCGGTGGCGGCACGACGACCGAATTGACGCGGTCGCCAACAAACGGTACTTCTTGGGCCGACCCGCCCTCGATTCCGTCGTGCTGCGGACGATCCACAATTCGTCGACCATGGTAACGCAACTCGCGACGCATGAAGTGAACGCGACGCTCGGCGCGGATGTGAGCGACCTTGCAGCGCTGCGCGCACTTCGCGGCTATCGCGTGCTCGTGACGCCCTTCAACGGCTTTCTCTACATCTCGTTTAACCAGCAGAATCCCGTCACGAGCGATCTCGCGGTACGCAGAGCCTACGCTCTCGCGATCGATCGATCCGCCCTGGTTTCGAAGGTTACGCAAGGCGCGTATCTCGCGGATACCGGACTTCGGGGGCTATTCACCTGGGCGTACGATCCCAGCGCAGGTAACATTCCATACGATCCGCGGCGCGCCGCCACGATCCTCACCAAGGACGGATGGCTACCTGGGCCCGATGGCATCCGCGTGCGCAACGGCCAGCGACTCGAACTACAGCTCGCCGTGACAGCCGGTCGCCGCTCCGAAGGCGAGCTGGCCGTCCTCATTGCGGCCGAAGAACGGGCGATCGGGATCGACGTTTCGATCAAGAGCTACTCGTTCGAGCAGATGTACGCGCAGGATGGCCCCCTGTACGGCGGACGCTACCAGGTGGCGCTCGCTTCGGATATCTCGTACTATAACGGTGACGCGGCGTGGTTCGTCGCTTGCGATCAACGCGCGCCGAACGGCTTCAACGTGGCTCGCTATTGCAACGCGGCCGTCGACCGCGCTCTCGACCGCGCCGAGTCGTCATTCGACCGCGCGACCCAAGTGCGAGCGTACGCTTTCGTCCAACGGCAGTTATTGAAAGATCTTCCGTTCTACATCATCTGCCAGCAGACCGAAATCGACGTCATCCCATCGAATCTCGTAGGCTTCGAACCGTCGCTTTCGGCGACGCCGTTCACGACCGTCGCCCGTTGGCGTTTCCGGTAACGTACCTGATGCCGGGTAGGCAACGGGAGGCCGACTATCGGGGAGTCCGGACGTTTAGGCGTGCCGCTTGCGCTCGCCGATCGACGAGGTGAGTGCGCCGCTTCGTACCTCCGACGGAGACACGGCGAATCGGCGCTTGAATCGAGCCGCGAAGCGCGAAGGCGATTCGTATCCGACATCGAGCGCGATCCGGCCGATCGCATCATCGGTGACTTGTAGGAGCGCGAGCGCCCGAGACATACGAACGTCGGTCAGCACCTGCTGGAACGACACGCCGAGTTTCTGTAAATGGCGGCGCAGCGTCGCCTCGCTCATGCCGACCGATGCTGCCGCGTCGCGCGCTTGCCAATTGCGGGTGAGATCCTGCAGCAACAACGAGCGAACGCGTTGCGCCACATCTGCCGGTCCGCTATGGCTGAATTTCACGCCTTTGTGAGCGAGCCAGATCAACACCTCGCGTTCCCGGTTCTCGACGATCTTTGGCGGTAACCGGCGCGGGTCGGAGACGGCAGCGATCGCGCGATCGAAGGCGTCGAGAAACTCTCGTTCGACATCGGCGATCGGGTGCGCATCGCGAAGGATCGGGACCTCCGCATATGCGGCGGCGATCTCTTCGATGAGGTGCGACGACGGAACGAGGAAACTTGAAACGAACGCCCCGTCGGCGGGCGTACTGACGAGGTCGAACGCTTGACCTGCGGCGACGACGACCGCGTGACCGGCCTGCAGGTCGAAGTGCAGCGCACCGCGCGTCATCTGCTTGTGCCCTTGCCGAATCAGCACGATCGTCGGAAACTCCGTCATCACGCTTTTCAAGGCCAGCCGCCCGCTGTGTCTCGCCGTCGCGGCCGAGTCTACGGAAGATGATCGAATCGGCATACGATGTGACGTACTCGGTCCACCATCCGGATTTTCCTTTGGCTATGCTGTTTTTGACACACGCATCCGCTCGAAAGGGATACGCCGATGGAAGATCAGTTGGAAACTAAGAACAAAGAGATCGTCCGCAGATTCAACGCTGCATGCATCGCGGGTGGCGATCGCGATGCGTTTGGCGAACTGGTCGCGCCGGACTTCGTCGATCACACCGCCCCGCCCGAGAACGCGAGTGCGGACGCGATGGCGTTCTTCATCTTCGACCTGCTCCGCGTCGCCATTCCCGACCTCGCGATCGGCATCCACGATCTCATCGCCGAAGGCGACCGCGTCACGACGCGCAAGACGTTTCACGGAACGTTCAGCCAAGATCTGCTGGGCGTCCCAGCAACGAAGCAGCGTATCGCGATCGACGTCATCGATATCCTCGTGATGCGGGATGGCCGTATCGTGGAGCATTGGGGCATGAACAACTTCGGGCGGCCGTAGCGTCGAGATCTCATCCAAAGGCGAGATCTCTGTTCCCGAAACGTGCCGCCAACACGGATTCGCGCAAGGTGAAAGAAAAGGGCTAGAAACTCCGTATCGTGCCGAAGTGAAGCGCTTGCAGGCGAAGATCGTTGAACGCGTGATGGAGGCTGATTCGTAATCAGCAGGTCGGCTCGTGTGAAGATTGCGTCGCACGCGTCGCATTCGCGGCTCCGCGACTTGCGGCAAGGCTCGGGTCCGCTCTATACTGGGAGTACCTTGATACGCATCCTGGAGGATCTTAACCGTGAGCATTTCAGCGATCAGTTCCAGCGGCAACGCTGCTAGCTCCGTGCCGACGCTCGTCGCCACGCAACAGGAAGCGATCAAAGAAGCGCAGACCAACGTTCAAGACGGCGACGAAAATCTCGGCGCCACGATTGACGCGAACGCCTAGTCGTTCGCTCGTCGAATCCATTGGTTACGCCCCGCTTCTAGCGGGGCGTTTTTCGTTCGCTGCGTAGGTAAGCGCGGCGATCGCAACAAGCAAGCAGGCCGCAAGGGTCGCGTTCGCGATCGTGGTCGCGAGGACGGGATGCGTCGCGCCCATGTAATCCAACGGCGGCGGGGTCGCGTTGAAGCCAACGATGTACCAGGCGATGCCGAGCACGCCGAGGCCGAGCATCTCCGCGCGTAGCGTCGTCATCGTAAGGGCTAGCCACGCGCTCTCCAATGCAACTGCCGAAAGAACGACGGACCACATCGCAACGTCGGTTGGATGACGCAGTGGGATAGCGAGCGCGGGTGCTGCCGAGAGCAGGAGCGTCGCGCATAGCTTCGCGTAGGTGTCGCGCGCGATGCCGCCGGGAAGCGATGCGAGCAATCCGTCGAGTGCGCTCGATCGGGCCGTGTCGTCGAAGGCGCGCATCCAGAGGGCCGGGAGTAGCATGGTCGCGGCGATCGCGAAACGTTCTGCGCTCGCCGGAATGAACAATGCAACCGTCGCGACGAGCGCGGTGAATACGGCGATCCATCGATGCGTAGCGATGCGCAAGCGAACTTCGGTCGCGACGCGCCCGGCGATGCCCGGCGTACGGCTGCGCGGCGCAGGCGCGAGCGGTGCCGCGTTGCGGGTGAGCAGCGGTTCGGCGTCGCCCGGCGCGGCGAACGAACGATTCGGGCGGCGACGAAAAACGAACAGCGGGACGAGCGCGAGCAGCGCTGCGATACCAATGGTTTGGAGGCGTTGAGCCACGGTGATCGCGAGCGGGGCGAGCCCGTTCCACTGCAGGATGCCGCCCGTCGCCTCGTCCCAGGTCGCGCCGATATCGATGCCCGCGTGCGGCATGCCGATTCCCACGCGTGCCTCACGCTCGACGGACGCGACACCGGTCGGATCCACGAGATGTCCGGCCGATGCGGTGATCACCGTGAACCAGAGCAGGATCGCGGCGGTGACGTACAAGCCGCGCCGATTTCCGAGCAGCAGGTCGAGGATGCATGCCGCGCTCGCCGTGAAGAGCATCGAGGGCAGCGCGAGCAAGAAAAAGTTCTCGGCGTAGCGTGCGACGTCGTACGCGCCGTGATAGCGAAACGCTAGCGTGATGCCGAGCAGCGCGCACGCCGCGAGCGTGAACGCGCATGCGAGCACCCATGCGGCGAGCACGCGGCCCAGCACGAGGTGAAGGTTCGAGACCGGAAGCGCGCGCAGCGTTTCGGCAAAGCGCGTGCGTTCGTCGCGCGAGAATCCACCGCTTAACCCAAAGAGCCCGACGAGCGGCGCAAAGGCCGCGAACGCGACGCCCGCCGCCGTACCGTCGAAGCCGGGGTTAGATGCGAAGAGGAGCGTGCGTTTGCCGAGATCGACGGCGAGCGTCGCGTACGAATCGCCCGGCCCGGGGGCAAGCAGCGTCGTTGCGGCGGCGACGGCGCAGATCGTCAACAGAAAATTCGGGTCGCGAAAGCGCTCGCGTATCTCCGGTAACGCGACGCTCAGCACGCGATGCCGTCCTCGTGCATCTCGAGCCAAGCGCACGCATCTTGCAGCGACGGCGTCACCGCGCGCGCCCCCGGTTGCGGCTCGAACGCATGCACGACGCGCAGGCGCAACGAGCGATCCCCTTCGCGGCGCTGCGCGGTGACACGCCCATCGAGCGCGTCGGGGTAGGCATCGGTTTCGATCTCCCACACGCGTCCGCGGGCTCGTTCGATGAATGCATCGCGCGTCGCGTGCGCGGCGATCCGGCCGGAGCGCAGCGCGACGATGCGATCGGCAATAAGTTCCAGATCGTCGAAGATGTGGGTGCAGATGACCACGAGCCGCTCGCGTGCGGTACGAAGCAACGCATCGCAGAGTAACGAGCGCGCGAACGGATCGAGCCCCGCGGTGGGCTCGTCGAGGAGTACCACGCGCGCGTCGGTCGAGACCACGTACCCGATTCCCAGGCGCTGCAGCATACCGGGTGTGAACGCGCCGAGCTGACGCTTCGCATCGCCTGCGAGTCCCATCGTCTCGAGCGCCTGCGTCGCCGCACGGCGAGCATCGCCGCGTGCCACGCCCCGCAACTCGGCGAGGTAGACGAGAAACTCGAACGCCGTGAGGTGCGGGTAGCCGGCAAACTGCTGCGGCATGTACACCATCTCGCGACGCAGGCGATCCGGATCGCGAATGACGTCGCGCCCGTCCCAGTTGATCGTGCCGGTCGACGGCGCGAGCGTGGTCGCGAGGATTCGCAGGAGCGTCGTCTTGCCGGAACCGTTCGGACCGACGAGTCCGACGATTCCGGGTTCCAGTGTGAGGTTGAGGTCCTGCAGCGCCGCTTTGCTGCCGTAGCGCTTCGAGAGGCCGGCGATGGTGAGGTTCATTTCGGCTCCTATACGAGCGGCCCGGTGCCGGTGTTTCGACGGGGCGCCCCGAGTATTGTGAGCCGCATTACTGACCGCGTCCGCCACCGTGGCCTACGCTCGTGGCCTGCGGCACTCTGCCGCCTACGAATCGGAGGAAGTACTACGTGGCATTTTCCATGAGACACGCGGCAACCGCAGCGGCGCTCGCCGTCATCGTTGGGTCGGGCGTCGCGGCCCTGGCCGACGGCGGCTCGCCCGGCGGTCCGAGCATGATGAACGACGTTCCCTACGCCAAGGTCAAAGCGATGCTCGCGCACGGCGACATGAAAGCGACGATCCAGATGGCGATGAAGAAGGGCGCCTTCTTAATGGGCGGCATGCCGACCAAATCGGCCGGCTCGAAGAGCGTCGCGCTCACGGGCGAAATCGTCGACGCGAACTGCTACTCGGCGAACGGCTACCACGGCCACAATCACGCTCTCTGCGCGAAGGTCTGCATTCTGCAGGGGAGCCCGCTCACGTTCCTTACCTCGGACGGTACCTCGTACACGGTCGTGAGCGCCGCCGATGCGGTGCCGATCGCGCCCGCGGTGTACGACATCATCGGCAATACCGGCGTGCACGTCGAGGGCTATGTGAATGAGCGCGGTGGCGTGCATGCGCTTACCATCACGTCGATCGACGGCAAAAAGCTCAGCTCGAACATGATGTAAGGGAAACGACATGAATCGTTTGGGGACGTACGCGCGCCTCGTCTATTGGCTCTTCGCGGTGCTCGTCGTCTCCGGGCGCGCGCATGCGGCGCCGCGCCTTCCCGATATGGGAAGCGCGATGCCGCTCGCGCTGCGCGATGCGGTGACGGGCGCTCCGCTGCTCGACGAGGTGCGCGACAAGACCGTGCTGCTCTCGTTCATCGCGACGACTTGTCGCGAAGCGTGTCCGATCACCGAGGGAACCTTTTCGGCCGTCGCCGACGTACTGCGGTCGGAGCGGCTGCTGGGTTCGAAGGTGGTCCTGGTGCTGGTCACTCTCGACCCCGTCACCGACACGCCTGTTCGTTTACGCGCGACCGCGCGCGAACTCGGCGCGCCGACCCGCCAACTCGTCTTCGCAACGGGCTCCGAGAAGGCCGTGCGGCGCATCCTCGCTGCGTATGAGATCGCGGTGCACTTTAAGGCGGGAACGCGACGAGATCCCGACCACGACGTCGTGACGCTTTTGATCGATCCGCACCTGCGCGTGCGTTATGAATTCTCCCCGTCGTATCCGCCGCGCGCCGTGGCGAACGTGACGGCGTCCCTCGCGAGGTCCGAACACTGATGCGCGATTGGCGCCTTCCGATCGGCCTGTGGGTCGCTGCGCTCGTATTCGCGGCGGCGGTCTACGTTCGCCACGGCGGTCATGCGGGAATCCCCGTCGCGCTGCGACCGCCGCGCGTGGGGGCTCACTTACCGACGTTGACCGCGACGACGCTCGGCGGAACGGACCTTCGGATCGCGGGCCTGCGCGGCCATCCGGTGTGGATCAACTTCTTCGCCTCGTGGTGCCCGCCGTGCAACGCGGAGATGCCGCGCATTGTCGCGCGCGAGCGCACGTTGCGTCGTCGGGGTCTCGTGGTGGTTGGGCTCGATCAGCAGGAGAACCCCGCGCTCGTGCGGCGCTTTATGCATCTGTACGGCATTCGCTTTCCCGTGTATATCGACGGCGGCGGCATCGCTGGAGCGTTCGGCGTCAACGGCCTCCCCGTCTCGGTCTTCGTCGACCGCCACGGCGTGATTCAAGCGATTCGCTATGGTGAGCTCGATCGTTCGGAAATGGACGGCGATCTCGCGGCGATCCTGGGCGCATGAAAGCGCTGGTATTGAGCGGCGGCGGTGCGCGCGGTACGTACGAAGCCGGCGTCGTGCCGACGGCGGTAGCGAAGTTACGGTGGTCTTCGTGGATACGGTCTTCAACATCGAGCGGAGTTGCGCAGAGCACTCGCTCGGCCGCATGACTTGCGCGATGTTCGTCACGTGGCAGCAGCGCTTGCTCGAATACGAATTGCGGCTCCTAGAAGCCGCGAATCGCCTCGCGCTTCATGCTCCCGCAGGCGCGCGCCGGATCGAACTTCGCTCCATTCGCCCTGCGGTTGCGTTGCCGATAGACGCACTCGGCTTCGAGGATCGCGATGGGATCGCGCGGGCCATTCTGCAAGGCATCGAGGATCAACATGCGCCCGCCAACGCGCTCTGACGTTCGTGTCGCCGCGGCGACGGCGGCGATCGTTGGAACGATCCTTTGCATGATCAACGGGAGTTATCGGGCCGGAAATGTAAGCGGAATCGGCCTGAATTACCTCGTGCCGCTTCTCGTGTCACTCGTGTCGCGTCTCGTCGGGGCTTGATGGTGATGGATCTCTGTGTGACGCTCTACGTGCAAGAGCATTGCCGCTTCTCGGAGATTGCGCGCGAGCGGGTGCGCGCGGCTCTTCTCGGATTCGAGCACGTAGCGTTAATGATTCGCGACGTCTCGCTCGCTCGTCGCGACGGCTTCTCGGTGACGGCCGTGCCGACATTACTGCTGCCGAACGGAACGCGCGTGACCGGAACTCCAAGCTTGGCCCGCCTCCAAAAGGTGCTTGCGGAAGCCCTCGGCAAACAGCCACCCATGGCCAACAAGGTGTGGTACCTGGAGCGAAACCGCGTCTTTCACGGCGTCCCCCGCGAAGAGATCGAAAAGTACGCACACCTGTTTCGCGAGCAGGACTATCGCCCGAAAGAGATCGTTTTCTCGGAAGGCGATCTCGGGGATGCGATTTATCTGCTCAAGAGCGGTCACGTGCGCCTGTTCCGTTCGACCGACGACGGAAAAGAATTGACGCTTGCGATTCTCGGCCCCGGAGACGTGTTCGGCGAGCTCGCGCTCTTTAAACAAACGCATCGCCAAACGTTTGCCGAAGCCGTCGATGCGGCGCACATCTGCGCGGCCTCGGTCGAAGACTTTACGGATTTGATGGGGCATCGTCCCGAGCTTACGATGATGGTCGCGACCGAGATGGCGAAGCGACGTCAGGACGTCGAGACGCGCATCGCCGGGCTCGCGTACGGTTCGATCAAGCTTCGATTGCTGCATGCGCTGCGGCATCTGGCCCGCGAGCACGGCGAAGCGCTCGACGGCGGCGAGGTGCGCATTCCGATCCGCCTCTCGCACCAAGAGCTCGCGCAACTGATCGGGACATCGCGCGAGACGTGTACGCTCGAACTCGGAAAGCTGCAGATGGCCGGCGCCGTAAGGGTGGGCGACGATCGCTGCTTCGTCGTCCACCCCGAACGCCTCGAACCAAACGTAATCGAGCGCCTGGTGAGCAGAGTCTTCCAAAAGAAATAGAGCTCGGCTACGCGCGCACCGGGCCCCCGGCGCGCGCGATTGCGGTGCGCTCGAGGGCGCCGATTGCAACGCCGAAGATGAGGTGGGTTGCGATGGCGATCCACGCTGGCGTCATCGCGGCCATCGCGGCGGCGGCGGGTGAGAAGCGCGCGAGCAGGTGGAAGTTCATGTACCAGAGCGCGATGCCGAAGATCGCGCCGGTTCCGATCGCGTCCTTCGGCCAGCGCTGGACGATGAGTGCGAACACGACGCCGAACATTGCCGAGAGCATCATATGCAACATCAGTCCGGCGAGGACGACCCCGGCTCCGCCCGCCACCGCCGCCTCGGGTCCAAAGATGATGTCGCCCATCATGGCGGGCAGGGCGAAGAACCCGGTGCCGATGGCGGCCGTCATCATCATGCCCGCCATCGCCATCATCATGCCGGCGAGCAGCCCGAAGAGGGCGCTTTTTCCGAGGGTCGTCATGGGTCGCATACTCCTTATCGCGTAAACTTGTTCCTCGCATTATCGCGAATCGGGTGCCGACGGGCTGTGAGGAGGCTCACCATGCACGGTTGAGTTCGACGCCGAGCCGACGACCTGCGCCGGTCAGTGCGGCGCTGTGATGCACGGTGCAATCGCGGCAGTCATGTGTGCGAGATCGGCTTAGGCTTCGAAAAGAAGGCGGACAACGCGCGGTCGAGCTCTTCGGGGTGGGAGAAATCGCTGCGCGTGATGAGTAAGATACGAATGCCCGTCGCGACCCGGTAGGCGCCGAGTCCAGCGATTCGCTCGAAGTCGAACGCTCCGTAGATCGGGGCGAGGACGCCGCGCAGCGAACGCACGGCCTGGTCCTCGTCCATCAAGGTCGAAACGGCGACCGGGAGCGTTGGATGCGCGCTCCGCAACGCTTGGCACACGTCGGCAAGTGACTCCTTTACGCTCGACGACGAAGCGGCCGAGACGATTGCACCGGCGAGCCGATTCGCGTCGAGCGAGGCGATCTCGCGAACTGTGGATAGTGGGCGACCGCGCATGCGAAGGCGTTCGAGCGCATCCGAGACCGGGCCGACGAGCAGCGGGTGCGGACGCGCGAGCGCGACCTCCCGGCCGCCGAACGCATCGAGGCCATTGAAATGAATCGTCATGCCGCGAGCGTAGAAGCTTTGCCAACCGCATTGCAGTACGCCAGCTTACGTGTGAGCGCGGTCTGCGCCGGCTGCCTGACGAATGGAGTCGAGCATGACGACCGACGGTGACGCGAAGAAGCGCTGCGGCTGCCCGCCCGCGTTTTGCAACCGAAGATGACGAACCGCCGGATCGCGACGATACGCACTAGAGCGCGCACGATGGCGCATCCATCCGTGCATGAGACGCGTTCATAGCGTCCGATGCCGGAGGGACATACCATTCATCGCGCGGCGCGTTTGCAGCGCGAGCTGATCGTCGGCGGCGCCGTGCGCGTCGAATCGCCGCAAGGGCGCTTTTCCGAAGCGGCGCTCGATCTCGACGGCGCGGTGCTGCGCGGCATCGAGGCGTACGGTAAGCATCTGGTCTACGATTTTGGCGATGACCGGTACGTGCACGTCCACCTCGGACTCTTCGGGAGATTCCGGATGGGGCGCGGAGAGCCGCCGGAGGCACGCGGCGCCGAGCGCGTGCGCTTCGCGAGCGAGTGCGGCTGGGTTTCGCTCGGCGGACCGACCGCGTGCGATCTGATTTCGGATGACGAGCGCCGGCGTCTGCTCGCGCGTCTCGGCCCCGATCCGCTTCGCGGCGATGCGCGCCCGGCGCCGATGATCGAGCGCATCGCGCGCAGTTCCGCACCCATCGGTACGCTGCTCATGGACCAGTCCGTCGTCGCGGGCATCGGTAACGTCTATCGCGCGGAGCTGCTCTTTCGCGCGCGCGTGCATCCCGCAACGCCGGGCCGCTCGCTCGAAGGTGATACCGTTCGCGGGCTCTGGCGCGACGCGCGCACGCTGCTGCGCGAGGGGGAACGCAGCGGACGTATCGTCACCACGCGACCGGCGGATCGCCCGCATCCGAGAGGCGGCGTGCGCAGGGGAGAGCAGTATTACGTCTATCACCGCACCGCGTGTCCGTGTCGTCTCTGCGAAACGCCGATCGCCGCGGCGCTCCAGGCGGCGCGAACCGTGTACTGGTGCCCGAGTTGTCAGCGCGCCGGACGGTAGGCGCACCGCAGCGCAGGAGCGTACCTCTCCCACACATGGAACTCGAAGCCCGGGCGGACGGTTCGACGGAAATCGTCGCACGCTACCTCGACGATGCGGCGTCGCTCAACGCGCGCTTTGCCGCGGCCGAGCCGTTTCCGCACGTCGTGCTCGACGGGTTCCTCGACGATGCCTTCGCACGCGCGCTGCTCGCCGAGTTTCCCTCGGCGATGGATGCGAGCGCGAACGCCTTTGGATCACCCGGCCGCAAGGCATTCCATCCCGATCTGCAAGCGCTCGGCGGCGCGTTCGCGCGGGCCGACCGGTGGTTCTCGTCGCCGACGTTTCTCGCGTGGCTCGGGACGGTGACGGGCATCGCGGATCTTCGTTACGACCCGATGAATTACGGCGGAGGCACGCACGAAAACTTCGACGGCCGCGACCTGCGGCCGCACGTGGATTTCAACATCCACCCGGTGAGCAAGCTGCACCGGCGCGTGAACCTGATCGTGTATCTCAACGAAGGCTGGGATGCGTCGTGGGGCGGTTCGATCGCGCTCTATCGCGATCCGCGCGACCGATACGAGCGGCCGAGCGCCTTCTCGCCGGATTTCAATCGCTGCGTGATCTTCGAGACGAGCGAGCGTTCGTGGCATGGCTTCGATTGTATCGCCTTGCCGGCGGATCAAAAGCATCGCTCGCGTAAATCGCTCTCGCTCTACTTTTACTCCGAGGATCGCCCGGAGCACGAGATCGTCGAAGAGCACACGACCTTTTTCGTGCCGCGCGAACTCGATGCGCGGTATGTGGCCGGGTATACGCTGACGCCGGACGACGAACGCGATCTCGGAGAGTTGATGGGTCAGCGCGAGCGCTTGATCGCGCTCTACCAGCGCGAGCAAGGGCGCCGCGAGCCGTGGAGCGCCGAGGCCTCGCGCCTGCGGCGCCGCGTCGCGGAGTTGGAGGCGGCGCGTACGGTCCCGGTTCTCGGATATGGGTGGACGAGCGACCCCTCCGGGTTCTTTAGCGATGGGTGGGGAGGGGGCGAGATCGCCTTCACGCTGCATGCGTCGCGTGCGATCCACGGCGCGCGCGTACGTGCTCGCGTACCGAGCGGGTTCTCGCCTTCGGCGCGCGCGCGCGTCACGTGCGACGACCTGTTGCGATCCGAAACGGTGCTCGTTCCGGGCCTGCTCGAACTCGACGTGCCGCTCGCGCTCGCCGCGGGAGCGAGCGGGCGTATGCGCATCGCGCTCGACGAAACGGTCGTTCCGAGTCGCGTCGGTATCGGACCCGACGAGCGAGAACTCGGCCTCTTCATCGAACGGCTCGAACTGCTCGACGAGCCGTTGGAGGGACGCGGGTGAACGCCCCCGAGCGCTGGGATATCTTGTCCGCGAAAATCGAGCGCGTTCGCGCGAAGCGCGCGCAGTTGCGCGATATGCTCGAACTCGATCCAGGTCTCGCGCATCACGTGGCGGCACGGGCATCCTCGGCGCGCGAGCAAGCGTGGTCGGTATTCGCGAAGCGCTGGCTCGTGCGCTGCGCCGAGCATCCGCTCGCAACGCATCCACTCGTATCGCTCGTGATCGCGGCCGCCGACGACGCTTGGCTCGTGCGCGCGCTCGATGCGCTCACCACCACGTGGTTCACGACGCTCGCCGTGGAGATCATCGTCGTCACGTCGTCGCCGGGTCTCGCGGCGCGCGTCCGCGCGTCGGCGCCGGGCTGCATCGTCGTCGAGCGCGACGACGCTTGTGACGATGCGCTCTCGGCCGCGCTGCCGGCGATCCACGGTACCTATGTGTGCCTTCTCGACGAACGCGTCATCGTGACCGGCGGGTGTCTCGATCGACTTGCATCCTTGCTTGAGGAGCAGCCGAAGGTGGGGCTCGCGGCGGCGCGCGTCGAGCGCGCGCACGGCTGGAACGACGACGGGAGCATCGCGACTGCCGACGGTCGATTCGTCGCCGTTGAGGGCGACGTTGCAGCGGCATCGGTGCGCGACGCCGACATCGCCCCCGAAGGCGCGGTGCTGGTGCGCACGGAGATCGTTCGTGCCGTGGGCGGGCTCGAGCGCCGCCTCCTCGGCTCGCGGTATCGTCTCGCGCAACTCTGCGCGACGGTACGTGCCGCTGGATTTCGTACCGTCGTCCATACGGGCTCACGGGTACGTGAGGAGAGCCTGCTCGACGAAGATCGCGTCCGCTTCGTCCAGCTCAATCGTGCGTGGCTCACGGCGCGTTCGCTCGACCCCGCCGAAGCGCGCGTGAACGCCGCGCGACGCTCCCGTCGCGGCGAGGTCGTGCTCGTCGTGATCTCCCGGTTGCCGCTGCTCGATTGGAGCGAGGACGAGCGCACGCACCGGTTGCTGCGCGAACTTCGCGAGAGCGGCTACTACCCGATGCTGCTTCCCGAAGACTTCGTCGCGCGCGAACCCGCACTCTCGCAGGCGCGGGCACTCGGCGTCGAGGTGCTCTGCGGCGATAGCTACGATCGCGGACGCGACGCAACGCTCGCTGCGGCACTTCCGATTCTCGACGCCGTATGGTTCGTTGGAGCCGGAACGCTCGAGCGAAACGTGACCCGCGTTCGTAAGAATCGTGCGCTGTATGTCATCTACGCACCCGATCGCAAGCGGGATGGGGATCGGCAAGCGCGAGCGGCGGCAAAGGTTGCCGACTTGGTCGCGTGCGCTTCGGCCGAGGATGCCGCGCGCTTTGGATCCGAAACGCCCCACGCGGAGGTCGTGGATGGCGGCGGCGCGCCCGACGCCCTTCGTCGGCTCCGCGATCGCTTGCGCGCATGAGCTGGAGCGATGCGTTCGCGCGCGACGGATACGGCGCACCGTTTCCGGTGCTGGATGCCGAAGCGGCGGCTCGTGTGCGTGCCGCGGCCGACGGCGCGCTATCGCGCGACGGTCTCGACCCGCGCTCGCGGACGCAGTCGCGCCATCTCGACGTGCCCGCGCTACGCGAACTCTGCGAGCATCCGGCGATCCTCGAACGCGTGCGGGCGATCTTGGGCGAGCGCATCGTGTTGTGGCGTTCGAATCTCTTTCCCAAGGCTCCGGGTGAAGCGGAGTTCACGTGGCACGCCGATCGCGACCACTGGAAGACGCTGCTCGATCCTATGATCAACGTCACGGCGTGGATCGCCCTCGAGCGCGCCGACGCGGAGAACGGCGCGCTGCAGTTTCGCTCGCGCTCGAGTCCCGAACGGGTGCTCCAGACGGAGCTCGATGCCGGAACGTGCGTGCTCTTCGATCAAGATGCGCAGCATCGCTCGGGCCCCAATCCGACCGAGCGCCGTCGCCTTGCGATCGCGGTTCGTTACACGGTCGAGGGCGTGCGCATCGACGTCGAGCGCCTCTTTCCCGGCTATCGCGCGCTCGCGCTCTCGCGATGATCTCGCACCGACACCGCTGCATCTTCATCCACATTCCCAAGTGCGGCGGCACGAGCATCGAGGACGTGTTGTGGCCGGATCCTCGCACCGAGGCGGAGCTGTGGATGGGCTTCGTCTCGCCGCTGCATAACGCATATCAGACCGGGGGACTGCAGCATCTCACCGCGCCGCTGGTTCGGCGCGTCGTCGGCGAGACGACGTTCGCGTCGTATTACCGGTTCGCGGTCATTCGCAATCCGTGGGATCGCGCGGTCTCGCAGTTCGTCTTCATGCGCCGCCGGCCGGATCTGCGAGCGTACCTCGGCGTCACGGAGGATGGTTCGTTCAAACACTATCTCGAGCGCTTGAGCGAACGGGAACACGTGCAGTGGATGCCGCAGTGGCGGTTTCTCTACGACGACGACGGCTCGTTGCTCGTCGAAGACGTGCTTCGCTTCGAACGCTTAGAAGAAGATGCTGCGCGCGTCTTTCGGCGCCTCGGGGTCGATGCCGCTCTGCCGCACGCCAAACGCGGCGAACGCGAGCCGCTCGCGAGCTACTACGACGACGATGCGCGCGAGATGGTCGCGCGCATCTATGCCGAGGACATCCGGCGCTTTGGGTATCGCTTTCCGGGCGTTTAAAAGGAGTACTCGAAGCGCTCGATATCTCGCTCGAAATGCGCGGCCGCGAGCCGCTGCGTACGGGGCGTAAAGTACGAACGGTACTGCGCGTCCCGCGCGCTCGCGTTCTCTCTGCCGAGCGTCAAGCGAACGCCCAAGCGCTCGGCGATCGCCGCGAGGTCGTCGTCGAGGCGTTCGAAGCGCAGAACGTCGCCGACGAGCAGATTGCCGTGCTCGTCGGCGAGCATCTCGGTCATATCTCCGCGCAGCAGCGGGTAGAGCTCGACGAACCGCTCGAAGGTGTCGCTGCGGGCCATGAGTGCGGATCGGTCGGGATCGGCATCGCGCACGGTCGGTGCGTGGGCGCGAGCGAAGGCGTAGGTGGAGACGAGCATGTCCCACGGGTTGCGGACGACGGCGAAGCGTTCGAGCCGTGCCCAGCGCTCGCCGAGCAGTATGCGCATCGCCGCCGCCGGGAGATGCTGTTGCGGAAAGCTCACGAAGCTCGCGAGACGGAAGTTGCGGCGTATCGCTTCGGCGATCGTGACACGCGCGTCGTGACGTTCGAGGATATCCCAGATACCGCTCTCCGCGAACTCTGCGTCCGCGCCGGAGAGCGCGCGAACGATGCTCGTTCCGGCCGTCTTCGGCACGTGAATGAATGCGCAGCCGAGCGCCGGGAAGAACGGCACTACGCGCGCTTGCCGAGGGCTTCGTTCGCGGCGGCGATGCGCTCGTCGGTCGTTGCCGCGACTTCGTCCACGAACGCATCGAAGCGTTCGACGAGGGCGGCATACTCCGCATCCCGCTTATCGAGGGCGCGATAGGTTTCGTCGTACGCGCGCGAGAGGCGATCGCACTCGACGCCGTAGCGATCGCGTTCGGAGATCGCGTCCTGGTAGGCGGCATAGAGCGCCTCGACGTGTTCGTGTTGCGAGAGCGCGCGAGCTTCGAGAACGTATTGCAGCACGTCGTGCTCTGGATCGCGTTCGATGCTCTGCACGACCGTCTCGTCGAAGTCGTGGCGACGCAGCGACGGTAACAGGTCGGAGTTTTCGAAGAGCGCGACGCGAATGCGGTCCATGCGTTCGATCCGATAGCCCGCGCGTAGGAAGGTGCGTTCGATCGTCTCGCGCGAGAAGAAGTGCAGGTGGTCTTCGTCGAGCAGGCCGTACCGCTGGTATTCGAAGTGTCCGGAGAGCATCGCCAGTCGAATCGCGCCGTGAGCGACGTTCGGGAGCGACGCAAGAAGCCGGCCGCCTTCGCTGAGGAGGCCGCGTGCGGCGGTGAGGAGCGTCACCGGATCGCGCAGATGCTCGAGCACGTCACCGAAGATGATACGGTCGAAGGGCTGCTCGGCGTCGAGGATGCGATCGAGCGGCGTCGCGTCTAAGTCCACGCTGTAAAGCGCTTCGTACCAAGAGCCCGCTTGCTCGAGCGCCGCTTCGTTCGCGTCGAGTCCGATCACGGTACACCCGCGCTCGGAGAGTACGCGGCCGAGATAGCCGCTCGCGCAGCCGACGTCGAGTACGCGGGCGCGCTCGGGGACGAGCGCGACGAGCGCCGAGAGGCTTCCGTGCGCGCGATCGCTCGCCGAGAAATCGGCATGCGTCGGGTAGTGCTTCGGATTGTACGCGTGCGACATGCGTTCCGACGACGTTCACCTTGTGAAAGCGGCAGGCCTGTGAGGCATACACAACATGCGAATGTCACGCAATAGCTGTGCGAAAATGTGCACGAGCGGTGCCGCGAAAGTGGCCGCAGGGGTCGATGCAAAGATTCACGCTTCGAACGAGGAAGTGCCTCCGCAATGAATACGCTACCGAGTGCAAGCGTGCGTCCGGACGATCGCGTCGAACTCGCGAATCCGCCGCCGCGGGTCCTCGCCTGCATCGGTGACAGCCGACTCGGGAGCCTCGCCGGCCGACTCTATTCGGACCGGGATCATGCCGCGCCGCTGCTCGTAAACGCGCGTTGGTGGCCGCTTTTTCGGGCCGAGGACTTTTTTGGGGATACGTGTTTCGACGAGCCCATCACGCGGTGGCTCTGGGAGCTGCGCGTCCTGCGGATGATCGATACGTCGCCCGATCCGCTCTTCGCGTCGATC
>JAGWSR010000125.1 GCA_028869385.1 bacterium
GAACGTTTCGGAGAGCGCGAGCGTCGCCTTTTTCGTCTGAACCGAATCGCACGGCACCACCACCATCATGTGCGGAATCACGCGCATGATCGCGATATCTTCGATCGCTTGATGCGTTGCGCCGTCGGGGCCGACGGAGACGCCGGCGTGCGCGCCCGCGATCTTCACGTTGGTCTCGTTGAGCGCCATGATCGTGCGCACTTGCTCCCACGAGCGACCCGGGTTGAACATCGCGTACGACGCGATCCACGGCACCTTGCCGGTCGAGGCGAGACCGCCCGCCATCGCCACCAGCATCTGCTCGGCGACGCCGATCTCCAGGTACTGCGCCGGATGCGCCTTTTTGAAGCCTTCCATGCGCGTCGATTCCGCGAGATCCGCGCAGATGGCGAGCACGTTCTTGTTGCGGTTGCCCGCCTCGATCAAACCTTCGCCGAAGCCGTTGCGCGTGGGGAGCTGTTTCAGCTCCGCGCCGTTGCGGTAATCGAGCAGATGCATCTCTTGCGCGGCGCGATCCATGACATCCGTGCTAGACATGGGCGAGGATCCTTTCACGCGCGGCGGTGAGTTCGGCCAGTGCTTCGTCGGCTTGTTCCTTATTCGGCGGCTTTCCGTGCCACGTGTAATCGCCTTCCATGTAACTCACGCCCTTGCCGGGAACGGTCTTGGCGACGATGACCTGAGGCTTGCCCTTCGTGTTCTTCGCTTGCTCGCACGCGTCGAGGATCGACGCCATGTCGTGGCCGTCGCACTCGATCACGTTCCAGTTGAAAGAACGATACTTATCGGCGAGCGGTTCGAGCGGCATCACGTCTTCGGTCGAGCCGTCGATCTGAATGAAGTTCCGGTCGATGATGCAGGTGAGGTTGTCGAGTTCGAACTTGCCCGCGGTCATCATCGCTTCCCAATGCAGTCCGCACTGATGCTCGGCGTCCGACGTCACGACGTACACGCGGTAATCCTTACGGTCGAGCTTGGCGGCGAGCGCCATGCCCACGCCCTGCGCGAGCCCCTCGCCGAGCGGCCCCGAGGTGGATTCGAGCGCCGGCAGCTTCACGCGCTCCGGGTGCCCCTGGAGGCGCGACCCGAACTTGCGCAGCGTCAGCAGTTCGTCCACCGGAAAGTAACCGAAATTCGCCATCGCCGAGTACCGCACGGGCGCGATGTGCCCGCACGAGAGCAGCAGGCGGTCGCGGTCGGGCCACTCCGGGTTCTTCGGATCGTGGCGCAGCACGGCGCCGTAGAGGGCGGTGAAGATATCCGCCATGTCGAGCGATCCGGCCGAGTGGCCGGAGCCCGCGGAAAGAAGCGAACGAATAATGCCCTGCCGGACGTCGTTCGCCTTGAGTTCGAGCTCCTTGCGGCGCTCGGGGGTCAGGCTCTGCATGAGGCCGGTTATACCAGGGGGCACCCCAACGGACCTAGCGGTTAGGTAGAACGAGCGAGCTCGGGCAGCACGCAGACGTCGAAGACCTCGTTGCCGTAGGCCGCGAGATCGAGGATGCGCTGCGGCGCGCTGCCCGGCGCCACGCGCACCAGGCCGGCGCTCCCGACGAGCTGACCGAGCGGGTTCTCGGGGTTGGCGTGATTGGTTACCACCCCCGTGCTGCGCGAAACGATGCGCCCCACGTTGGTACCGACGAGCCAGGCACCGTCGGGAGTGCGGTCGAGCCCGCGAATGTAGCCCTCGAGCCGCAGCTCCTCCCCGTCGGGCGTGCGAACGAGCTGCCGAGCGGACTCGATCAGGGCGAGTCCCCCGTTCACGAGCTCGATGCTGTGCGGGTGGTACACGTCCGCGGCCGGCGTTTCACCCGTGAGCAGATCGCGCACGTATCCGCGCTCCGCCGAGCTCCAAAACTCGTTCGTTCGCGCTCCGAACGCCGAAACGAGCACGCGCGTGCCGTCGCTGCAGACGCCGTTGACGTGGTGGAGATCGCTGCGCGTGTCGCTCGCGCGCCAGAGCGACGTCGCTGGCGGCGCCGGCGCGCCGCGTACGAGCGCGTACGCGAGCACTTCGTCGGTACCGGTGGACGTCACGAGAAGTTGTTCGTTAAAGACACAGATGCCGTGCGGATCCGCCACCTCGGGCAACGCGACATCGCCCAGCAAGGTCGGAGTCTCCGCGCGCAGGTCGTACCAGGCGGCGCGCGCGTCGTGCCAGCCGACGGTATAGACGACGTACAGGAGCGACTCGTGCACGCACAGGCCGCGTGTGCCCGCGATCGCATCGCGCGCGCCGATCGGCAGCCACGCCTCGCGCGCTCGCGCGAGATCGACGAACAGCACGCCTTCGTCCGCGCTGCGCACTTGGTTGCATAACGAGATGGCGATGCGCTTCAACGCGGGAGGCTTCTCGCGCACGCGCATGAAACCTTGAGCGCAGTTTGGATACCCGCCTCTCCGATCGCAACGCCATCTCCGTGCTCTGGACGTTCCGCTGGCTCGTGTACGAGTTGGTGTTGCGCGATTTGCGCCTGCGCTACCGCGGCTCGTTCGCCGGATTCGCATGGACGTTGCTCAACCCGCTGATCTTTATGACGATCTACGCGCTCGTCTTCTCGGTCTATTTTCGGATCGGCGTGCCGAACTACGCGCTCTATTTGCTCGCCGGGTTGATCCCTTGGGGCTGGGTCTCGGGCGCGGTGCTCGCGGGGACGACGTCCATCGTGGACGGCCGCATGTACGTCGGGCGCACCATGTTCCCGACGCTCGTGCTCCCCATCGTCCCGGTCGTATCGAACGCGTTGAATTTCATCTTCGCGCTGCCGGTGCTCGCGGTCTTCGCCCTTGCCATGCACGCGCATCTCGGGCTCGCGCTCGTCGCGCTTCCGCTCGTGATGCTGGTGCAGTTGCTGGTGACGACGGGCATCGTGCTACTGCTCGCCACCGCGAACGTCTTCTTTCGCGATCTCCAACTTCTCGCGAATTACGCACTGACGATCCTGTTCTACCTCACGCCGATCTTCTATACGCGCGTGCAGGTTCCGACGGCGTTTCAAGCGCTCGTGATCTGGAACCCGTTCGCGGCGCTGATCAGCGCCTACCAAGACATCTTGTACGCCAACCGCTTTCCCTCGCCGGCCGATCTCGCCTATGCGGCCGCCTTCGGCGCGGTGATCCTCGCGCTCGGCGTCGCGGCGTTCACCCGCTCGCAGGACGCGTTCAGCCAATACATATGATCGAGAGCATTCGCGTCGACGCCCTCTCCAAATCGTTCCGCATCTCGGGCAGCGCTCAGCACCGCACGCTCAAAGATCTGATCGTCAATCCGTTGCGGCGCGGAGCATCTTCGACCGTGCACGCGCTCGCCGACGTCTCGTTCGGCGTCGAGCACGGCTCGATGCTCGGCGTGATCGGACGCAACGGCTCGGGCAAGACGACGCTCCTCCGCCTGCTCTGCGGCATCTTAAAGCCCGACGCCGGCACGATCCATATCGACGGCTCGATCGCCGCCGTGCTCGCGCTCGGAACCGGATTTCATCCCGATCTCACCGGACGCGAGGGCGCGCGCATCGAGTTGCTCACCCTCGGCATGACGCGGCGCGAGGCCGACGCGCGCCTTCCGGCGATCGCGGATTTCGCGGAAATCGGCGAGTTTTTCGAGGCACCGATCCGTACGTATTCGACCGGCATGATGATGCGGCTCGCCTTCGCCTGTGCGATCTGCGTGGATCCCAACGTGCTCTTGCTCGACGAAGTGCTCGCGGTCGGCGACGAAGCCTTCGCGAAGAAGTGTCTCGACGCCGTCACCGATTTTCGCACCCGCGGGAAGACCGTGGTGCTCGTCACGCACAGCGCCGAGATCGTCGAGCACTTCTGCGACGTCGCACTGTGGCTCGATCGCGGACGGGTCGCGGGACTCGGCGACCCGCACAACGTCGTCTCCGCGTATCACGCGCTCTCCGGCGCGTCCGCCGCCTACTCCACCTCGTAACCGTAACGCGCGAGGTTCGGCCCCATGATCGCGTTCATCAGCGCGATCTCTTCTTCGGAAAAACTCTCGCGATAGGCGCCCACGCGACCCTGCTGGCGCGGCCGACTCTCGCCGCGATCGCCGAAACGCTCGAGCGCGGTGGCCTCGACGAGTTCCGCGATTCGCTCCTGCGTTTCGGGCAGCGCGAGCTGCCGTAGGAGTTCGTCCACCACGCGATGCGGCTCGGCGCGAAGGTCTTCGTAGCGCACGAACGCGCGCAGCGCCGGATCGTGCGCGTCGTACGCCGCCGCGATGATGTCGTTTTGAAAGTTCCACCAGTGCGAGTAGAAGGCGATCGCGTACTTACGCAGGCCGCGATGCGCGGTCTCCGCCAACTCCTCGGAGCCGAACGACGAGAAGCGAGAACGCATCACGTCGCGTCCGTCGCGCATGAGGAAGATCATCCGCGATCGCGGAAACGCGCGCATGATGTGATCGGCGCCGTGCGCGTCGTTCGGGCACTTGAAGACGATGCGCTCGTAGTCGCGCACGCCCCACTCGGCCACCACGTGTTCGAGCGTCGTTTCGCGCAGCATGCGATAGAACACGCGCTCGGTCCGACGGCTCAAAATCTGGTTCTCGAGCGTCATGTTGGCGAAACTGCGTTCGAACGGCGGCAGCACCGCGGAGCGCCGAACGCGCGCGCCCGTTTCGAACGCGAAGCCGCTCTCCACGTACTCGGCGGCGCGCCGGTCGAGCTCGAAAAAGCGTTCCGGATCCCAGCGCAGCGGCGCGAACATGCGACCGATGCCCGATTCATCGACGGGGCGCGCTCGATCGTTCGAACAGAGAATGTCGGTTCCGAGCCACGTGCTCCCGGCGCGCGCCGACGAAAAGAGCCAGATCGAGTCGCGCTCGAGCCGGTCGAAGATGGCCGACTTCGAGCCCACGAAGAGGCGTACCGCAAAGCTCGCCGATTCGTCGCGCAACTCGCCGAGCCGGGTCGGGCGCGCGCGCAGCTCGATACGCGTATCCGCGACGATCTCCGCAAGCGGCACGAAAAATTGGTGCTGCACGTACCACTTCGAGAAGATCCGGCTATCCACGACGTGACCGTCAACGACGAGTTCGACCTCGTGCTCCCACGAATGCTCGCGAGCGAAGAAGGGTGCGAGCACGTTTACGAGCAGATGGGTCGAGCCGCGAGGGGCACCGGTATCGGCAATCCCGGCACATCCGCGCGGGAACGCGAGCAATGCCCGTACCGCGAAGCTCGCGTCGTCGCGATCGGTCGCGAGCGTCGCGATGGGCTCGGAGCCGTCCGCGAAGCAGAGCGCTTCCTCTCCGTCTAGGCGGACGACCGGCGCATCGAGCGCCGCGCCCAGCGTCGGCTCGCGGCGCCGAGACGCCTCGATGAGCCCCGCAATCACGGGATCGGAGAATGACGAGGGTTCCAAACGATCGGACACGGGATCCCGCTTCGGGGCGATGCGAACCGATACTTGCGGCCCATCGCGCAAGGGGCAAAGGAGGCGCGCCCGAAACGCTCTCCGAGAGCGATGGGCGGGTTTCCGCACCGTCGTCTTAGACACTTCTCCACTCGAAGGACCACGCCGCAGTATGTCCGCGGAACGGCCAAGCCTCGCGCGCACGAGCGCACCCGACGCCTCGGGTGCGTCGGTTCGGCGCTTGCCGGTCCCCGACGACGTTCGCGACCGCCGCATCGAGGAGCTCGAAGCGCAACTCGCGCGGACGCGCGAAGACGCCGCCCGATTGGTGCAGGCGCTCGCCGAGCGCGGGTCGCTCGAATCTCGCGAGCGCACCGATCTCGACCAGCGCACGCTCGAACTGCAGGCAGCCGCGAACGAGCTCCGCACGCTGCGCACGCAGAACGACGAACTGCGCGCGCACGCGCACGAGCTCACCAAACGCGTGGGCGACCTCACCTCGCGGATGCGCACGCGCGAAGACCTCATGCGCGATCTGCACGCGCAAATTGCCGACATCGCGAAGGAGCGAGCGCTCCTCGTCGAGCGCTTCGGCGACGAACGCGCGCAGACGATGCGACGCACCGACGAGCTCGAGCGCACCTTGGCCGCCGAGCGCGCGCGCGCATCCGAGCTCGACAACGCGCATGAGACACTCGTACAGGCGCACGCCGCGCTCGACGCGCGAATGCGCGAGGTCGAGACGCATGCCGAAGCCGCCCGCACGCGTGCGGCCGATCTCGAGCGCGCGCGCGACGCGGCGATGCGGCGCATCGCCGAACAGGCCGCACTCTTTCAAACGCGTACCCGCGAGGCCAACGCCGCCGCTCGCGCCGAGGCGAAGCGCGCGCAGACCGAGCTCGACCGACTCACCCTCGCCCTCGACGAAGCGCTTGCAGCCGTCGCGACCGCGCGTGGCGAGCTCGCCGACGAACGATCCGCCGTCCTCCGCGAGCGCGCCGACGCCGCAGCGCTTCGCGTGGAGCTCGATCGCGAACGCGCAGAAGCGCGCGCCGCCATCGAACGCGAGCGCCTCGCCGCTTCGAGCCTTGCCGCGGAACTCTCCGAACTCCGCGCGCGTTTCGTCGCATTCGTCCGCGCCGCGACCGAACAGGAACGCGCGAGCGCGGAATGCTACGCGGAACGCATCAACGAAGCGCAACGCAGCCGCGCCTGGTCGCTCAAACGCAAACTGAACGCACTGCGCGGCCGATGAGCGAAGAACACGACGACCTCCGCGACGCGCTCCGCGCGTACGCCGAACAACGCCGCCTCTCGACCTCTCTCGCGCGCGACTACGATCGCATCCGCCGCAGCCGCTTCTTCACCCTACGCACGCTTTGGAGTTCGTTGCGAGCGCTCGTGGGCGGCGTCTCGCCGAGCGCCCTCGAGGCCGGCTTGCCCTACCTGCCCGACACCGCGCTCGTCGGCGAAGACCTCGAAGCCGAGGTCATCGCGCGCTGGGAGCCGTTTGCGGCCGACCTCGCGCGTCGCGGCGATCCGCTCGTCTCGATCGTGATCCCGGTCTTCAACAAGCTCGACGTCACGCTCCGCTGCCTGCTCGCGCTCGTCGCGACGTCGTGCGACGGAATCGCCGTCGAGGTGATCGTCGTGGACGACGGCTCGCGCGACCGAACCGCCGAAGCGATTCAGAGCGTACCGGGTTTGCGATTCGTCGGCGACGGCATCAATCGCGGGTTCGTCGGCGCCTGCAATCTCGGAGCCGCGCAGGCGCGCGGGCGCTATCTGCACTTTCTCAACAACGACACGGCGGTGCGCGAAGGCTGGCTCGCCGCGCTCCTCGACCGTTTCGAAGACGATGCGCCCGTCGGCATCGTCGGTTCAAAACTCATCTATCCCGACGGTACGCTGCAAGAGGCCGGCGGCATCGTCTGGCGCGACGCGACGGGCTGGAACTACGGTCGCGGCGGCGACCCGCGCGACGCGCGTTACGAATACGCGCGGCCCGTGGACTACTGCTCGGGTGCGTCGATCCTCATCCGCGCGGACCTCTTTCGTGCGCTCGGCGGATTCGACGCGCGTTACGCGCCCGCGTATTACGAAGACGCGGATCTCTGCTTCGCCGTGCGCGCGAAGGGCTACCGCGTGATCTACGAACCGCGTTCCGAAGTCGTGCATTTCGAAGGCGCGACGAGCGGTACCGATATCACGAGCGGCACGAAGCGCTATCAGGAGATCAATCGCCCGAAATTCCGCGAAAAGTGGGAGCGCGAACTCGCGGCGCACGCCGAAGGATCGCCCGCAGCGGTCGCGAGGGCGGCACGGCGCCTGCGTACGGGCGCGACGATCCTCGTGATCGACTCGCACGTTCCGCTCTACGACCGCGACGCGGGGTCGCAACGACTGCAGATCATCCTCGGCATGCTCGTCTCGAGCGGTTATCACGTGCTCTTCCTACCTGACAACTATGCGGCGCTGCAACCGTATACGAGCGAACTGCAGCACCTCGGCATCGAGGTACTGCACCACAGCGAGCGCGGCCGCTCGCTGAACGAAGCGCTCGACGAAATTCTCCCGATGCTCGACGCCGCTTGGATCTGCCGCCCCGAACTCTACGAGAAGTACGCCAAATCCATTCGCCGCAACCGCGCGACGAAGATCATCTACGATACGATCGACCTGCACTTTGTGCGCATGCAGCGCGAGGCCGCGCTCGCCGGCACGACCGCCCTTGAGGCCTGGCGCGACATCGAGCAACGCGAACTCGCCGCCGCGCGCGACGCCGACGCCACGATCGTCGTGACGGAGAGCGAGCGCGCCTTACTCGCCGAGCGCGGCATCGAACAGCTCTACGTCGTTCCGACGATTCACGACATCGCCGTCTCCGAAGCGCCCGCGTTCGAACGCTCGTCCGGCATCCTCTTCATCGGCGGCTACAATCACACGCCGAACGTGGATGCGGCACTCTGGCTCTGCAACGAGATCATGCCGCGCGTGTGGGCGCAAGAACCGAACGCGCACGTGCAATTGCTCGGCAGCAACCCGCCCGATGCGGTGAGAGCCCTCGCGTCGGAGCGCGTCAGCGTGCCGGGCTACATACCCGACGTCACGTCGTACTTCGCGTCGAGCCGCGTCTTCGCGGCGCCGTTGCGCTTTGGCGCCGGCATCAAGGGCAAGGTCGGCCACGCGCTCACGTACGGTCTGCCGTGCGTGCTCACCGACGTTGCCGCCGAGGGCTTCGACGTACGCGACGGCGAGCATTGCCTTATCGCGAACGACGCTGCTTCGTTTGCAGCGGCGCTCGTGTGCCTGCTGCGCGATCGCACGCGGTGGAACGCGCTATCGGAACGCGCGCTCGAAGCGATCGCTCCGTTCACCTCCGAAGCGATTCAGCCGCGGATCGCGCGAATGCTCGACGAGATTCTCGAAGCGCGCGTCAGCGCGGCGCGATAGGACGGCCGGCGCCGAGCTCGCGCATCGCGAAGGCGTGATCGATCATCGCAGCCACGTACTCCTCGTACGAATAGGTCGTGCCGTCCCAGTTGCGATACCGCTCGCGCGGATCGTACCACTCGAGCCCGAGGATCTCCGCGACGCGTGGATGCACCGGAACGCTCACCACGCCGAGCGGTCCTTCGGGTCGAAAACAGACCTGGAGCGTTCGCTCGATATCGGTATCCGCTAGAGCCGGATTCAAGCGCTCCGACGCGCACAAGAGCCGTTCGATGAGCTCCGCGAGCAGAAATGAGGTCGGGTGGTTCGCCGTCCAAAAGAGTCGCTGCTTGCGAAACGTCGCGAGCACGAAGTCGCCGATCGCGACCGCGCACTTCGCATCGCGCGCGCGCAGCCGAGCGTTCTCGAGCTGCTCCAGGCGATCGAGATCGATGGCGTAATCATCCCAACTCGTCAAGTAATACTCGAGCACGTCGTCGCGCGTCATCCCGCGGTCGATCGCACGCAAGATCACGCGGTCTCCATACGCGAAGCGACCGAACGGAAAGATCGGTGGCTCCGGAGCGTTGTACGGATTCACGCAATTGAACGGGAAGAGCAGTTGCAGATCGGCGGAGGCGAAGGTCACGACCGGCACGTCGCTACGCAAGCGATCCAAGTACGGGAATCGGATCGGGTCGTGTTGTTCCCAGAGCAACGCCGTGCGTTCGAGCGTCCGGCCCTCTATCGTCGCGCGCCCATCGACTGGATGCTCGAAGCTGCGCAGATACACGGGCGTCAGCATGGCGGTGAAGAAGGCATCGGCGCCGAGCGAGGTGACGATTGCCTCGGCCTGACAGTTCCCGTACACGACGAGCGCCGAAGCGGCGCGCTTCGCCGCACTCATTGGCTCGCTCCGAAAGCGACGTCGAGCAAGTCGCGCAGGTACTCATCGAACGTGCGCGCGTCGCCCTGCGACGGATAGCGCTCGTCGGCATGGTACCACGCGAGCGCGAAGTGGCTCGCGACGAACGGATGAATCGGCAGCGATGCGCGCGACATCAGATCGAGGGCGCCGAGCGAAGCGACGCTCTGCACCAGCTCTTCGCGTGCGACCGGCAGATCGTTACCGAAGCACGCATGCAGCGTGCGAAATGCGACTTCGCCCAGCAGGACGTTGCTCGGAGCGTTCGGCGCCCAGAAGAGTCGCCGCTTGCGAAAGTGTTTGAGCACGAACGAGCCGATCTTGACATCGGCGGCAGCGTCGGCCGCGAGCAGCATCTTGGTCGTGCCGGAGAACAATCCGTCGAGATCGGGCCACGATGCGCCCCATGATGCGGCGCGGTAGAGCGCGGCGACCGCGTCGCGCGTGAGTCCCTGCCGTTTCGCCGCCACGACGAAGGCATCGGTCCACGGATGGCGTCCCGACCGATCCTCGGCATTGGGAATCGCGAGCGGCCAGAGCAGCGGAAAGTAGAGCGTCGGCACGGTGACGTATCGTACGCCGCGCGCGCGCTTGCGTTTGGGTGGGCTCGCGACGAGCGGGCGCTGCTCGACGACGAACGCCGCGGATCCGTTCAGCTCCGCCTCGTCGGCGGCGTACACGATCTCGCGCGACGAACCGAGGCTCTCGAGCGAACGCAGCACGTGCGCGAGCGCGGTCATTTGGATGTCGCCCACGAGGGCGATCGCGTCGCTCACCGCACGTCCGTGCGCGCGACCGCGTCGCGTAAGAGATCGACGAGTTCGCCCACATCGGCGAGCTCGTAGGTTCGCTCGAGCGGAAGCTCGGTCCCGAAGGCCTCTTCGACGTTCATGATGAGGAGCGCGTGCGAGAGCGAGTCCCAGCCGTCGACGTCGAGGCTCGTCGTCGCGCGCGTCACAACGGCATCGTCGGTGAGACGAAAGGTCTCGATCATCACCGCGCGCACGCGGGCCAACACTTCGGCTTCGGTCATCGGAGGCTCCCTTGGAGGTACAGCGCTCTATTCTTCTCACGGCTGATTTTGCCGCTCGTCGTCTTGATCAGGCGCCCGGGTTCGAGCGCGCTCACGCTCTGGACCGCGAGCCCGAGGGCTTCGAGCACGGCGACGCGCACCGCTCTCGTTACGAGCGCGCTCTCCGCGTCGGCACGCACTTCGACCAACACCACGATCGCGGTCGCATCGGCGCGCTCGTCCTCGATCCCAATGGCAACGACGCGTCCCGGGACGACGCCTGCGACCTCGCTCGCGATCGCTTCGACTTCGTGCGCGTAGTAGTTGCGTCCGTTGACGATCAACATATCGTCCACGCGCCCGGTCACGAAGAGCTCGCCCGCGGCGACGAAGCCGCGATCGCCGGTGCGGTACCAGCCGTCGCGCAAGCGCTCCGCGGTAAGTTCCGGACGTCGATAGTACCCGTCGAAGAGAAACGATCCGCCCACGTAGATATCGCCGACGGCGCGCTCGGGCACTACCTTACCGCTCTCGTCGCGTATCTCGACGCGCACGCCCTCGATCGCCGTGCCGCACGAGAGCAGCGCCACCGCCCTCTCGCCCGGCTCGGCTTGGCGAACGCGGCCGCGGGAGAAGGCGATCGGGTCGGCGTCGATGCGGCGTACGCCGCCGCCGAGTTCGCTCTGCGTCACGGCGAAGACGTTTTCGGCCATCGCATAGCAGACGTGCAGTTGCTCGGGGGTGATGCCCGATGTCGCGAAGCGCGCCGCGAAGCGATCGAAGGTGTGGGCCTTGCACGGCTCCGAGCAATTGATCAGGGCGCGCAGCGACGAGAGATCCCAGCGACGATCGCCGCGTGCGTGCGCGACGATGTGCGAGAACGCGAAGTTGGGCAGCCACGCAAACGTGCTGCGATGGGTCTCGATCGCATCGAGCAGCATCGTGGGTCGCATCACCCACTCGAAGGGATCGAGGGCGACGAGGTGCGTGCCGAGCACGACCGAGGTCATGAAGCACGCGACGAATCCCATGTCGTGATAGAGCGGGAGCCACGATGCGATCGAATCCTCCGCACCGAAGCCCAGCCGACGCGCGTAGGCCGAGACCTCGCCCACGATCGCGCGATTGGTCAGCATCACGCCCTTCTTGAGTCCCGTCGTTCCCGAACTATGCTGGAGACAGACGACCTCGCCTTCGCCCACTGCATCGCCGAACCACCCCGTCGGCAGCTCCTCGCGTAAGAGCGCATCATCGGCGCACAGCGTCGGCGCGAGCGCGTCGCCGAGCGCGGCGGCCGCGGCGCGCAGGTTCTCGTCGTACGAGACGATCAATCGCGGTTGGATCACCTCGAAGAGTGCGCGGTGGTCGTTCCAAAAGAGGTCCGATCGCTGCTTGGGCGTCGGAAACGGCATGAACGACGGGATCGCCCCAACGAGCATCGCGCCCAAATACGCGTAGAACAAGTGCGGCGAGTGCTTCAACATCACGAGCACGACGTCGCCGCGTCCGACGCCGCGGCGACGATAGGCCTCGGCGTACGCGCGACTCGCTCGTTCGAGATCGGCAAACGAAATGGTTTGGCTCGTCGCGTTTGCGACGAACGTGCAAAACGTCGCGTCGGGGCGCTCGGTCGCGTGCGCCCGCAGCAACCCGGGGATCGTGCCGACGCTCATGCGTTCGCCTCTCCGGCGTCGCGCGTGCGCACCGCGCGAGCGGGCGCGCCGACGTAGACGGTGTAGGGTTCGGTATCGCGCGTCACCACGGAGTTCGCGCCGATCACCGTGCCGCGACGCAGCGTGACGCCGGGCATGATCACGGCACCCGCGCCGATCCACACGTCGTCCTCGATGCGAATCGGCTTGGGCACGACCGGGCGCGCGAATACCGGCGGCAACGCGCCCTCGATCGGATGCATCCCCGACGAGATCGTCACGTTCGAGCCGATGAGCACGTAATCGCCCATCTCGATGCCGCCGATCGCGTTGATGTACGAACCGGTGTTGCAGCCAAAGTGGCGCCCGACCCGCAACCGATTACTCTGCACGATCGTCACCCCGTGCTGCACCCAGCAAAAGCCGCCCAGGCGCGCGAAGAAGAGCCGGTACACCGCCGTTCGCAGCGCGAAGCCGACGACGCCCGGCAGCCCGCCGACCACCCAGAACGCCACCGCTTCCGCTTGCGAGAACAACAATGCGCCGAGCCGAACGCCGGCGAGCTTGTCGCGCAGAAAACTCATCACGAACCTCCACCGTCGGTCGGCCGCCGTACGAGCGCGCGCACGCGCGCCGCGATTCCCGGCCCGAAGGTCAGATAGCGGTTCGCCAGATACGCCGTCGGAAAGGTCACCGGCAACTGCAGCAAGTTGGCGGCGAAGGTCGAGAGCCGCAGCACGTGCACGCCGAACGCCACGACCGCTACGGTGAGCACGAAATTGACGACCATCACGACGCCGTAGGTGCCGGCTTGATGTCCGATATGCCGGTCGAAGGCGCGAAACGTGAGATGGCGGTTGAGAACGAATTGCCAGGTCGCGCCGGCAAGATATCCGAGAATCGTCGCGAGGAGCGGTGCCCAGCCCGCGCGCGCGAGCAGCCACACGAGTCCCAGATAGACCACGACACCCGACGCGCCGACGACGGCGTACTTCGTCAACATACGAGCCTCGCGCGTGACGGTCGTCTTCATCGCGCGGCAACCCCTCGGAGATCGTTCAACGCGCATCGCGCAACGCGGCGCGCGTTGGCCATGATGGTGAGCGTGAGTGACTTTGCGGGCAGATGTCTCCAGGTCGCCGAGTCCGCGACGAAGACGCGTTCGCTCCCGATCAAGCGCCCGTCGCCGTCGGTCTGCAGGGGCGCAGTCTCGCCCGGCGCGCGCATCGGAAGCGTTCCGGCGTAGTGAATGCTCGCACCGTGCGGTGTTGGTGATCTCCGCAGCGTCGTTACGCCAATGTCGTGCAACACGCCGACGATGCCCGCAACGTCGCGCGCGTTCGCATGGCGTTCGTCTTCGGCGAGCTCGTACGCGGCTTCGAGTGCGTTGCCGTCGCTCGCGAGCGCGATCCACTTCGTCTCGCTACGCCGGTCCGGAAAGTGGATCCCCGCAATCGTCAGCGCAGTCGTCATCAGGCGAGCGGCAAGTACGCCAAGCCATGCAGGCGTGGGAAATTCCATCGCGAGTCGAACGTTCAGGAGCGAGCGATACGAGTAGAGCGCGACGGCCGTATGCTCTCCATCGCGATACGGAGGCGAGTAGAGACCGAGCAGTTGTCCGAGACTGTGACGGCGGTCCCGTGCCGGTCGCCCGAGCATCGCGCGATTCAAGCCAACGGCAAAAAGCATCTCGTTACAGAGGAGGGGCTGACGCACGCCGACGAGCCCGCGCGAGTGCAGCGCGATGCGCGCGGAGTTGAGCGCACCCGCCGCGAGCACCACCCGACGCGCGACGAGCGTCTGTGTCGTACCGTCACGCGCGACGAAGTGCAAGCGCACACCTTCGTCATCGTCGGCGAAGCTCTGCACCAGCACGCCGCCGAGATAGCTGAACCGGGGCTCCGCGCGCAGCTCTTCGATCGTGTAGCGCGGGCGATAGATC
>JAGWSR010000126.1 GCA_028869385.1 bacterium
CGCGCCACGGTCGCTCACGACGTCGGCGCGCTCGTCGATCTCGTCGCCGATACGGCGTCAAAAGGTTAGCTGCATCTCCGGCGCGTCGGCGCATACCGGCTGGCGCATCTCGGTACGAAACGTGAGCGTGGTCGTTCCGAGCCCCGCATGGGCGGACCGGTGGAACGTGAACGTCGCCGTGTACGACGCTCCCGGCCGCAGCGGCGGAATACCGCGCGCGTCGATCTTCGAGCCCGCGTAGAAGAGATCGACGAACTGCAGCGTGTTGCCGGGCTGCGGCGTTTTGCTCGCGTTCGTGACGGTCACCGCGAGCCGATATTGACTCAGCCCGGCGTCGTGCGAGAGGCCGACCACGCGCGTTGAAGTGATGTGTGGTGACGTGCAGGCGGCCTGCGCCGGAGCGAGGGCTGCGAGTACGGCAGCCGCCAAGCCGACGAGAGCACGCAAGCGCCAAATATGAGTACGCATGCCCTTATGATACCCGTGGCGCAAAGTATGCGTCACGATCGATGTCATCGAGCAGCGTCGGACCGGACGGCAGCCAGTCGAGTCGCGATTGCGTCCTAGCGCTCAACGCCGGATTGTCCGCGCCGACGAACGGCGCGAGGAAGCCGAAGTGCGCGGGTGCCTCGTCGGGTCGTTTCGCAACCACGGGGACCTGGAGGCGGCGACCGATCAGATTCGCGATCTCGCGGAACGGAATGCCTTCCTCCGCAACACCGTGGAAGCGTTCGCCCGCATCGGCGCGCTCGAGCGCGAGACGATAGAGACGGGCGGCGTCGAGGCGATGCACGGCGCCCCAACGGTTTGTCCCGTCGCCGATATAGGCCGATGCACCCTTCTTGCGCGCGATCTCGGCGAGTTGCGGAATGAACCCGGCGTCACCCTCGCCGTGCACGGTCGGCGGCAGCCTCACGACCGCCGTGCGTACGCCGCGCTCGGCGAAGTGCCGTGCCGCGCCTTCCGCGGGTACGCTGCGCGGTGCGCCGACGCCGGCTGGATCCGCATCGTCGGCTTCGCTCACCACGCGTCCGTGGGGGAGTCCGAGCGTGCCGACGGTGATCGCGAGCGCTCCGCCGCGCCGTTCCATGACCGAGCCGAGGGCATGGATGGCGTCGCGATCGGTGCGCATGATGGAGCCGAGGAAACTGCCGACCACGCCGCCGCGCAGCACGCCCTTCGCGATCGAAGCGATGCGCGTCGAAAGGGATGCGTCGGTGAAGGCATGGATGAAGGCGAGATGGATCACCGCGTCGGCCTGCTCGGCACCGCGCACGAGGCTCTCGATATCCTCGAGTCGCCCTCGATGCGGCATCGCTCCCTGCGCGCGCAGCTGCGCCGCGCCGCGCTCGGAGCGCGCGAGGCCGATGACTTGATGGCCGGCCGAGATCAATTCCGGCACGACCGCCGAGCCGATGAAGCCCGTGGCTCCGGTGACGAAGACGCGCATGGGGCAGGGTCCTCCAGGGGAGTAAGTAAACTATACGGTATAGTATATTTACTGTCTGCCCGAATGTCTATGGGGGAGTGGCGATGATGCACGCGGGTCGTGCCGCGAAGCGCGGCGGGGAACTGCGGCAGCACATCATGTGGATCGCGCGCGAGGTCTTTCTCGAGGGTGGCTTCGAGCGCGCCTCGATGGATGTGGTCGCGGCCCGCGCGGGCACGACCAAGAAGACGGTCTATGCGCACTTCGAGAGCAAAGAACGCCTCTTCGTCGCGACCTTCGAGATGTTGCGTGGCTTCTTTTTGGAGCGGCTCGCGACGCCCGATGCCTACGCCGACGAACCGAACGAAGCGCTCGCGCGCTTTTGCGGACGCTTCATGGAGATGCTCCTGTGGGACGACGCGGTGCGTATGGCGCGCGTCTGCGCATCCGAAGCGGCGCGCTTCGGCGGCGATGCCGCGGAGTATTGTTACGCGATCTTCGCCGACGTCGAGCGCAAGCTGGCGGCTTATATCGTTACCGCGAGCGGCATCGCGTCAGCGCAGGGTACGGAGTTCGCGCAACGGTTGATGGGCCGCGTGCTCTATCCGCGCTACATGCAGACGCTCTTCGGCGTCATCGCCCCGCTCGCGAAGTTCGATGAGGCACAACTTGCCGACGATTTCGATCTCGAGCCGATGCGACGCGCCGTGCGCGAACTCAACCTCCCGCCTAGAGATCGCGCCGCGAAAAGCTGACGCTCGCGACGCCGAGCATCGCCACGATCCACGCTAGGCCCCACGCGAGTGCCGCCGCCGGGGGCGACGCCGTCGCGGCAAAGGGTACGGAGCCGTGAAGGCCCGCGACCATCGCCGCCGGTTCGAGACGAAAGACCGCTGCGCGCCAGAACGTATCCGAAGGCAGCAGCAGATGGCTGATCGTTCCGACTCGTTCGAACGGAACGCTGCGCGCCGATGCCCCGATATCGCCGACGACCCCGCAGATCCACGCGACGCCGTAGAGCACGACGGCGGCAACGCCGCTCGCGATGGCCGAGAGACGCGAACCGATCGCGAACGTCACCGCGAGCATCGTCACGGCAACGCCGCAGAGAAATGCGAGTGCGGCGAACGGATGGGGCGGCCAATAGCCCGTCGTCACGAAGACGATCGCAAACTCAAGCATGCCGGCGAGAAACGCGTACGCCGCGAGCAAAAGGGTGAGTCCGACGAACTTTCCGGCGACGATCTCCACGCGCGAGACCGGACGCGTGAGCACGGGTAAGAGCAGCCCGCTCTCGACCTCGTTCGCGAGTTGCGGCGCCGCGAGAAATGCGCCGCCGAGCGCGAAGATGAGGTTGAACATATAGGCGACGAGCGCGAGCATCGTCGCCGCGATCTGTACGATCTCCCCGTGCGGACGCACGCGACCGTGATGCGGCATGACGAGGAGATGAAATCCCCAGCCGGTCAGCGCGGCGATCCCGACGGTCAGGAGTACGGTGACGACGACGAGGCGGCGCCGCACCATCTCGTGCAGCGTGAGGAGGGCGATGCGGATCACGGCGGTCACTGCTGCGTCACCAGTTCTAAGAAGCGTGCTTCGAGCGATCCGGCGAGCGGCGTGATGGCGTGGATCGCCGCGCCCGAGGCGACGAGCGCGCGCGCGATCTCCGGAACGGCGTCGGCGTCGCGCAACGTGACGACGTACGCATCGCCGTCGGGCGCGACGCTGCCGAAGCGCGCGAGCACCTCGGAGAGCGGCGTGCCGTTTGCGAGCGCGACGACGCGTACGCGCGGCGCGACGTTGATCAGATCCTCCACGCGGCCGTCGGCCACGACGCGACCTCGATCCACGATCGCCACGTGCGAGCAAATCTGCTCCACCTCGGAAAGCAGGTGCGAATTGAGAAAGACCGCCGTGCCGTGCTCGCGCAGCGCGAGCAGCATTTCGCGTACGTCGCGGCGACCGACCGGATCGAGGGCCGACGTCGGTTCGTCGAGGATGACGAGGTCGGGAGTGCCCAGCAGCGCGACGGCCAGGCCGACGCGCTGCTGCATGCCTTTCGAAAACGTGCCGATGCGGCTCTCCGCGCGCGAAGCGAGCCCGACGAGATCGAGCACGCGCGCGATTTCGCGCGAGCGTTCGCGTGGCGGAATCCCCGCGAGTCCGGCATGGAAGTGCAACTCCTCGCGAGCGCTCAACCATTCGTGATAGCGAAAGAGCTCGGGCAGATAGCCGATGCGCGCGCGGGCCGAGCGATCGCCGAGCGGTCGGCCGAGCACCCGGGCGCGTCCGCCGCTCGGGCGGCAGAGCCCGAGCAGCATCTTCACCGAGGTCGTTTTCCCCGCACCGTTGGGGCCGAGGAAACCGAAGATCTCACCGCGCTCCACGCGGAGCGTCACGTCGGCCACTGCGGTCACGTCGCCGAAACGCTTCGTGAGATGCTCGACGGCGATGACGGCGTCAGTGGAGTCCATCGGCAACCTTGAGGACCTCGCTCTCGGGAAGCGCGCCGCCCACCACGTGCAGCATGCCGTGCGTCTGCCACATCACCGCGGCGCCAACGCCGGTCTCGTCGCCGATGGCGATGCCGGGCGCACCGTTCACGTTCACGTGTTGCACGCTCTGCTTATCGGCTCGGAACGGTACCGGCAAGGTGGATGCGGGGTTGCCGATCGCGCGAATCTGCACGGCGAGCTCGGGAGAGATGCCCGGCATGCCGAGCAGATAGCGTTCGAGTTGCGCGAGCGTCGCGCCGTTGGAACGAACGATCGGGGCGGGCATCTGCATCACGGCGAGCGTCGGTTCGTCTTTCGCCGCGCCCCAGAAGCGCTCGGCGATCGTTCCCATCTGTGCGCTCACGGTGCTGCCGTCGAGGTCGCGCGGGACCGGCGGCAGGCGATGGCCGAGGCGCGCTTCGGCGTCACGTGCCTTGCGCGCGCTGAAGGTAAATGTGTTCGTCGTCGCGCCCGCGATGCGATAGCCGGAGCTCGGCGGCAGATGTGCCGGAAGGTACGACGGCACGAGGACGTGATATCCGGCGGCCGCATCGACGTCGCGCCACTCCGGAATCGCGGACACGTGCATGTTCGGCGCCCGCAGCGTGCCAAAGTCGGAAAGGTTCAACGCGATCGCATGCGACGTCGGCAACGACGAGACGTCGATCGGCGCGAATTGCTTGGCTTCGAAGATCGTCAGAAAACCGCGAGCATACGTGCCGAGCGGCGTCAGAAAGAGTGCCGCGACCAGCACCGCGGCCGCGAGCGCGAATCCCGCCGCATATCCTTGCCACGGACGGCGCGTGACGCGCTGCGCCGCGAAGCGCTCGTATGCGGCACGTGCATCGACGGGTTCGTCGCTGCCGAGCAGTTGCGCGCAGAACGTGTCGTCATCAATCGGAAAGGCCATGTTCGAACTCCTTACGGAAAGCGCGTTGGGCGCGAGCGAGAAGCGTGCCGACGTGCGCTTCGGGCACGTGGAGCGACTCCGCGATGTCGCGATACGAGAGACCGCCGTGGCGGAGCGCGAGCAGCGATGCGTCGCGTTGTGGGAGCCGCGCGAGCGTGGCGCCTACGAGGGCGCGGACGTCGCTGCGCGCGAGCATCTCGGCGGGATCGCCGTCACCTTCGAGTGCGGCACGTCCGCGCGCGTCGAGCCGCACCACGGTGCGTTCGCGTTGCGCGCGGCGGCGCCGCGAACGCAGTTCGTTGAGCGCGGCGTGCGCGGCTGCGAGATAGAGCCACCCGCTCGCATCGGGTGCGTCGGGCGTACGACGGCGCGAGAAGCGGGCGAACGCCTCTTGTGCCGCGTCTTCGGCCCCCGCGCGGTCGCCGAGAATGCGCTGCGCGATGGCGACGGCGCGCGGGTAGTGTGATAGGAAAAATGTTTCGAAACTCACCGCTGAACCCGGTGTCGAGATGGTGGTGAGGACGGCTACCACGGCAATGCGATCCCTCCTGGTCGGTACGCTCGACCCTAAAGCACCGCCGATCAGCCAAATGTAACGAAGCGCTCCAACGCCGCCGCAAATGCGTCCGGCCGGTCAACGTGCAGCCCGTGACCCGCTCCTGCGATCACCTCGACGCGCAGGTGCGGGTTGATTGCCGAGAGGTGTCGTGCCGTTTCGAGCGTCACCACGCCCGCGTCGCCGGTGACGAGCAGGATCGGAACGTCAATCGCCGCGACGATGTTTTCGTATGCGGGATTCGGCGGGACGAGCACGTCGAACGCCGCGACGTTCGTGCGCAAGCGCGCGTCGGCGAGATGGGCGATCGTCTCGGCCGTGCGATGCGCATGGCGTTTGCGAAGGTCGTCTTCGACCTCTCGACGAGAACGCCGCAGCAGGCGTCGGTGTTGCTCGGCGACGTCGCTCTCGTACACCTCGCGTTGACGCGCCGGAGTGAGGAACGTTGGATCGGCGAGGACAACGCGCGCGACGTTCGGGTATCGGCTCGCAACGAGTGCGGCGGTCATCCCGCCCATCGAATGACCGACCAACACGGGCGCCTCGAGGTGCAGTCCATCGATCACCGAAATGACGTCGCGCACGTGATCTTCGTAGCCGTAACCGTGGGGCGGCGCGCTCGAATCTCCATGCCCGCGCGCATCGAGCATGATGACGTCGAAACGATCCGCGAACGCTCGCGCGACCGGCGTCCAGCACGCACCGCTCGCCGCGAGCCCGTGCAGCAGGAGCATCGGCGGCTTCGCGCCGCCGGTCCGCGCGAATGCGAGCGTCACATCGCCGCGTTCGACATGTCCCGATTTCCAATGCGTCATAAAGCTGGTAGGGCTCCGACAAATGGTGCAGAAAAGAGTACACGTGTGGGCACTTTTCGTTTAAAGGAGATCTCGTGAAGAAATTCATCGCTATGGTCGCCATTGCCGTCGTCACGTTCGTGGGCGCGAACATGCTCGTGGTCAAACCGGCCGCGGCCGCCACGGTCGTTTGTTACAATCACCAGCTCATCGTTCTTCCCTTCGACGTCGTCGTCGGAAGCTGCTAGGACGAGCGTCTTAGCCTCCTGATCGCCGGCGTCTCGCCTTAGAGACTCCGGTCCTTTCTCATCTGTGTGCATTGGAGCGCGCTTCGCGCATCCTCTCTTTTCGTTTGGAGTCCTGATGAAAAAACTTTTCGTCGCCGCGCTTGCAAGCGGCGTGCTTGCGGCGTGCAGCGCCGGCTCACACGCGATGCTTCCCCAACGCGCCTCCGGTCCCGTGCAACCCGCTGCAATCGGTGTCTCGCAGCCGCACCTCTTTCGTCCGCGTCCGGCAGCTGGTGCGCGTGCGGTCGAAGCCACCTCGACCGGACCGCTGATCTACCGTGGCGGTTACATCCAGGCCGGTTCGAATCTGCTGATCGTGACGTGGGGGTTCGCTCCCGGCGATACGACGCGCGATCCGTACGGCGTCGCCAACAAGGTAACGGCGCTCGCAAAGACCTTGGATAACAGCGCCAACGGAACGTGGAATAACACGGTCTCGCAATACACCGGCTTGACGGGATCGCCGCCCTACACGACGGCCGCAAACACGCATGACTACGTCGCGCAGTGGTCCGACCTCGGCTCGACCCCGCCGAACGGCTACACCGACGCGCAGGCGCAAGCAGAGGTCGCGCGAGCGCAGGCCTACCTCGGTAACTCGAACGGGTGGGCGTTCGTGTTGATCACGCCGACACACATCTCGGCGAGCGGCTTCGTCACCAACTGGTGCGGCTACCATAGCGCCATCGGATACTCGTCGTACATCGTCCTCCCGTACATGCCGGACGCCGGTGGATCATGCGGAGAAAATTTCGTCAACGGCGGTGCCGCGGGCATCAACGACGGAACGACGATCGTTGCCGGACACGAAATTGGAGAGATGGTGACCGACCCGTTCCCGAATTCCGCGAACGCCGGATGGACGGACTCGTCGGGCAGCGAGATCGGCGATAAGTGCGCGTGGACCGGACTGCAGAACGTGACCTTCCCGAATGGGGCGAGTTTTGCGATGCAGCCACTGTACAGCAACGCGAGCGGCGGATGCGTGCAGACGTACACGACGCCGACGCCGGTACCAACCACTCCGCGCCCGTCGCCGACCGCGATTCCGACGAAGCCGCCCTGCACCAGTCGCTACTGCTACGAGTAGCGTCTGCTAGAGTACACGGCATGCATCGTGCTAGACTACACGCACGATGCATGCCGTATTCGCACTCTTGCTCGGGGCCCTCACCGCGGCGTGGCTCCCCGTCAATCCGCACAACGCGCTCGTGGTGGACACGACGAGGGGGCGCATGATCGTCGCGCTCGAGCCGCGACTCGCGCCGAAGGCGGTCGCCCGCGTGAAGCGACTCGCGCGCATGCACGTGTACGACGGTCTGCTCATGTGGCGCGTGCTCGATCGTCCGGGATTCGCCTTCGTCCAGACCGGCGATCCGCACAATCACGACGGTGACCGCTCGTCGCTCCCCGATCTTCCGGCGGAGTTTTACGCCTCGCTGCCGGCGAGCGACGTGCATCTCGTGCGCGGAGGCCGCGAACCCGAGGGCTTTCTCGGAGGCGTGCCCGTCGGTGTGCTCGCGACGAGTGGAACGACGCGCGTGTGGGGAGCCTACTGCGACGGCGTCATGGGCATGGGTCGCGAGCGCGACGTGGACACGGCTAATGCCGAGATCTTTTTCATGCGCGGTACGACGCGCTTTTTCGACCACGATTACACCGTCGTCGGGCGCATACTCGTCGGGCTTGGCGCGTTGCGTGCGGCGGCCGTGGGAGTACCACCGAAGCACCCCGATCGTCTGCTGCGCGTGCGCGTGCTAGCCGATCTGCCCGCAGCGGAGCGTCCGCGCGTCGAGGTGCTCGATCCGCGCTCGCAAGCCTTTGCCACGCTCGTCGCGGCGGCGCGCGCGAAGTACGGCGCGGATTTTTCCGTCTGCGATGTCGCCCCGCCCGTGCGAGTCGTCGAGCCGGGGCACGGAGCCACCTAGGTGACACGCGTGCGCGCCGAGTAATGCGCATGCATGATCCGTACGCTCATCTCCGCGTTCGCAGGCATCGTGCTGCTCGCATCGGCCGCGAATGCCGCCACGCTCCCCACCGCCAACATGACGTGGCGCGAGACCGGCCCGTCCATCGCGGGCGGTCGTGTCACGAGTGTCGCCGGAACGGCACACGACCCGAATCTCTACTATCTCGGCGCGGCCGGCGGCGGCGTATGGAAGAGCACCGACGGCGGCGCGGCCTGGAAGCCCGTCTTCGATAAGGAGAGCGTCGGCGCGATCGGCGCGGTCGCGATCGATCCGACGAACGACGAAACCGTCTGGGTCGGCACGGGTGAGTCGAATCCGCGCAACGACGTGAGCTACGGCGACGGACTCTATAAGACGACCGACGGCGGCAAGACGTGGACGAACGTCGGGCTGCGCGGCACCAAGCACATCGCGCGCATCCTCATTGATCCGAGCGACTCCAAGCACGTCATCGTCGCGGCGCTCGGCAACGTGTTCGCCGATACGCCGGATCGCGGCGTGTACGTCACCTTCGACGGCGGCGCGACGTGGAGCAAGACGCTCGACGGCGGCCCCGAGAGCGGTGCGTCGGATATCGCGATGAGCCCGAAGGCACCGAACGTCATCTACGCGGGCATCTGGGAATTCCAGCGCCGCCCGTGGACGTTTCACAGCGGCGGTCAGCACGACGGCCTCTATAAATCGAGCGACGGCGGCAAGACGTGGACGCGACTGACCGGAGGCGGCTTGCCCGAGGGCATCACGGGACGCATCGGCGTTGCGGTCGCGCCGAGCGATCCCAATCGCGTCTATGCGCTCATCGAGTCGAAGCACGGTATCCTGTGGCGTTCCGACGATGCAGGGGCGACGTGGAAGCTCGTCAGCTCGAACACGCTCGTGGATCAGCGACCGTTCTACTTCTCGCACATCGAAGTCGATCCGACGAACC
>JAGWSR010000127.1 GCA_028869385.1 bacterium
AGTAGATGCGCCGCGAACTGCCCACCACCCACGCCCGCCTAGGGCGATCTCGTGGTGCAGATACAAGGAAGCCCCGGCCGACATGTACGTTGGAGTACACGAGGCCGGGGCTGACGCAGTAGATGCGCCGCGAGATCGCCCTAGGCGTAGATGCCGCGGAGGCGGAGGGCTTTTACCACACGATCGATCGCGAGCGCGTAGGCGGCGACGCGGAAGGTCGTGTTGTGCTTCTGCTTGAGGGCGCGAAGTTCGCCGAGGTTGGCGAGCATCACGTCTTCGAGCTTCTCGTTGACCTCGGACTCCTTCCAGAAGTAGCCCATGCGGTCTTGAACCCACTCGAAGTACGACACGGTCACGCCGCCGGCGTTCGCCATGATGTCGGGGATGACGCGGACGCCGTTCTGCTTGAACGTACGCGCCGCTTCCGGCGTGGTCGGGCCGTTCGCGCCTTCGACGATCAGCTTCGCCTTCACGTGCGAAGCGTTCTCCGCGGTGAAGACCTTCTCGAGTGCCGCCGGAACGAGCACGTCGCACTCGCTCGTGAGCAGCTCGCCGTTGCTGATCTTGTCGCCGCCCTTGAACCCGTCGAGGTTGCGATGCGTAGCGGTGTGCGCGATCGCCGCGGTGATATCGATGCCCTTGGCGTTGTAGTACGCGCCGGTGACGTCGGAGATGCCGACGACTTTGCAGCCGCGCTCGGCGAAGAGTTTCGCCGCGTAGAGGCCGACGTTGCCGAAGCCCTGGATGACGATCTTCGACTGCTCCGGCACGATGCCCATCTGCGCCATCTCGTCGAGCGCGCAGATCGTGACGCCGCGTCCGGTCGCTTCAACGCGTCCGCGCGAGCCGCCGATTTCGAGCGGTTTGCCGGTGACGACGCCGGGAACGTTCTGGCGCACGTGCATCGAGTACGTGTCCATGAACCACGCCATCACTTGCGGCGTCGTATTGACGTCGGGCGCGGGGACATCTTTATCGGGGCCGACGACTTCGACGAGTTCCGCAGCGTAGCGGCGCGTGATGCGCTCGAGCTCGTTCTGCGAGAGCGTCGAAGGATCGCAGGTGACGCCGCCTTTACCGCCGCCGAACGGCAGATCGACGACCGCGCACTTCCACGTCATCCAGAACGCGAGCGCCGTCACTTCGTCGAGCGTCACGCCGGGATGGAATCGGATGCCGCCCTTGGCCGGGCCGCGCGCGAAGTTGTACTGAACGCGATAGCCGGTGAAGACTTCCATCTCGCCGCTATCACGTTGGAACGGGATCGAAAAAATGATCTGACGCGACGGATGCGTCAGGATACGGCGCATACCGGCATCGAGTTCAAGGACGTCAGCCGCCTCGTTGAAATAGGCGATGCCGTCTCCGAAAACCGAGACTTCGCGCACAGCAGTGGTCATAGATTAAAACAGCCTCCAGCGGAGTTCAAACCCTGCACGATTGGGCGAGGAGGCCCGCTCCCCCTTGATAATTTTCGGGAAAAGACTAGACGTTGAAGCGGAAGTTGACGACGTCGCCCTCTTGCATGACGTACTCCTTGCCCTCGCTTCGGACTTTTCCGGCAGCTCGCAGGGCATCCATCGTCTTGAGGGCCACGTAATCGTCGTACGAAACGATCTCGGCACGAATGAATCCGCGCTCGATATCGCTGTGAATCTTGCCGGCGGCCTGGGGCGCTTTCGTCCCCTTGGCGATGGTCCAGGCGCGCACTTCCTTCTCGCCCGCGGTCAGGAACGTCATGAGGCCGAGCAGGTCGTAGGCGGTCAGCGCTAGCTCGTCGAGGCCGCTGCGCTCGATCCCAAGCTCCGAGCAGAACTCCTTGGCTTCCTCATCCGAGAGACCGGCGAGCTCCGACTCGATCTTGCCGCTCAGGACGACGACGCGGCTGCTCTCCGCCTGGGCGACCTCGCGAACCGCTTGCACGAGCGGGCCGGGATTGCCGATCTGCGCCTCATCCACGTTCGCGACGTAGAGCAGGGGCTTGGCGGTGAGCAAGAACGATTCGAGGGCGACCTCGTACTCGAGCGAGTCGGTCGCGAATACGCGGGCGGGCTTGCCCTCTTCGAGCGAGGCGGTAAGGCGCTTGGCGGCGTCGAGGCGCTCGCGCAGCTTCGGATTCGCCCGCGCTTCGCGTTCGAGCTTGTCGACGCGCTTCTGCATGGTTGCAAGATCGGCGAGCGCGAGCTCGATCGAGATGATCTCGATGTCGCGCTTGGGATCCGGGCTCCCCTCGACATGCGTCACATTGGCGTCTTCGAAGCAGCGCACGACCATCGCGATGGCGTCGGTCTCGCGAATATGACTCAAGAACGCGTTGCCGAGCCCCTCGCCGGCGCTCGCGCCGCGCACGAGGCCCGCGATGTCAACGAATTTCACCGTCGCGGGCACGACGCGCTCGCCGCTGACGAGTTGCTGCAGCACGTTCAGGCGGTCGTCGGGTACGGCGACCTCGCCGACATTCGGCTCGATCGTGGCGAAGGGATAGTTCGCCGCGAGCGCCTGCGCCGAGCGCGTGAGGGCGTTGAAGATGGTGGACTTGCCGACGTTCGGCAGGCCGACGATACCGCATGAAAGAGCCATAATGAACGGCCCTCGGTTCGCCCTCGGACAGGCCCGCCCCCTTGCCGCACCCTCGCATCGGCCGCCTGCTACGGCAAGAGAATCTCCGCGGCACGTCGGATAGGAGTCCATGCGACAAATGAAGGTCGACAAGCTCGGCATCGACCTGCTCACGCACGATCCGGTGGTCATCCTCAAAGACATGGATGGGGCGCACTACCTGCCGATCCTGATCGGCCCATTCGAAGCGACGGCGATCGCGCTCGCGCTCGAAGGCGCGCCGGTGCCGCGCCCACTCTCGCACGATCTCATGCGAACGATCCTCGAGACGCTCGATGCAAGCCTCGAACAAGTGATCATCCACGACATCAAAGACGCGACCTTCTTCGCGAAACTCATCGTGCGCTGCGACGGCGAGCTTCAAGAGATCGATTCGCGCCCGTCCGACGGCATCGCGCTCGCGCTGCGCATGAACGCGCCGATCTACGTCTCCGACAAGATCGTGCTCGAAGAAGCGAGCGCGGAGAAGAAAGCGGTCGACGAAACCGAGATGGCCAAATTCAAGCGCTTCCTGGACGAACTCAAACCATCGGATTTCAATCGGTGAACGCACCGTTCGTCGCGATCGACCACGTACAACTCGCCATGCCGCCCTCGCTCGAAGATCGCGCGAGGGCCTTTTATTGCGGCATCCTCGGCATGAAGGAACTGCCCAAGCCGCCCGAGCTCGCGGCGCGCGGCGGATGTTGGTTTGCAAGCGGCACGGTGCAGATTCACCTTGGGGTCGAGACCGATTTTCGCCCGGCGCAAAAGGCGCATCCGGGGCTGCGCTGCGGCGACTACGACGCTCTCCTCGCGCATTTACGCGCGCACGACGTCGAAGTGCGCGAGGATGATCTACCCGCGCAACGCCGAGCGTAC
>JAGWSR010000128.1 GCA_028869385.1 bacterium
AGGTCCATCGGCAGATCGGCCGTTGCGCCGGGCTCGAGCACGATGTGATAGCCGGCCATCCCACCCTTCGCGAGCGCACGCAACTCGTACTGACGCAGCACGACGGTCCGCGAGATGACCGGAAGCTGACGCGAGAACGAGACGAACTTCTTGCCGAGCGACTGCGTTTTCGCGACCGGCTTCGTTCCGTACCGCACCCCGTAGACGTCGATCGCGTCGGCCGCGATATCGATCTCGGTCTTGCCCGAGTTGCGAAACTGCAGCGTCACGTTGAGCAAGTCGCGCGTGGCGTCGCGACCGAGGCGCGACACGATGATCTTCGGCGTCAGCGCCGCGGGTTCGCTCGCGGGCTTGATGTTCTCCTGATAGACGAACGTGTAGAACGCCCAGAGGCCCGCCGCGACGATAGCAATCGCCTCGATCACGTGCCGCCACGTCGTCCACTGATCTTCGACGATCCGAACGACGTACGGTACGGTCCGCTGCTGCTTCGGATCGTGCCCTTCATTCATCGCTTACGGCGTTTCCATGCCGGGCAGCGGATGCAATCCGGCCGAGACGAGTCGGGCGTTGATCGCGGGGAGGGCGTTGTTGAACGCGTCGTATGCGGCGCGGGCGCGGCGGTACTCGGCGTCGATGCGCGCGTAGAACTGCGCGGCAGCGGGCGTCACGATCGCTTGCACCGGGAACGAATCGAGTGAGGTAAAGGCCCCGTCCAGATTCTCGCGCAGCGAGCCCGGACGCGAAACCGAATCTTCGCCGTTGGTGTAGGCTGCGGTGAGCTTCGCCTGTACCGCCGCGCGCGCCGCGCGTGCACGTGCGAGCACCGCGGTGGCCGCCGCGTTCTGCGTGGCCGGTTCGGCAGCGATCGCCTTACCGATCGCGTCGAGATGGTTGAGCATCACGTCCACATCGGAGTAGAGCGTGTTGAGATGCGCGAAGGCGTCGTAGCTCGCTTGCATCTGCGCGCGCGTGAGCGTGGCGTGGGGATCCGGTGCGACGGTAACGCGCTGCTCCATCGTGCGACCGTCGAGCGCGATGCGCACGGTGTACGCACCCGGAACGACGGTCGGTCCGTCGTCGGGACCGGCGAAGGCCGGATTGGGCGCGCCCGTCCACTTCACCGGCGGCGCCGAGGTGAAGTTCCAGACGATGCGGTTGAGTCCGGCGGCGTTCGTGCCGTCCAGGGTGCGTACCACGTGCCCGCGCGCGTCGAGGATCGTGACCTGGGGCGCATGCGCTTGCGGTGCCGCTTGATAGTACGTGATCGGCACGCCGTACGGCGGATTCGCCGCGGCGTAGTTCGTGTAGAGCCCTTCGGTGTTGTTCGTCAGGTTGTATTCGTACGACGTGCGCGGCGCGAAGAGCATTGCTCCCGCGGCGACTGCTTGCGGTAGTTGCTGCAGCGGGCGAATGTCGTCCATCACCCAAATGGAGCGGCCGTGCGTCGCGATCACGAGATCGTCGAACTGCGGCTGAATGCGAATATCGCGAACCGAGACGGCGGGCATGCCGTTGCGGAGGCTCTGCCACCGCACGCCGCGGTCGTAGGAGACCCACATGCCCTCTTCCGTGCCCAGATAGACGAGCGAGGCGTTGTGGATGTCGGGGCGGATCGCACGCGTCCAGAGCGCATGCGGAAGTCCGCCGACGATCGAGCGCCAGTGCGCGCCGTAATCCGTCGTCATCCATACGTGCGGCGCGTCGTTGCCCATGAGGTGCGCGTCTTCGACCGCATACGCGGTGCCGCGCACGAGCGGCGACGGCGCCACGGTTTCGAAGCGGCCGCCCGCGATCGCGCCGGAAGGCGTGACGTTCTTCCAGTGCGCGCCGCCGTCGCGCGTCATCTGCACGAGCCCATCGTCGGTGCCCACCCAAATCTCGCCGCGCGAGACCGCCGAGCCTTCGATGTCGAGAATGGTGTCGGTGTACTCGGCACCGGTCACGTCGTGCGTGATCGGACCACCGGCCGGCGCCTGATGCGCTTTGTCGTTGCGGGTGAGATCGGGGCTGATCGGCTTCCAGCGATAGCCGCCGTCGGTGGACTGGAACACGACGTTACCGCCGAACCACGCGATGCGCGCATCCCACGGCGCGAAGCCGATCGGCGATTCCCAGTTGAAGCGATACGGACTCGTCGCGATGTTGTAGTCCTCTTGCACGCTGGTGAAGTAGGGTTGCGTGTAGAGATACTCGCGCGAGCGACGATTAAAGACGAAGAGCGCGCCGTCTTGTCCGTCGGACCAAATCAGATTCGCGTCGCGCGGATCGGGGATCGCCCACTGACCGTCGTCGTCTTGCACCACCGCGTACCACGACGCGTTGCTGTTGCCGGCTTGGTCGAGCGAATTCGATGGGCCGCAGTACGAATTGTTGTCTTGAAGTCCACCGCAGATGGTGTACGGATTGTCGTTGCCGAGGCCGAGGCGGTAGAACTGTCCGATCGGCAGATTCGCCCAGAAGGCCCACGTGCGTCCGCCATCCACCGTGAGGGCGTAGCCGCCGTCCTCTCCGACGATGATGCGGCGCGGATTCTCGGGAGCGATCCAGATCGAGTGATAGTCGCCGTGCACGTCGCGCGCGATGGCTTTGAACGTATGACCGCCGTCCGTACTCTCGGCGAGCGAGGTCGAGGCGGTGAGCACGTGGTCGGGGTTCGTCGGATCGACTTCGATGTGCGAGAAGTAGAACGGTCGCTGATCCACGAGCGTGTTCGAGCTGACGAGCTTCCACGTTGATCCAGCGTCGTCGGAGCGCCACAGGATGCCGTGCTTCGACTCGATGAGCGCATAGACGCGATTGGGATCGCTCGGCGCGACCGCAACGCCGATGCGTCCCGTGATGCCCTCGGGCAAGCCGCCTCCGGTCAGTCGCGTCCACGTCTTGCCGCCGTCGCTCGACTTGTAGAGTCCGTCGTGCTGACCGCCGCTGTGAAACGTCCACGGGCGGCGCTGGAATTCCCAGATGCCCGCGTAGATGACGTTCGGGGCCTTCGGGCTCATCGCGATATCCGACGCGCCGCTCTCGGGGCCGCCGTCGAGCGTCTTGCTCCACGTGGCGCCGCCGTCGAAGGTGACATAGACGCCGCGATCCGGCGAATCGGCGAACACGTTGCCGAGCGCCGCGACGATGACGTGCTTGGAGTCGCTCGGATCAATGAGGATGCGCGCGATGTGCTTGGTGCCGCGCAGCCCGACGTTCGTCCACGTCTTGCCGCCGTCGGTCGTCTTA
>JAGWSR010000129.1 GCA_028869385.1 bacterium
AAGAGGGCATCGTCCGTGCGGTTGGCACCGGCCGCGTGCTCGACAACGGCACGACCCTTCCGATGACCGTGAAGGTCGGCGATCGCGTGATCTATTCGAAGTACTCGGGTTCCGAGATCAAAGTCGACGGTACCGAGTTCCTCATCGTTTCCGAAAAAGACGTCCTCGCTGTCGTCGACAAAGTCGCGGCCGGCGTTTAAGGAGTTTCTGAGAGTTAATCATGGCTGCTAAGCAACTCGTATTTGATGAAAACGCCCGCCGCGCGCTCGAGCGCGGTGCGAACATGCTCGCCGACGCGGTGAAGGTGACCCTCGGTCCCAAGGGCCGCAACGTCGTGCTCGACAAGAAATTCGGCTCGCCGACGATCACCAACGACGGCGTGACGATCGCGAAGGAAATCGAACTCCCCGACACCTTCGAAAACATGGGCGCCCAGCTCGTGAAGGAAGTTGCGTCGAAGACCAACGACATCGCCGGCGACGGCACGACCACCGCAACGGTGCTCGCGCAGGCCATCATCCGCGAAGGTCTCCGCAACGTGACCGCGGGCTCGAATCCGCTGCTCATCAAGCGCGGCATCGAGAAGGCCGTCGAGATCGCCGTGAACGAGATGAGCTCGTTCAAGCAGGTCGTCGACACCAAAGAGAAGATTGCGCAGGTCGCGTCGATCTCGGCCAAGACCCGCGAGATCGGCGAACTGATCGCCGACGCGATGGAGAAGGTCGGTAAAGACGGCGTCATCACCGTCGAAGAGTCGCGCACGCTCAAGACCGAAGTCGAGACCAAAGACGGCATGCAGTTCGACAAGGGCTACATCTCGCCGTACATGGTCACCGACAGCGAGCGTATGGAAGCGGTTCTCGACAACCCGTTCATCCTCGTGACCGAGCGCAAGATCACGGCGATCGCCGACATTCTTCCGCTCCTCGAAAAGGTCGTTCAGGTTCAGAAGCCGCTCCTCATCATCGCCGAAGATATCGAAGGTGAAGCGCTCGCGACGCTCGTCGTCAACAAGCTGCGCGGCACGTTCACGTCGGTCGCGGTGAAGGCGCCGGGCTTCGGCGACCGCCGTAAGGAGATGCTCAAGGACATCGCGACGCTCACGGGCGCGACGGTGATCTCCGAAGAGCTCGGCCTCAAGCTCGACAAGGTGACCCCGGATCAGCTCGGCCAGGCCAAGCGCGTCACGGTTACCAAGGAAGAGACGACGATCGTCGACGGCGCGGGTAAGGCGGAAGCCATTAAGGGCCGCATCGAGATGATCAAGAAGCAGATCGAGGAGACCGATTCGGACTTCGATCGCGAGAAGCTGCAAGAGCGTCTTGCGAAGCTCTCGGGCGGCGTTGCGGTGATCCAGGTCGGCGCGGCGACCGAGACGGAGCTCAAAGAGAAGAAGCACCGTATCGAAGACGCGCTCTCGGCCACGCGTGCCGCCGTTCAGGAAGGCATGATCCCCGGTGGCGGTTCGTCGCTGATCCACGCGATCAAGGCGATCGACAAGTACATCGCCGATGCGCCGAAGACCAACGGCCACGCCAACTCGTGGGCCGACGAGAAGATCGGAATCGAGATCGTGAAGCGCGCGCTCGAAGAGCCGCTGCGTCAGATCGCCTCGAACGCCGGCTTCGAAGGTTCGGTCGAAGTGAACAACGTCAAGAGCAAGACCGCTCCGCACGGCTTCGACGCCATGACCGGCGAGATCGTCGACATGTTCAAGTCCGGTATCGTGGAGCCGTTCAAGGTCACGCGCTCGGCGCTGCAAAACGCCGCGTCGATCGGTGCCCTCGTCCTCACGACCGAGACCCTGATCGCCGACAAGCCGGAACCGAAGAAGGAAGCCCCGGCAATGCCCGGCGGCGGCATGGGCGGCTACGACATGATGTAGTCACTGCCCCGCGCAGTACAAGCGAAGGGGCCTCGACGGTTCGTCGGGGCCCCTTCATATTTTAGAAACCGATTCGCCGCATTTCCGGTGCCGCGAAAGCAAAAATCAAGGGCTTCCTATCCCTTAGCTTGGCTTTCACTCAAAAAACCTAGCTCGATAGCCTCCGTTAATACGGGCGATGGCAATGAGTCAGCTGCGTTTAAAATAAATAGCTCATGACGCGCTCGTGAAAAGCACAAGTACATCTCTCGAAATGCTTCCTGTTCGAGCGTCTGTTCCAAGATCGGATTATCAGGGACCTTAATCGGCAAGATATTCTCTTCTAAACCAATGCAGATCACGCAATCGAACTCCTGGCCGCCAACGAGCTCGGGGCGACAATAAATGATAAACGCGTGGTCTGATTTCGGTCGTTGCCCTCTCGACTCAACAACCATAAAGTCAAGATCCTTCATTAGATCTCGAAGTTCACGACCGATACGGTCATATTCATTTTGGGCATGGCAGACTATCGCGAACTGACGAAATCCTCTCGATCTGCACTCTCGTATTAATTTGTTCGCAGACCTCGCTAGTCGCGGTCTCTCTTCCTTTAGTAGACTTATTGCCTCAATCGCCTGCTCACCCGGAGCATCAAATCCGGAAGTAAAATCCGGAAAGTCCTCTGAGAAGAGCTCAGTTGTTTTTGAGATTACGAAATAAGCGAGTCGCGCGACGGCAGGCGGCATCCGATGTGTGCTGCTTAGTACCCCTCTCTGGATGCCTTTGATTCCGAGTGAGCCCAAGCCGCTCTTTGAAGCCGCGTACAAATCTTGCGCAGCGTCGAGCGCTAAGACGACTGGAGTGAAGTTTCTGGCACCCGTGGTGAGTAGCGAAAATATCTGGCACTCGTTATCATTAAATAGTTGCGCCTCATCAACAAAGACAAAGTCAAATCCAAGTGATCTCCGCTGAAGGTTTTGCCAAAGTGGAGAACGCAAGCGCCCAAGCATTGTTAGTGCAATATCGTCGTTGTCTAGCACATCGTATTTTGCTAAATCCAATTGATAGTAAGCAAAAACCGTGAATATAAAATTTCTCTCTTCTTGACTGAGGATTCCATGAAATTGACCGAGCGCGAATTCCGAAGTAACGTATGCATCGCGCTCCCCGGCTAGTCCGCGCGCTTTGATCGCAGTTGAAATGTCATTTTTTATAAGCTCAAGAAGAACTCTTTTTGATGAATCGCGTTCAATTAGAGATCGAATCGTTTTCATGTCAGGAAGGTCGATCGCTACATCATCTAAGGCCGAATTGATTGCAGTTAGTAATAGGTCGTCTTTGGTCGCCGCTGCCTTCTCTGGATCAAAATCAAGAGTGTTGTGTATCGGGATGCTCGTAAGTTCCGTCATGAAATCAGAGAGTGTTCTGACAGCAAGTTTTCCGTAGTCCATGAAATTGCGAGCGCCCAATACTAAGAAGCGATCTAACGCTGCTGCACGCATTGCCTGGTTATGAGTTAGAAATATAATGCGATTGGCCGTGGATTCCTTGAGAAGCTTGATCGCCAAGAGCTGCATTAGGAGGCTCTTCCCGGAACCAGCTGGCCCAACTACCCGCAGCGGATTATTTGTAACGACATCCGAGTCTATGAGATGTCGCTGTTCGTCAGCGAGGGGAGAGTCTGGTGAAATCCATTCTTCGTAGGTCCATCGCAGAGTGCGATACACGTCTTCGCTGCTAATTCCATCCCCTCGGGTTCTTTGGGTAAATGGGAGGGCTACGGGCATGCCCCGTCCTGTTTGATCTGCAAGCGGAGAGAATAGTGTCCGAAGAACATCGCTTGCCTTTTTGAATGGAGTCTTAGCGTGTTCGATAAGTTGAGCTCGTTTTACTAATTCATCGAGTTCATGTTCGCGGCTTACCGCTTCTTTCGCAACCTTGTCCCAGTCATAGGCCGGCCCAACGATGAGCATTGATCGTACGCTGCTGTGTCCAATCTGAACAACGCGTTCGTAAAAGCCGATGTTTTGCAACTCGCCGGAGGAGCGCTTTGGCGCGGCGACTTTCGATCCGCCGGATTCTAGACGCCTAAAATAGAAAGTTGTTGGAAAGAGTCTGTTCAAAAAGCGCTGATTGATAATCATCAGCATTCGTTCAAAGGTTGCTGGAAAAACTTCGACGTCGGCGTGAAAGAGCGAATATGGATCCATGATTCGTATAAAACCGATCGCGTCGTCCCCGCTTACGGTTGCGTAATCAACGTTCCAGATCGCGAGGAGCGTATCGTCGTTCGAGAGTCTGACGCGAAGAGGGCCAATCGAAAAGGGCGCTGAGGCACTCATTTCGTCAAAATGACTTACTAAAGCTGATGCTACAATATCTCGTAAGGCTTTGCTCTCAAGAAGCCATTGTGCAGTCTGCCTGTTTATGCATAAATATTGGACTTTTCCCATGCGATTCACCCTTAAAGCGGATGGGCCAAAAGGCCCAAAAATATATTTTTCTTCCTCGATGTGTCGTTTGGCAAACTGCGTTTGCTAGACCTCTCCACTCAGGCTAGGCTCACAGGCGACGGCCGCGCTCGTGTCGTGACAAGCTCTCCGCTGTGTATGCAATGATAAAGAGAAAAATAAAGGCTTCGTGGATTAAAACCGGTGCCTGAAGCAGTCTCGGCTTGCGTCTCATTAATATATAAGCGGCCTTGTCCGTTTGAAGGCGAGCTTACTGAAGCGTGAACAGAGGGAATTGGGAAGCGGGGCGGTCTGGATGCGACGAGCTGGGCAGCAATCGATGTTTTGCATGGCTTGAGTCCATATAGGCATACTATCGTGCTGTTGGATCGCGCGCGATACGGTGATGACGCAGCGCATTGTGTGCTGTCCAAATGAGTCGCGCAAAAACGAGCATTCGTATGGGCCATAAATACCGCATGCGCCGATAGGAACGCCGTGTGCGTTCGTGCGAAGTCCGTATCTGTCTTGGATTTGCACTCTGGTGCGTCCAATGGGTGTGGGCATGTAGCGCGATTCATCTCGATCTCCATGCTGTAGGTTGATCTCGGAGCGGTCCGAGGTCGTGTTTCCTATTGCCCGGCTTCGTGCAAAGCCAAGGCGTATTTCATCACGCTCTGTTAGGAGAACATCATGGAAACGATCGAGCTCAATCAAGCTGCAATCGTCGCGCACATGGCGGCGGCGACCGGCGGAACCATTCGCGTCAAGAACACCGGCGCGTACGTCGCGACGTTCAAGGTGCAGTACTCGCTCAAAGGCACTCGCTACACGATCGAGAGCGGCAACTTCACCGCGGGCACCACGCGTGCGCTCGACGTCCCGGCCGGTGCGACCGACATCTATCTCGAGGTCAGCGAGTACGTCTTCATCGGGATCACCACGGTGATCTTCACGAAGCGCTACGACTCGCCCGGCAACTACTGCTTCGAGATCGGCGGCACGACGTTCAGCCCGAGCTGGAAAGAAGTGGCGTGCTAACCCTTCCCATCCTCGACCTCACGGTGGTGAGCACGTACACGTGCACGCTCAGCCGTAGCGGCGCGTTCGAAGGGTCGTTCGACTTCGAAGTCTGGCGTCCGACGAAGCCGCCGAAGGGCTACATCCTCGCGGATTACTGCCAGCCGCAAAACTGGAATCTCCCGCCGCCGGGAACGCCGCCGACCGAGCAATCGGTGGTGGTGCTCGACGTGATCAACGACGATCCGGTCAATCCGGTGCTGAAGGCGCCGGAGAATTACGTCGCGCTCTGGACGTGCCAAGTCGGCAACCAGATTCGCGGCGTGTTCATGCCGGTCGCGCCGATCGGCTACGTGGCATGCGGGGCCGTGGGGCTCTCGTTTACCGACAAGATCCCCGACAAGATCACCGTCGACGGCTTTATGTGCGTCCGCGTTGATTACACCGAGACGGTCGATCGAAACACCGGTCTCTCGATGTTGACCTCGCAGAACTACGATTGCGGTCCGCTCACCACGTGGCAGGTGAACCGCATGCGTACGTTCACCGCCGCGCAACTGCGCAGCCCCGCCCCGCTCGTCAGCGTTCCGCGGAACGCTCCGTAGAAAGGCCGAGATGAAAACACCGTTGCTCTTCGCACGCGCGTTTGCCGTGCTGCTCATCGGCGCGATCGTCGCGCCGACGCTGCCCGCGCAAGCGCGCCCGTATACCGCACCCGTGCATCGCCCCGCTCCGCTGGTGCAGAGCGCCGATCGCGTGGTTCCCGACGAGAGTTCGACCAGCGTCGATAAGGATGGAAACTTCCACGTCTCCATCCCGATCGAAGTGCCGCCCGGTATCGACGGCGCGCAGCCCGGCCTCTCGCTCGAATACGACAGTGCGCAGAGCAACGGTGTCTCGGGGGTGGGCTGGCAACTCGCCGGCATCTCGGCGATCACGCGCTGTCCGCAGATCCCGGCGATCGACGGCGTGCGCGGTACGATCACGTTCACCCGTAGCGATCGCTTCTGTCTCGACGGCGCGCGTCTCATCGCGACGAGCGGTGAGTACGGCGCACCGGGCTCGGCCTATCAGACCGAGATTCAAACCTGGCAGTACGTCGTCGCCTCCACGCAGATGTGCGGATCGGGACCCTGCTCGTTCACGGTCACGCAGCGCGACGGCAGCGTGGTCACCTACGGCGCCGATGAGAATTCGCGCGAGATGGCGGGTTCGCTGCCCGAGGTGCGGCGCTGGCTCGCGCGTTCGGTGCGCGGAACCAACGGCAATACCATCCTCTACACCTATACCACCGGCGCACCGAATCTGAATCGCGATATCGCGCGTATCGATTACGGTTCTAATGCCGACGTAGCGGGTACACAGAGCAATCGATCGGTACGGTTCATCTACGACGGCGAGCGCCCCGATCCGATCGTGCAGTACGTCGGCGGCATCTCCTACAGCGAGCCGCGCTTACTGCGCGCCGTCGCGACATACGTCAACGAAACGCCCGTCGCGCAGACCAAGCTCACCTATCGCACGAGCGCGAGCAGCGGGCGTAGTCTGCTCGCTTCGGTGCAGCGCTGCGGCGCCGACGCCTGCTCGCGCGCGAGCGAGATCTCATGGTCGGGCGAGCACGCCACCTTCCGCCCCGTTACGCTCGCGTTCTCGACGCCGCAACCGAATACATCGAACGTCTCGCCCGTCGATGTCAACGGCGACGGACGTGCCGATCTCTCGCTCGCGACGAACGCGGGTTCCGCGACGCACCTCGTCTCGGCCGTTTCCAACGGAAGCGATCGCTTCGTCACGTGCACCGCCGCGCAGGTCGCGCATCAGCCCGGCGAGCGATTCTTCTCCGGTGACGTCTCGGCCGACGGGCGCGCCGATACCGTTCAGGTCTTCGACACCAACAATCGCGTCGGCGTACAACTCTATCGCAATACCGGGAACGGCTGTCGGCTCGATGCCGAGCCGCTGCAAATCTTCAATCTTCCGAGCAAGCCTGATTACGCGTGGCTGGCCGACGTTCGCGGCAACGGACGCTCCGATCTCGTGCTCGCATGGAAGGCGCCGACCGGACTCACCGTCGCGACGATGCTGAGCGAAGGCAATCGCTTCGGCGAGCCGCGCATCCAGACGCTCCCGCTCGACCCGTCGCCGGTCGCGATGTTCTTCGCCGACGTGAACGGCGACGGGATGGTGGATCTCGTGCAGATCACGCGCGACCGTCGCGGTACGGCGCTGGTCTCGACGGCGCTCGCGAACGGATCGGGCTTCGCCGCGCCGATCTCCACGCAGACCGATGCGCCGGTCGTCGACGTTATCGGCGCATGGCCGCTCGACCTCAACCACGACGGCTTGACCGACGTCGTCATCGCCTCGCGCGCGGCCGATCATACGCTGCGGATGCAGCCGATCTTCGCGACCGGTCTGGGCGCGTTCGTGGCAGGCGATCTCGAACGCTCGAACAGTCCCGCAAGCTCCAGCCGTTACGTCGGTCCGATCGACACATCGAGCAGCGGCGCGCCCGCGATCGTCAACGTCTATGCGTTCGGCAATACGATTCGCGTGGACACGTTCACGGTCACCGAGGGTCGCATCGGCGATCCGGTGAGCGCCGTCTCCAGCTTTAGCCCCGACGTGGAATCGCGCATCATGCCGCTCGATTTCGTCGGCAGCGGTGCGCCGAGCCTCGTACAGCTCTACCCCGATCGCGGCCGCGAGGCACTTTCGGGAATGCGCAGCACCGTCTCCGCGCCCGACGTCATCACCGCGTTTACCAATCCCATCGGCGGGGTGACGCGCGTGCACTACGCCCCGCTCTCCGATCCGAACGTCTATACGCCGCGCCAAACGCAGACGACCGAAGGCAGCGATGCGCTCGACTATGCGTATCGCATGACCCCCGGTCAAGGGCCGTACCAACGCGTCGGCGGCGGCGTTCGACCGGTGGTCGCCGAGTTGCTGCACGAGAACGATCACGCGCGCAACGCGAGCACCTACCGCTACCTCTCCACCTTCCACTATGCCGACGGGCTCTTCACGTACGACGGCCGCGGCTGGCTCGGCTTCAAAACGATGGAGTCCACCGATCGCGGCACGGGCGCGGTCGCGCTGCAAACGTACCATCAAGCGTGGCCGCTCACCGGTCTCGTGTCGCGCGAAGAGGCGCACTGCACGCCCGGCATTCGCTCGTGCACGGCAGCCGGTGCACTGCTCTCGCGTACCGACAACACCTATGAAGTCGCGGAATCGGCGCGCGCGTCGAGCGGCGGCGGACGCGTCGTCGATCCACACGTAAGCGCGATCGAGACGTCGCAGTATCAGGGCGGCACGCTCGACGTGCGGCGCTCGCGAACCTTCGCGTACGATGCATACGGCAACGTGACGAAGCTCGACTCGGTCGGTGCGTTCGACGCGTCGGGCACCCGTCTCGGCGGCCCGTCGGTGCTCACGTGCTCGACCTATCAGAACGACGTTCGTCCCGACGGCTGGATGCTCGGTCTCATGCGCACGCGAAAGGTTACGACGGCCGCGACGTGCGGCGCGCCGGAAGCCTTCGATGCCGGCGCGCTCCATCTGGAGCGCTTCACCTACGACACGCGCGGCAACCAACTGACCGACGGCATCTACGACAATACGAACGACGCCTGGCTCACGACGAGTTATGCGTACGACACCTTCGGCAATCAGACGCGGATCGTGCAACCCGGAGGCGGCACGACCGACGTCGCCTACGAGTCGTCGTTCAACACCTATCCCGAGCGGGAAGTGAGCCCGGCAAACGCGCAGGGAGCGCGCGCGACGACGACCTTCGGGTACGATCCGCGCTTCGGCGTGGAGGCCGCGCGTCGCGATCCCAACGGCGCGATTTCGGTCGCCTGCGTGGACGAATTCGGCTTCGTCGCCGCGGAGCAGGGACCGATACCGCAGCAACCCGCGAACGTTCGCTCGTCGCAGAACTGCGCGGGCACGCTCACCGGTGACGCGTCGGCGTATCGGGCGGCGCGCGTCATCACCCTGCAGACCTTCGCTCGCGGTGAAGATGCGCAGCAGCGCTACGTCGAGGAGAGCGATACGCTCGATGCGTGGCCGACCGGCGACGAAGCGCCACGCTTCGTGTGGCGCCGCGAGTATGTCGACGGTCTCGGGCGCGACTATCAGCAACTCTCCGAAGACGGGAACAACGGCCCGGGAACGATCGTCTGCTCGAATTTCGACTCGGGCGGACAGGCCGAACGCACCTCGCTCCCGGCGTTCCTCGGCACGCAAACCTGCACGTCGTCGAGCGGTAACGGTTTCACCTGGACGACCGAATCATTCGACGCGGCCGGGCGTCCGCTCGAACTCGTTCAGCCGCTCGACGTGACCGATCGCGATCCGTCCGTCACGCGCTTTGCGTATCGGCCGGGACTCGTCACCGCGATCACCAAGGCGGCCGGAACGCCAGCGCAGATGCGCACCGTCATCTCCTCGGGCTACTACGACGATCAGTCCAAGGTGACGTCGCTCACGCTGCCCGATCAACACGACGCGCGTACGACGTTCGCCTACGATGCCGATGGCGCGTTCGCTTCGGCGCTCGAGCCGCGCACGACGAACAACCCCGACGGGATCGCGACGACCGTCACCTACGACTCCGTCGGTCGCCGCACGAGCGTCAACGATCCGGATCGTAACTCGAATCCCGATCCAACGGCGCGCGCGCTGCGTATGTACTACGGCGCCGATGGTTTGCTCGCGCGCACGCTCGACGCCCGCGGCGATCGCATCGACTACGCACGCGATCCGCGCGGTCGAATCATTCGCAAGACCGGAACCTTTGCGACGGGTGCGCGCGACACGGAGGTGGCGTACACTTACGACGATCCGGCGGTCAACGGCGTCGGTGCGCTCACCAAGACCGTCGCCGACGGCGCGCACGGACGCATCTACGAGCAGCGCTTCGCCTACGACGTGTACGGAAACGTGAATGCGAGCCGTTTCGCGTATGGTGACGGCGGCGCGTACACCCAGACGAAGCTCTACGATCCGCGCTCGCGCGCGGTCGAGACGGTGGAGCCCGACGGTTCGGTCGTGACCCACCGCTATGCGTACGGACAACTCGCCGCGATCGGCCTGGGGAACGACCCGCTGGTTCGTTTCGCCGCGCGCACGCCGCTCGGGCTCGCCGGACGGATCGATTACGGCACATCGGCGTCATCGTCGGTCACCTATCTCGCGGTCGGTCTGCCTTCGCGCGAACGCGTGACCGCGAGCGGCGGCAACACCGTGCTCGACTCCTCGCTCTCGTGGGATCGACTCTTCAACGTTCATGCCGTCATCGACGAATTGAAAGCCGGCGGCGTGGATCGCTCGGAGCGCTTCTCTTACGAGCAGAGCCGTTTGACCGGCGCCAACGCGCCGGGACTCTACGGCTCGCGCGACTATGCGTACGATCCGAGCGGGTTGCGCGTGCGCGACGGCGATCTCGTGGGACACTTCCACGCGCATCGTCTCGAATCGCTCACGCGCAACGGCAGCGTGGTCGTCTCCGCCGCATACGATTTCAGCGGAAATATGACGCGTCGCAGCGACGCGCACGGCGTGACCACGCTCGCGTACGACACCGAAGATCGGCTCACGGAATCGGCCGACGGCACGGGCCCGGTCGAAACCTACGCCTACGACGACGGCGGGAGGCGCATCGAAAAGCGCGAGGCGAACGGCATCGTGACGCGCTACCCGTTTGCGGGCGTCGAGATCGAAGCGATGCCCGGGCATACGGCGATGTCCACGATCTACCTCGCGGACGACAAGGGCGCAACGTACGCCGCCGTTTCGCGCGGCGGCGACCTCGCGACCGCGCCGGTGGCATCGGCTCCGCAGGTTCGCTACATTCACGCGAACCAAGTCGGCAGCACCTCGGTCGTCCTCGACGGTGAGGGGAGGCTCGAAGCGCGTTTGGCGTACGAACCGTACGGATCGGCGAGCGCCGGCTCGACCGGCAGCACGCCGCTCACCAAGCGCTTTCAGGCGCACGAACTCGATGCGTCGCGCCACCTCTACTACTTCGGCGCGCGCTACTACGATCCGGGACTCGGCAATTTCATCACGGCCGACTCGCAACTCGGCAGCGATCTCTACTCGCAAGATGCGCTCAACCGCTATGAGTTCGCCCTCGCGAATCCCGAGACGCTTGTCGACGTAACGGGGCACGGCATCTTCGATGCGATCGTAGGGTTCATCATCGGTGCCGTAGAGATCGTCGCGGGAATCGCCGTCGATATTCTGAGCGACGGCGCGCTCGAACCGCTCGGACAAGGGTTGGTCGGCGCCGGTATCAACGGCATTACCTATTCGCTCGAAGCCGGCAGCGATTTCAGCTGGGAATCGTACGGCGATCAACAAGCCGTGGGCTTCGTCCTCGGCGCGGTGACCGCCGGCGTCGGCGAACTCGCGACCTCCGCCGCGGAGGCCGCCGCCGACGTTGCGGGTTCGGCCGTCGCCGACGTCGCGGAAGATACCGCGGAGAGTCTCGCGGTCGACGCGAGCGGCGACGCCGTGGAGAGCGAGAGTGAAGATGCGCTCAGCAGCATGGCATCCGAAGCCGAGCGCGGCGAGGCGATCGGCGACGAAGAGAGCGCCGCGCTCGACTCCGAAGCCGAAGACGAAACCTGTACCGTCTCGAGCTTCACCGCCGGTACGCCGGTGCTCACGCCGCAGGGCGCGCGAGCGATCCAGACGCTCCGCGCGGGCGACCTCGTGCTCTCGCGCAACGCGATCGACGGATCGGTGAGCGCACGACGCATCACGCAGACGCTCGCGCATCCCACGAGCGATATCATCGCACTCACCTTCGTCGGCTCCCCGAAAGCGCTCGACGTCACGCGCGAGCACGCCTTCGCACTGGCCGACGGCCGCTGGGTTCCGGCCTCGTCGCTCGTCGCGGGCGAACGCGTCGCGCGCGACGACGGCACGTCGGCGACGGTTGCATCGGCACGGGCGATGCACCTCGTGCTGCCGCGTACGATGTACAACCTCGCCGTGGCGGGATCGCACTCGTACTTCGTCGGCAAGCTCGGCGTATGGGTCCACAATCCGTGCAACGTACGGCGCGGAAAAGGGAAGATCAAAGGAAAGAGCTACGATATCACGCTCGAGATGTCGGAGAGCGAGTATCCGGAATCCGCCAAGCACATCAAAGATGCCCAGAAGAACGGCTTCGCACGGGTCCTCACGATCTCGCGCAAAGGCGCGAAATCGCGACGTCGTCTCGCGCTTCGGGGAATCAAGACACGGAGAGGCTTCGACCGCGACGAATATCCTCCGGCGATGTTCAAAGAAGGTGGAAACTCGAGCGTTCGACTGATCACGTCGTGGGATAACCGTGCGTCGGGTTCGTCATTCGGCGGCCAATTGCGCGGTTTCACCGACGGTACGCGCGTCTGGTTCAAGATCGTCCCATGACGCTCGGCCCTCGCCTGCAACGTCTGCTCGAGATCGGGAGCGCGCCGTTCGGTCCGCCGCTGACGGCCGACGACGCGCTCGCCGCCCTGGACGCATGCGGGACGCCGTTCGCGGCGGGTTCGGCGCTGCGGCACGAACTCGCCGAGATGCTCGCCGCGAAGAACGGCTGGTTGGCCTTCGAATCGGCACTCAACGTTTTCGGCATCGGCGCCGCGAACGGCGATCTGCGCACGCGTAACGCACCCGACGGCTGGCGCGCCGCCTACGGTGCGAGCGCGGAAGGCATGCTCTTTTTTGCCGAAGATCTCTTCGGCGCGCCGTTCGCGCTCGGCGAGCGCGGGGTGATCGCGTTCGATCCGGAGACGGGCGAGAGCGAGCAGCGTGCGCCCACGCTCGAGATGTGGGCGCAGCGCATCCTCGGCGCATACGACGAGCTGACCGGGCATACGCTCGCGCACGAGTGGCAAGTGCGCAACGGCGCGTTGCCGGTCGGCATGCGTCTGGTGCCCGAAGTACCATTCGTGCTCGGCGGGGCCTTCGAAGCGAGCAATCTTCGCGCACGCGAACCTGCGGCGTACCTACGCGAACGCGCTCGGCTCGCGGCGCACATCGCAGGCCTTGCCGACGGCGCGCAGATCGTTTGGCCGCTCGCGCCGTAGCGGAGGCCGTCTTCACCCCTCCGCATAATTAGACGGCGTTCGGTCGCGTTATCAGCGGAGAGGGTCATGCTGGTATCAACCACGCCGGTTTCTCGAGTGCTGCGCGTCGCTGCAATCTCCGCCGCGTACCTCGTCGCGTGGATCGGGCTCGACCTGCTCGCGACCGTCTACGGCGGCAATAACGGCGGGCTCTTTCCGTGGTACTTCGGTGCCGCGCTCACCTTCTATCTCGCCTATACGTTCGGGCTGCGCTATGCCGTGCTCGGCGTCGTCGCCGAATTGCTGCGGCCGCTGCTCTTTCCGCCCGTGCAACTGCATCACGTTCCGTCCGAATACTATCTGCTGTTCGGCGTTGTGGATGCCGGAGGCTACGCGCTGACGGCCTGGTTCTTGCGCGACGTCGCGCGGGTGCGTCTGCCGCTCGTGGGATTTCGCGACGCATCGCTCTTCTGCGCGACGATGGCCTGGGTGCCGCTCGCGCTGAGCGTGCCGCTCGTCGCGCTCACCGCGGCGTTCGGTCGCACGGAGTGGGCGCAGTATTTCTCGCAACTCATCACGTTCTGGATCGGGGATTGCGTCGGCCTCGTCGTCGCGGTGCCGGTGCTCGCACTCTACCTCACGCCGCGCGTCGCTCCGCAACGCGTCTCTCCGGAGGCGCTGCAGGTTCCGGTTCCGCTCGGTAGCGTGGAGCGATTCTGGCTCTTTGCGTTCTTGGTTGGCTCCATCGTGGTCGGGTATGCGACGGTGCCGTTGAAGATCTCGAACGATCCGATTCTCTTCTTTACGTTCTTGCCGCTCATGATGCTCGCCGCGCGCGGAGGCTTGCGCCTTGCGATCCCCGCAATCGTGGTGGCCGACGTCGCGATGACGACGGTCAACGCGTTGCTGCACGTGCGTAGCCCCGATGCCGTCGCGCTCCAGAGCTATGTGATCGTGAGCGCGATGGCCGCGATCCTCCTCGGCGCAATCGTGGACTCGCGCTATCGCAAAGAGCAGCGCAATCGCCGGCTCGCCTCGACCGATCCGCTCACCGGGCTCCCGAACCGCATCGGTCTCGAGCGCTGGATCGCGCAAGCACCGTCGCCGCTCGTCCTCGTGATGATCGACGTGGATCGCTTTCGCCTGACGAACGACGGCTTGAGCCGCGCGGCGGGCGACACGCTGCTGCGCGCGATCGCGCGGCGACTGCAGGGGTCATCCGCGAGCTTCGTCGCGCACATCACGGCCGACGAGTTCGTGTGCGCGTTTCTCGCCCCGACGCTCGCGCCGACCGCCATCGCCAAGGATATTGCCGCGCACTTCGAGCGCCCGTTCGACGCGGGCGAAGCGGAGGTGTATCTCTCGGTCTCGCTCGGCGTCGCCGGCGCGGAGTGCGACGACGATCGCGCCGCGTTGCTCCGACACGCGAGCATCGCGATGTATCGCGCCAAAAAGGGCGGTCGCGGGCGCAGCGCCATCTACTCCGACGAGATGGCGAGCGACGTGGGCGATATTTCGCTCGCCGCCGAGCTCTTCGCGGCGCTCGAAGGCGCGCAACTCGAACTCTTCTATCAGCCGATCGTCCGATGCGACGGCGACGACCGCGCGTGCATCGGCGCGGAGGCGCTCTTGCGCTGGAATCATCCGCGTCTCGGATTGCTCGCGCCGAACCAATTTTTGGAATTGCTGGAGAGTCTGACGCTCGCCGATCGCGTCGGCGCGTGGGTCATCGCCGAGGCCGTCCGTCAAGTGCGCGCGTGGCGCGACGACGGACTCGATCTGCAGGTGTGGATCAACCTCTTTCCGCGCCAGGCGCTCGACCGCGAGACCGGCGCACATATCGCCCGCGCACTGGAGCGCCACGCAATTCCCGCCGATCGCGTCGTGGTCGAGATCACCGAACGCGTCTTCGTCGAAGATGAGGAGGAGATCGCGACCGCGATACGCGCGCTCGCCGCGCTCGGCGTGCGCACCGCGATCGACGACTTCGGCACCGGGCATTCGTCGCTCGGGCGCTTGCGCGACGTCTCCGCGCACTATCTGAAAATCGATCGCTCGTTCATCAACGATAGCGAGGTCAACGCCAAATCACGGAGCATGGTCCAGGCCGTGCTGAACCTCGCGCAGGAACTCCAGATCGTGCCCCTCGCGGAGGGCATCGAGAATCGCAGCCAGCTCGATCTCGTGCGCGGGTTCGGGTGTCGTCTCGCGCAGGGCTACTTCCTCGGCCTGCCGATGCGCGCGGCCGACCTCGAAGAGTGGCTCGCGGCCGTTACGGTCAACTGAGACCCGCTGCGTAGGCCCCAACTTCGACCTTCACTTTCATGCCCATGGCCTGTGCCGAAAGTGCAAAGAACGTGTGTGGCCAGTTCGCCGAACGTCCCGCGAGCCGAGCCGTCAGGTACGATGCGACTAATTGGTCGTAGCCGCGTGCGGCCGTCCGCTTCGCTTCTAGCGAAGTGGGACGCTCGCGCGCGCAAGGGGTTTAGGTATGTCAGTTATTCGGCATTGGGTGACGGTCGCGCTCGTCTGTATGATCGCGACGACCGTCGCATTGGCTGCGGCGCCAAAGGTTGCGCTGCACCTTCAGGCGTCGCTGCTCACGCTGCGAGACGGCAAAACGGTCTCCGCGCCGATCGATCGTCCGCTGCGCGCGGGCGATACGGTCGCGTACCGCATCGAGGCGCGTAATACCGGCTCGGCGCCCGCGATCGGGCTCGCGCCCGTTGGCAAGATTCCGGCGCGCACCGAGTTCGTGCGCCTGCTCTCCTCGCCGGCCGGATCGCACGTCGAGTACAGCCTCGATGGATCGCGTTGGTCCGCGCATCCCACGATTCGCGTGGTCGGTCGCGACGGCAAGCCCCATGTCGTACCCGCGCCGCTCTCGGCATACGAAGCGGTGCGTTGGACGTTAGCCACCCCGCTGTCGGCCGGTGCTGCAGCCACTTTCGCTTATGAGGTACGCGTGAAATGATCACTCGCTTCACTCGGCTCACCGCGCTCGCCGCAGCTCTCGCGCTCGTGGCCCAGCTTGGGACGCCGCTCGTCGTGAGCGCCGCGAACGGCCACGACGACCCCGGAACGCAGATCACGAACAACGCCACCGCGACGTATAAAGACGCGGCGGGCAACACCTACAACACGACCTCGAACACGGTGACGACGACGGTGCAGAACGCGCCGACGCTCACCAACACCGCCGGAACCGGCGTTTCGTATGCGCCCGGCCAGGTCGTGACCGATACGTTCACGCTGACCAATACCGGTAACGGCCCCGGCTACTTCCTGATCTCGGGCAACAGCTCGGCGCCGACCAGTTCGTCGGATGCGGCGCTCGGCGGCAGCGACGCGGCCACCGCGACGCTCGGCAACGGGGCGGCGACGTGTACCACGCCCGTCGGTTCGCAATCTTCGCCCTGTAAGTACTCGGCGACGGTCGGCGGCACGACGTACTACTTCACGAGCCTCGACGGTACGACCGACAATAACTCGCTCGATTACTGGCTGCAGAACACCAACACCAACACCGCGGCCGGTGCTTCGATCGTCGTCAACGTGTACTACGCGCTCAGCAACTCCTCGACGACGCCGGGCACGGTCACCTCGACGATCTACGCGACGACCACCTATCCCACCACCGGCAGCGCGCCTTCGGAGACCTCCGCGTCGGTCTCGGCGACGCAGTCGAACACGGTAAGCGCCGACGCGCGCCTCGACCTCTATAAGGCGAGTTCGCAGAACGGCACCACCGGCGATATCACCTACACGATCAGCGCACACAACGGCGGATCGTTCTCGGCGAAGGATCTGCAGTCGGTCAAAGCGCTGCTCGGCGCGAGCGTCTCGGGCGTGCTGCTCACCGACCACGTTCCGCAATTCGGCGGATCGCCGCTCAAACTGAGCAACAGCGGTACCGTCACCGTCACGACCAACGCGACCTACGGGTATGCGAGCGGTGCGACCGCCGACGTGTACTACACGACGGTCTCGAACGGCGCATCCGGATGGACGAAGGCGACGGGAACCCTGCCGACCGACGGCAGCGTCACCTACATCGGCATCTTCCTTCACGGCGGAACGTGCGGCACGGCGGGCTACGAACTCTGCGTGGACTCGAGCCATCCCACGAATCCGGGCAACTCGAACGTCGCTTCGGCGGCGGCGCTGCAGTTCGTCTTCACCGTCGCGCAGCCGACCGGCTCCGGTTCGGCCAACACGGGATCGGTCACGAACCTTGCAAACGGCGTGATCGGCGATAACCAGCCGACCGAACATATCCTCGGACCGGGCATCCCCGGCGGCACGAGCGATTCGAGCTCCTCGACGCCGCTCACGACCACGGGACAAGGCATCAACAACACGACCAACACCTCGATCGGCGGCGCGTCGAACCAGACGTCGAACCAGGCGTTGACCACGTACAGCGTGCTGAACGGTCCGCTCGCCAATCCGGGTTCGTCGGGATCATACGACGGAGCCGTTGGCGCGAGTACCGACAACGACTTCACGGCGTATCCGGTCGGACTGAGCGGCGACAACGTGATCAACACGAGCACGACCGTGGGAACGCCGACCACGACCGCGACGCTCGGCACCGGCGGTCAGACCGTCTGCGTGCCGAACACGCTGCAGAATAGCGGCAACCACGACGACTCGGTCAACATCACGGCCAACGTGCCGACGGCCTACGCGCTTCCCGCAACCTCGGGCGGTTCGTTGGTGACCGGATGGAAGGTCGGCGTGTACTCCGACAGCGCGTGCTCGTCTGCGCTCGGCGGTGCGACCGACGGAACCTCGACCTCCACCGCGTCGAACGTCGCGATCACCTCGGGAAGCTCGCTGAGCTACTACGTCAAGTACATCGTTCCGGCTGGAGCACCGTACTTCGACCGCTTCGACGCGCTCGTGCACGCGGTCAGCGTCGGCGACAATACCAAAACGAACGACACGCACGACGAACTCTACACGGGCTTCGTCGCGCTCACCAAGTCGCAGAGCGTCACCAGCAACGGTTGCCCGGCGGGCGTTTCGCCTTCGTATGCAGCCGGAACGGTCTGCCCCGGCGGCGTGCTGCAGTACGTCGTCGACTACCGCAACCTGGTGCAGGGCACGACCGACACGAATGCGTCGTTCACGGCCGTGGTGACGCAGGCGGGTTCGCTCGCGATCACCGACGACGGTACGCTCAGCACCTCGACGAGCACGATCACCACGCCCAACTGGGCGTCGTTCGCCACGATGAACGCGGCGCCGACCGATACGACCGCGAGCGCGAGCTACACCTACTACTCGGGCATCCCGGCCGCCGGCGGCACCAGCACGTGGAGTTCCGCGGCGACGAAGTGGGTGGACATCGTGGGCGGTGCGTCGTTCCAACTCGTCCCGCTGCACTACGTGTCACCCTCGGGCACGCAGGGCAACCAGGGTACGGTTACGTTCTCCGTCACGGTGAAGTAGCCGCACGTCGCATGCGTTGAAACGATTCCTGATTCTCGCGGCGGCCGCGGTGGCGATGGTGGGGTTGTTGCTCCCTCAACGCTCCGCGGCCGACCCCGCGGGCGGAACGGCGATCGTCAACGTGGCGTCGGTGACGTACCGCGACGCCCAAGCGCATCAATATCGCGGCGCGAGTAACGCCGTCGTGGCGACGGTCGCCGAACTCTCGGCGATCGTCATCAGCCCCAACAAGAAGGCTCCGACGAGTTCCGACGGCGTTGCGGTCGGCAGCGATGCCACGCGGATCTTCACGATCTACAACACGTCGAACATTACCGACGCCTATCAGCTCGAATCGCTCGATGCCGGAAGTCTCTCGATCGTCTCGGTCGCGTGGCTCGCGACATCGGGATCGATCGCCACGGGCGTCAACGGCAGCGTCTCGCCGAATGTCGCGCCCGGCGGCTCGATTCAAGTGCGCGTCGTCATCTCCACGAACGCCTTGAAAGTCGGTCAGTCGCAGAGCGTCACACTCGGCGCGCACACGACGGTCAAGGGCACGACGAACGGTCTCGCGCATGCGAGCGGCGAGGATTGGATCGTCGGCGCGACGGGGCCGAGCCTCACGGGTCCGAGCGGTTCGAGCACGCAGATCGCCAAGACGGTCAACGGCGTCGTCATCGTGCAATCGCAGCCCGGTGCGACCGTGCATTACGCGATCAGCATGATGAACAGCGGCGGTGCGCCGGCGACCAACGTAAAAGTCGTCGATCCCGTACCGACGCCGCTCGCGATCGTCGCGGGATCGACGACGATCGACGGTCAACCGGCCGGTTCGCACGCGACGATCAGCGGTCAGACGCTCACCTATGACGTCGCGACGCTCGCGCCCGGCGCTACGTTGACGCTCGGCTTCGACGCGACGCTTCCGGCCGGAAGTGCGGTCGGCGAGTCGTTCGTGAACGTCGCGACGGTGTCGGCCGACAATGCGTCGGCTTCGGCGACGACCTCCACCAATGTCTTCGCCGGCGTCGCCGATATCGTGTTCGATGGCTACACGCAGGCGCCGGTCGCGGGTGCGCGGGTGACGCTGCTCGACTCCTCGGGTACGCCGATGTTGCCGTCGGTCTCGAGCGGTGCCAACGGCGCGTACGGCTTCAACCTACCGCTCAGCACGATCGGTTCGGGTGCGACGTATTTTCTCACCGTCGCCGCTCCGAATTACCTCAACCGTCGCATCGAACTGCAATTGGCGCCGTCGGCCACGCCGGGTTTCTATAACGTCGTGCTCACGTCGCTCGATGGACAGCCGCTCGCGATTGCGGGCGGATTCACGCTCACGACGAGCAACGTGAAGTTGGCAGATCTCCTCGGAATCTTCGGCAACCTGCCGCTCTTCGCATCGCGCTCGATCACGGTGAACAAGACGGTCGATCGCGCAGCGGCGGCGGCGGGGGATGCGCTCACCTACACGGTGACGGTGCAGAATCAAACGCCGGCAACGCTCTTCGCACTCGTCGTCAACGATGTGCTGCCGCCCGATATGACCTACGTGCGCGGCACCGCGCGCGTCGAAGGTACGCCGCTCGAACCCATCGTCTCCGGGCGCTCGCTCATCTGGACGCTCTCGCAACTCGCCGCGGGTGAGACCCAGACGATCACCTATGCGACGACGATCCTCGCGAGTGCGGCGGTTGGCTCGACGCTCACGAACGTCGCGACGGCCTCCGCGCCCGGTCCGGGCGGTGGTACCGTCACGGGGAGCGGCAGCGCGAGCGTGCAGGTGCTCGACGGTCCCTTCACGCCGCGGCGCGTCGTCACGGGTCGCGTCTTTCTCGATGTCGCGCGCACCGGCTACTTCACGCGCGGCGACAAACCGCTCGCGGGCGTACGCGTGGTGATGGAAGACGGTAGCTTCGCCGTGACCGATACGAACGGGCTCTTCTCGTTCCCGTCGGTGCGCCCGGGCGAGCACGTGCTGCGCCTCGATCCGCTGACGATTCCGGGATACGCGATGGCCGAGCCCGGTGCGCCGATGAACTCGACGCGCGCGACGCAACGGTTGCTTCACGGCGTCCTCGACGACGCAACGATGGAGGATGTAGAGTTCGCGTTGGAGCCGCGCAAACCGTGAAGTTCCTACGCACCTGCGGCGTGCTCGCGCTGGCGATCGCCCTGATCGCGGCAGGCTCGCCCGCGCCGCTTCCGACGGAGAAGCCCGTCGATCTCGCGCACTTGGTTCCGACGGCGACGAAGGATCTCTTCGCGCGCTTCGGCGCACCCGATGCCGGGTACGCGTCGCCGATCGACGCGGCCGAGATCGTGGTGGAGACGACGCCCGGAGCGATCGTCGAGCTCGCGGTCGACGGTCAAACGATACCCGCCACCCACATCGGCAAGCTCGTCGTGGATCGCAAGACGAACGTCGCGTCGTTCCACTTCTACGGCGTCGCCTTGCGGCCGGGACCGAACGCGCTGCATGCTCGCGCGATCGGCGCCGACGGACTCATCGGCGCGAGCGTCGAGCGCACGATCTACGGTCCCGATCAAGCCGCGACGATCGCGCTCGGCGTGGTGCAGCATCTCGTCGCCGACGGCGCGAGCCAGGTGCCGATCAACGTGACCGTAACGGATCGTTACGGTCATCCCGCCGCGCCGTCGGAGCGCGTGCAGGTGCGCCTGCTGCGCGGCGACGCGACGATCGTACCAGATGCGATCGCCACGCCCGCACCGGGCCCGAATCCGCACCGCTCGCCCGACGTGAACGATTCGCCCGATTCCGAGAACCGCGTGCTCGAGAGCACGTTGCCGGTCGGCGGCTACTTTCCGATTCGCGTGCAGCCCGGCACCGTCGCGGGCCCGCTCGAGGTCGAAGTGCGAGTCGGAAATGCGTATGCGCACCAGACGTTCTACATCGAGCCGTTCGTACGCGCCGCGTTCGTCAACGGGCTCGTCTCGCTCGGTGCGGGCAGCGTTCCCGAAGCGATCGACGGAAACGGCACCTACGACGCCGGCGGTTCGCGCAAGGAGCGTCTCGGTCTCTTCGCCTCGGGAAGCGTCGGCGGATCGCTGCTCACGCTTGCGTACGAGTCGCAGAATCGGCTCGCTCCGGTCTCGTCGTTCGGGTCGTTTCAGGAAGATCCAAATTCGCGTCCCTATCTCACGTACGGTGACGCATCGCACGTGCAGAGCTCGTATCTCTCGAACGACCATCTCTACGCGCGAATCGACCACGGGCGCAGTTCGCTGATGTGGGGACAGTACAACGAACAGCTTGGCCCCTCCGATCTCGGCAGCTACTCGCAGCTCCTGAGCGGCGCTCGCGGCGTGTTGAGTCTCGGGCGCGACGGGCGCACCACGATCTCGGCGTTTACCGCGCGCAACGATCAAGCGTTCGTCTCGCAGTTGATCTCGCTGCAAGGGCTCGCGACGCTTCCGCAATCGCTCGAGCCAAATATCGTGGTCGGATCGGATCAATTGAGCGTGATCGCGCTCGACCGCCGCACCGGACTCGAGATCGGTGAGACGCCGCTGCTTCGAAACGTGGACTACACGATCGATTATTCAACCGGCATCATCCGTTTCATCAACATTCCGTTGCCGTACGACGCCGATTTCAATCCGCAGGAGCTCTCGGTTCGCTACGAATATCAAGGCCCCGGCGTTCGTTCGCGGACGACCGGAGGCGACGTGCGCGTCGCGCTCTCGCGCGATGCGGGAACCTCGCTGATCGCGAGTTACTTCAACGACGTGCAGGGCTCCGCCAATCTCTCGGTCGCCGCGCAGTCGTTCGAGCGGCGTTGGTCGGGAGGCGGCCTCACGATTTCGCGGGCGACGAGCAGCGGTGCGCTGGCGAATCAATCCAACGCACAACAAGTGGCCGGGAACGCCGTTCCGGGCACGGGAACCGCGTTCTCCGCCGCGCTCACGCAACGCGGCGCCAACGACGCGCTCGCGCTGTCGTATCAAGCGACGTCGGCGGGCTACGACGATCCGTTCGGCGGCTTCAGTTCGCCGGGCGTGAGCGCGTATCGCGGCTCGTGGAAACACGGCGTGCTCGCGCACGGGCTCTTTGAGTTGGAGTACGACGGACAGCATCAGAGCGGCATCGGTCCGAGTTCGACGCAGTCGGATTTTGCGGCGCGCTTCACGCGCTCGCTCGGGCGCTTTTTCAGCGCCGGGGTCGCGCTGCTGCACCACGATCAGCACGTGAGCGCGATCGTTCCGACGGGCGCGACGACGCTCGGCGGCGCACCCGCGCTCTCCACGACCGCGCAGACGCAGGCCGAGGCGACGCTCGCGTATCGGTCGCAGCGACGCGTCGGTGCGACGCTGCTTGAGCGCATGACGCTGAGCGGCTCGGACTACGGTTCGACGCAGCCGTCGCAGACGATGGCCGAAGTCGATTACGATCTCACCCGGCGCGGCCGTCTCTTCGCGCGCGAATTGTGGAGCCGCACGCCGTCGGCGACCTTCGCAAACACCACGAGCAACCTCGGCATCAACGGATCCTCGACGCACGCCTTTCAAGCCGGCTTCGAAGAGGCGATCTCGCCGGCGACCACGCTGAGTTCGAGTTACATCGTCAATCAAACCGGAAACGGGGTCAACGTGTACGACGCGCTCGGCGCACAAGAGCACGTGCGTCTCTCGAAGCGTCTCACCGGCGAGTTGCAGTTGCAGGGCGCGCGCGCGATCGGCGCTGGCGCGCAGGGGTTCACGCTCGGATCGCTGCAGCTGACCTACGCCGAACCCGGCAACGCCTTACGGGCGAGCCTCGGCTATCAAATGCGCGCGGGCGGCGGCGGCGGTTCCACGCTGAACGCCGGTCTCGCGGGACATCTCTCGTCGAACCTCGGCGCGGTCGGCTTCATCACGCGCGCGTGGGGAAACGGCGCGAACGCGGTGGACGACCGTCTCTCGGTCGCCTACCGACCGCTCGGCAACGATCGCTTCGTCGGGCTCTTCGGCTATACGCGCACGAACGGGGCGTCGCAGACGGGCACGTCGAGCGGAGTCTACTCGCTTGACGCGATCTATCGCCCGACGGAGCGTACCGAACTCGCCGGACGCTTCGCCTACAAGACCGACGCGGCGGCGGGCGTGCCGATCGATTCGATGCTCTACGCGGTGCGCGTGCGGCGCTATCTCGGCACGCGCTACGACATCGGCGGCGAAGTGCGCACGATGTTCGTTCCGGGTGCGCTGGGTGCGCGCTCGACGAGCCTCGCGCTCGAAGCCGGAGCGTCGCTCGGCTCGCAGACGCGACTGGCGGTCGGCTATAATCTTGCGGGCAGCGTCGATCCGACGCTCACGAGCACGCCCGCGCGACGCGGATTCTACGTGACGGTAACGAGTTTGGTCGATCGGATCTTTGGATGGGGGAAAGAGTGATCGCGAAGAGGCGTACGGCCTTTCGACGCACCGTTGCCGCGTTGATCTCCGCGACGGTGGTCGCGGGAACGATCGGCGGTACGTATCTCGGAACGATGCTTCCGGCGCAGGCCGCGACGGTGTGCGCGACGCCGGGTAAAGACGGCTCCCCCGGCACGATTACGGGTGTGTACGACGCGTACTTTCAGCCCGCGTTCGGCACGACTGCGGCCGGCTCGACGAGCATCGCGCTCGCGGCTGGCCCGACCTCGCCCGACACGACCGGCGGCGGCGCGAGCACCGCGATCACCGCGGGCGATCTGCTGCTCGTGATTCAGATGCAAGACGGCAGCTTCAACTCGACCAACGGCACGTCGTACGGCGATGGAAGTTCGGGAAGCGGATACACCTCGCTCAGCAGTGCGGGACTCTACGAGTACGTGACCGTCACCTCGGTCTCGGGAAGCACCGTGAACATTCAAGGTACGGGATCCGGCGGTGGCTTGATCAACACCTATCATGAAGCGGCTGCAACGGGAACGTCGGGACAGGAGACGTTTCAAGTGATCCGCGTGCCGCAGTACGTCACCGCGACGCTCTCGAGCAACTTCACCGGCGCGTATTGGGACGGAACGACCGGCGGCGTCGCGGCGCTCGACATCGCCTCGACGCTGAATCTCGGCGGGGCGAATCTCTACGTGACGGGCGATGGCTTCGCCGGCGGCGGATTGACCGTTGCTAGCAAGTCGGGAACCGGTTGGAGCAACTCGGATTATGTCGAAAGCTCGCTCTCGCTCGGCTCGGGCCAAACGGTCCCCGCCGACGGCAGCAAGGGCGAGGGCGTGATGGGCACGCCGAACTACGAGTTCTATTACACGAACTTCACCGCGCCGAACTCGCCCACGTCTCCCACGGTCGTCAACAACGGTTCCGATGGATATCCGGGCGGCGATCAGGCTCGCGGTGCGCCGGGTAACGCGGGCGGCGGCGGCACCGATGAAGATCCGTTAGCGAACGATCAAAACACGGGCGGCGGCGGCGGCGGCAACGGCGGCGGAGGCGGCAACGGCGGCTATGCGTGGACGCCGACCTACAGCGGCAGCACGCCGGAGTACGTGCAATATCCGTACTCGACCGGCACGAAGACGTATGCGTCGACGAATTTTCACGACATCGGCGGGCGCGGCGGCGCGGCATTGACGCCGAGCATCACGCGCGTCTTTATGGGCGGCGGCGGCGGCGCGGGCGCCAACAACAACGGCTCGAATAACAACA
>JAGWSR010000130.1 GCA_028869385.1 bacterium
CCGATGGCCGCGGTCGCTTCGCGAAAGACGAGATAGGCGATCAGCACGCGATCGAGCGCGGCGCCGGGCACCGCGGCGATCCACGCCTGCGCGCGTTCGCGCAGCCCGTGCCGTTCGAGCAGCGCCACCACGGCGAGCGGCAAGACGAGTACGAGCGAAAGGTTGCGCGTCCCGATGAAGCCCGACCCGATCGCGCCGAGCAGCGCGCTCGCATCGAGGTGCGCCGCGATGCCGGTCGCGAGCGCACCCGCGAGCACCACGAGCATCGGGTTGAGCCGTGCAAGGAATCCGATGACGATCACCGCGATGCCGACGAGCGGCCAGAGCGAGACGCCGTGGATCATGCCGTTGCGAGCGCGCGTACGGCGACGCCCGCCTCGTCGAGCGCCCGGCGAAGCCGCCGCGCGAATTCGAGCGCGTGCGCGCCGTCGCCGTGCAGGCAGATCGTCTCGCCGACATCGTCGCGAACGAACCGCAGCGCTTGCGCGACGGCGCGTTCGGCGTCCTCGATCAGCGCGCCGGCCTCGCTACGCGGCACGAGGGTTCCGTCGGGCCGATAGGCGCGATCGGCAAAGACTTCGCGCACCGCGCGCAAGCCGTGTCGTCGTGCGCTCTCAATCTGCGCGCCGCCCGCGAGGCCCACGAGCGCGAGCTCGGGATCGCTCGCGCGTACGGCGCGCGCGATCGCATCGGCAACGCGCGCGTCGCGCGCGGCGACGTTGTAGAGTGCGCCGTGCGGCTTGACGTGTCGCAACCGCACCCCTTCTTCCCGCGCGATCGCGGCGATCGCCGCGATCTGCTCGCAAACGTCGTCGTAGATGCGTTCCGGCGAGCGCTCCATCTCCACACGGCCGAAGGTGGCACGGTCGGGATACGACGGATGCGCGCCGACGGCGACGCCGCGCTCGCGCGCCGCGCGGATCGTCGCGCGCATCGTCGCCTCGTCTCCCGCGTGCGCGCCGCACGCAACGTTTGCCGAGGTCACGAGGGCGAAGAGCGCTTCGTCGTTGCCGCAGCCTTCGCCGACGTCGGCGTTGAGATCGATCGTCTTCTTCATCATTGCACGTGTTCGGCGATCGTTCGCCCGGTCGCCGCGAGATAGGCTTCGACGTCGGCTCGCGCGGCTCGTGCCTGATCGAGCGTCACGCGGGCGAAGCGCACGCGCGTCCCCGCACTCGCCTGTGCGAGCCGCCACAGGTCGGCCTCGATCACGACGGCGGCACGCGGATAGCCGCCCGTCGTCTGCGCATCGGCGAGCAGCACGATCGGCTGCCCGTCGGGCGGCACCTGCACGAGCCCGGGCATCACCGCATGCGATGCGAGCGTACCCGCGCCGTCGGGGACGGCGAGCGGCGTTCCGTGCAGGCGATAGCCCATGCGATTGCTCTGCGGCGCGATCGTCCACGGCGTCGCCCACAACGCCTCGCCGAACGCGGGCGCCTCGGTCCCCGCGAGCGCGCGCACCGATACGACGCCCGCGTCGTCCTCGGGCGCGCGCAGCGCCCACTGCGGCGGTTGCAAGCGAAATGCGCCACGCGAACTCGACGGCTCGCCGAAGGGCACACAATCGCCCGCGCGCAGCGCGCGCCCGTCGAAACCGCCGAAACCCGCGCCGAGATCGGTGCTGCGCGAACCGAGGACGACCGGCACATCGATACCGCCGCCGACAGCGACGATCGTGCGCGCACCGGCGCGCGGACGGCCCAGCATGAGTTCGCTCCCAGCCGCAACGGGCGCGCAGCTCCACGCCGCAAGGCGCACGCCGTCGAGCATCGCGTCGCACTCAGCGCCCGCGAGCGCCACGCGCGTCGGTGCGTCGAAGCGCACGCGAAGCGCGCCGAGCGTACATTCGATCGCGGCGGCATCGTCGGAATTGCCGGCCATGCGGTTGGCGGTAACGAGCGCGATGCGGTCGAGCGCGCCGCCGAGCGCGACGCCCGAGGCGCGATA
>JAGWSR010000017.1 GCA_028869385.1 bacterium
TCAGCCGCGCATGTCGAACACCGTGGATCGCCAGGGTGGCGGCGGCGGTGGCGGCTTCCGCGATCGTCGCGGCGGCGGCGGTGGTCGTGGCCCCGGCGGCGGCGGTCGTCCGCGCACCGGCGGCCCGCGTCCGCAGGCTGCGGCACCGAGCGCGACCGTCGAGGCAGCTCAGGACGAACTGGCATCGCCCGCGATGCCCGCGCAACCCGAAGGGAGTGCAGAGTAACACATGTTGACGCCTAAGCGAGTCAAGTGGCGCCGCGTTCACCGCGGCCGCATGACGGGCCGCGCGCTGCGCGGCAATACGCTGACCTTCGGCGAGTACGGTCTGCAGGCGCTCGAGCCGTGCTGGATGACGAACCGCCAGATCGAGGCGGCGCGTATCGCCATGACCCGTCACATCAAACGTGGCGGTAAGGTGTGGATCAAGGTGTTCCCGGACAAGCCGGTCACCAAGAAACCCGCCGAAGTGCGCATGGGTGCCGGTAAGGGTAACCCGGAGTTCTGGGTCGCCGTCGTGCGTCCCGGACGCGTGCTCTTCGAGCTTGCCGGCGTGGAAGCGAGCGTCGCGAAAGAAGCGCTCCGTCTCGCCGCCGCCAAGCTGCCGATCGGAACGAAGATCGTCTCGCGTGAGGAGGCTACGGCATGAAGAAGGGTGAGTTGAACGAATTGCGCGCCCTCACCGTCGCCGAGTTGCAGCAGAAGGCTCGCGAAACCAAGTCGGAGCTCTTTAACCTGCGCTTCGCGCTGCGCACCGGTCATCTGACGGACTTCAGCAAGATCCGCGAGATGCGCCGCGCGTACGCCAAGATTCAGACCGTGATTTCCGAGAAGAAGATCGCCGAGGAGCAGCATGGAGCAGCGTAATACGGCCCGCCGCGTCAAGCAGGGGCGCGTTGCATCGAACAAGATGGACAAGACGATCGTCGTCGTGACGGAGACGCGCGTTCCGCATCCGACCTACGGCAAGATCGTCCGCAAGTCGACGCGCTTCAAGGCGCACGACGAGCAGAACGAAGCCAACATCGGCGATATCGTCCGCATCATGGAGTGTCGTCCGCTCTCGCGCGACAAGCGTTGGCGCTTGGTCGAAATCGTCGAGCGGGCGAAGTAAGCGAAGAAGTACGATGATTCAACAAGAAACGCGACTCAAAGTCGCAGACAACTCGGGAGCTCGCGAGCTGCTGGTGATCCACATCAGCGGCGGCAGCCGTCACGCCTACGCGCACGTCGGCGACATCGTCGTCGGAACCGTGAAGAGCGCGATTCCGGGCGCCGCGGTAAAGAAGGGTCAGGTCGTCAAGGCCGTGATCGTTCGTACCACCGCGCCGATCCGCCGCGCCGACGGTTCGGTCGTCCGCTCGGACGACAACGCCTGCGTCATCATCAAGGGCGATAAGGACAACCTCGATCCGCGCGGCACGCGCGTGTTCGGGCCGGTCATGCGCGAACTGCGCGACCGCGGCTTCCTGAAGATCGCTTCGCTTGCGCCGGAGGTGCTCTAACATGTCGGCCAAGACGAATATCCTCAAGGGTGACACGGTGATGATCCGCCGCGGCAAAGAGAAGGGCCGCCAGGGCGTGGTCAAGTCGGTCTTCCCCGACGCCGGTAAGGCGACGGTCGAAGGCATGAACATCGTCAAGCGCCACACCAAGCAGGGTCAAGAGGGCGGCAACATGGGCGCCCAACAGACCGGCGGCATCATCGAGAAGGAAGCGGCGCTTCCGATCTCGGCGCTGCAGTACGTCTGCGAGAAGTGCAAGACCCCGACGCGTCTGCGTCGCGGTCGCACCAAAGACGGCGTGGCGCATCGCATCTGCGTGAAGTGCGGCGAACCCGCGCGCGAATCGGCGAAGGGAGCGTAAGCATGGCTACGCGTTTGCAAGAAAAATATAAGACCGAAGTCGTCAAGAAGCTGCAGGACAAGTTCGCTTACGAGAACGTCCACCAGATCCCGAAGCTGGAGAAGGTGGTCATCAACATGAGCGTCGGCGAGGCGATCACGAACGGCAAGGCGCTCGACGCCGCCGTCGCGGAGCTCGTGCAGATCACGGGTCAGAAGCCGATCATCACGAAGGCGAAGAAGTCGATTGCCGCGTTCAAGCTCCGCGAGGGAATGAACATCGGCGCCAAGGTGACGCTGCGCGGCGAGCGCATGTACGTCTTCCTCGACAAACTCTTCAACATCGTTCTGCCGCGTATTCGCGACTTCCGCGGCTTGCCGCCGAAGTCGTTCGACGGCCGCGGCAACTACAACATGGGCCTGCGCGAGCAGTTGGTCTTCCCGGAGATCAACTTCGATAAAGTCGATAAGGCGCGCGGCATGGATATCACGATCGTCACGACTGCGAAGTCGGACGAAGAAGCCTCGGAATTCCTGACCGCCATGGGACTTCCGCTTCGGAAAGGTAACGCGTAATGGCTAAAACGAGCATGATCGTCAAGTCGCAGCGGGCGCCGAAATTCGGCGTGCGTCAGCACAACCGTTGCAAACTCTGCGGTCGCCCGCGCGGCTACCTGCGCAAGTTCGCCATGTGCCGTATCTGCTTCCGCGAGAACGCGCATAAAGGCGTGGTTCCCGGCGTGACCAAGGCGTCGTGGTAAGGGGAGTTAAGGAATAATGGCAGCGATCACCGATCCCGTCGCCGATCTTCTGACGCGCATCCGCAACGCGAACACGGCCAACCACAAGACGGTCGACGTTCCCGCATCGCGCGTGAAGGCCGCGATCTCACAGATTCTGGCCGACGAAGGTTTCATCGAGAGCTTCGAACGCCTCAACGAAGGACCGCAGGGCACGATTCGCGTGCACCTCAAGTACGGCCCCGAAAAAGAAAAGGTCATCACCGGCCTGCGCCGCATCTCGCGGCCCGGCTTGCGCGTGTACACGGGCAAGACGGAGATTCCGCGGGTGCTCGGTGGCCTCGGTCTCGTCATCATGTCCACGTCGCAGGGAATCATGTCCGGCAAGCGAGCCAAAAAGCTCGGCGTCGGCGGCGAAGTCCTGGCGTACGTGTGGTAAAGGAAGCGTTGTAAGCATGTCGCGCATTGGTAAATTGCCCGTTGCCGTCCCGAGCGGCGTCAACGTTACGATCGGCGATGGCGAAGTCGTCGTCAAAGGCCCGAAAGGCGAACTGCGTCAGCACGTCCTCTCGAACGTCGTGGACATCACGATGAACGACGGTGCGATCCTCATCGCGCGCAAGGGCGAAGCGAAGGAGCACCGCTCCGCGCACGGCCTCACGCGTACCCTCATCGCCAATATGGTCGAGGGTGTCACGAAGGGCTTCCGCCGTAGCCTCGAGATTCAGGGCGTCGGTTATCGCGCCGCGAAAGCGGGCGAGAACCTCAACCTGAGCCTCGGCTACTCGCATCCGGTCGTGTTTCAGGCTCCGCAGGGCATCACGCTCTCCGTCGAAGGCACGAACAAGATCCACATCGACGGGATCGACAAGCAGCAGGTCGGACAGGTCGCCGCGCAGATTCGCGAGTTGCGTGCGCCGGAACCCTACAAGGGTAAGGGCATCCGCTACGAAGGCGAAGTGATCCGCAAGAAACTCGGTAAGGCCGGAAAGGCAGGTAAGAAGTAATGTCGCGTTTTTCGCGCGAGGATTCGCGCCGCGCACGCCACACGCGCCTTCGCAAGAAGGTCGCCGGCACTTCGGACTGCCCGCGCCTGATGGTGCGTCGCACGTTGCATCACATCTACGCGACGCTCGTCGACGACGCGAAGGGGCACACCCTCGTCGCCGCCTCGACGCGCGACAAGTCGCTCGCCGAAGGGCTCGACTCGAAGACCAACACCGACGCGGCGAAGGCCGTCGGCGCGGCGATCGCCGCGAAGGCGAAGGCCGCGGGCATCTCGGACGTCGTGTTCGATCGCGGCGGCTACAAATATCACGGACGCGTCCAAGCGCTCGCCGATGCGGCGCGTGAAGCGGGGCTGAATTTCTAATGCAATATCGTGGTGGTCGCGAACGCGACAACAGTGGATTCGAAGAGACCGTCGTGCGCGTCAATCGCGTCGCGAAGGTCGTCAAGGGCGGTAAGCGCTTTAGCTTTAGCGCGCTCGTCGTCGTCGGCGATCGCAAGGGCAAAGTCGGCTTCGCCATCGGCAAAGCGGGCGAAGTTCCCGAAGCGATCCGCAAAGCGGTCGAGCAGGCGAAGAAGAATCTCGTGACGGTGCCGATGGTCGATAAGACCATTCCGCATCAGGTCGAGATGACGGTCGGCTCGGCGCGCGTGCTGCTCAAGCCCGCCGCACCCGGTACCGGCGTCATCGCCGGCGGTTCGATGCGCGCGGTGCTGGAGCTCGCCGGTATCCACGACATCCTCACGAAGTCGCTCGGGACGAACAACCCGATCAACGTCGTGCTCGCGACGATCGAGGGTCTGCGTTCGCTCAAGACCGCGGATCAAGTCGCCGCGCTGCGCGGTAAGACGGTTAAAGACATCTTCGCGGCATAGGATGGTTCGGCCGGCCTGCGGCCGGTCGCACCTCCTGTGCTCCGAACCTTCAGCCGCATCGTGCGGCTTACACGCTTTTTTCGAGAAAGAACAATGGCAGAGAAGAAGACGACCAAGAAGGCTGCGGGTAGCGCGAAGTCCAGCGCGAAGGCCGCCGCCGTGAGCGCTCCCTCGGGCAGCGTCATGAAACTCGGCACGCTGCGCCCCGCGAAGGGCTCGTGGCCGAAGCGCCAGCGCATCGGACGCGGACACGGTTCGGGCATGGTCAAGACCGGCGGCGAAGGCGGCAAGGGTCAGACCGTACGCTCGGGCGGCGGTAAGGGCCCGGCGTTCGAAGGTGGACAGACCCCCTGGGCGCGTCGTCTTCCGCATCGTCGCGGTTACTCGCAGAAGGCGCGCGACATCGGTCACTTCCGCACGTCGTACGCGGTCGTGAATCTGCACCAGCTGAGCGCGTGGGATGCGGCTCTCGAGGTCTCGCCCGAGACGCTCGTCGAGAAGGGCATCCTCAAATCGACGCGCGACGGCGTGAAGATTCTCGGCGGGGCGAAGAGCGGCAGCGCGCTTCCGACCGGCCTGAAGTTCCGCGACGTCCTCTTCTCGGCGAGCGCCGCGCAAGCGCTCAAAGCCGCCGGCGCAGAGCTTCCCGAAGAGAGCAAGTAACACGTGTTCGACAATCTCCGTGCGGCGCTACTAGTTCCGGAGATCCGCAAGCGCCTCGGGTTCGTCTTTTTCGCCTTTGCGTGGTTCGTCTTCATGATCCACGTGCAGTTGCCGAACGTGAACGAGCAGCGCTGGCAGCAAGTGCTGCAGAGCGGCGCGTTCTACAACCTGCTCGGCTTCCTCTCGGGCGGCGCGCTCCAGAAGCTCTCGATCATCGCGATGGGCATCACGCCCTACATCAACGCGTCGATCATCATGCAATTGATGACCGTCGTGTTGCCGCAGCTCGAAGAGATGGCGAAGAAGGGCGGCGAGGAAGGCCGCAAGCGCATCAGTCAGTACACGCGCTGGCTCACGATCGTGCTCGCGGTGCTGCAGGCGACCTTCATGACCAACGCCATGAAGGGCTCCGGCGTCTTCTACGACACGAGCATCTGGTATCAACTCTTCGCGGTCGTCGCGATGGTCGCGGGCACGCTCTTCCTGATGTGGCTCGGCGAGCAGATCACCGATAAGGGCATCGGCAACGGCGTCTCGCTGATCATCTTCATCGGCATCGTGCTGCGCTATCCGACGTACGTCGCGCAGACGTACGCTTCGACGACGTCGGGTGCGGCGTCGCTGTTGAACTTGGTGATCTACATCCTGTTCGCGGTCGCCGTGATCATCGGCATCGTCTTCATGTATCAGGGTCAGCGCCGCGTTCCCGTGCAACAGGCACGCCGCGTGGTCGGCCGCAAGATGTTCGCCGGCCGCTCGACCTACATTCCGCTGCGCCTCAACAACGCGGGCGTCATCTCGATCATCTTCGCGATCTCGATCCTGCTGCTCCCGCAGCAAGCGCTGACGTGGTTCTCCGGTCACTCGGGCACGACGGCGACCTGGGCGCACATCATCGGTCCGATCGAGGTTCCCACGAACCTCGCGGCGCTCTCGGAAGCGCTCAACGTGTGGTTCAGCCCGAACGGCCTGATCTACAACATCGTGTACTTCTTCCTGGTCGTCATCTTCACGTTCTTCTACAGTTCGATCGTGATCAACACGAAAGACGTGGCGGACAACCTCAAGAAGACCGGCGCCTTCATTCCGGGCATCCGTCCGGGCCAGCCGACGGTGGATTACCTCAACAAGATCCTGCTGCGCCTCACGACGGCCGCGGCGATCTTCCTCGGCCTGCTCGCCGTCATCCCGGGTGCGCTGCAGCGCGGTCTCTCGGTGACGACGTTCTACCTCGGCTCGACCTCGTTGCTCATCGTCGTCGGCGTGGCGCTCGACACGATCACCCAAATCGAAGCGCGTCTCGCGATGCGCGATTACCGCGGGTTCATCAAGAAGTAGCATGCGCGACATCGTATTGCTCGGCGGCCCCGGCGCGGGGAAGGGAACGCAAGCGCAGATTCTGCAGAAGCAGTTCGGCTTTCGGCAGATCTCGACCGGCGATCTGCTGCGCGAGCATCGCAACCACGGAACCGAGCTCGGCAAGGCCGCCGAAGGCTTCATGAAGCGCGGCGAACTGGTCCCCGACGAGCTCATCATCAAGATGGTCGAGGGCGAGCTCCGCGACGACGCGGGTGTGCTTTTCGACGGCTTCCCACGTACCGTCGCGCAGGCCGAAGCGCTCGACGCGCTGCTCGAGTCGCGCGGCCGCGGCATGGCGGGAGCGGTGTACTTCCAGATCGACCGCGCGTCGCTCGAAGAGCGTTTGCTCGGTCGTTGGACCAATCCGCGCACGGGGCGCGTCTATCACGAGACGTTCAATCCACCGAAAGTCGCCGGGATCGACGACGAGGATGGCGGCCCGCTCGTGCAGCGCGATGACGACAAGCCCGAGACGATCAAGAAGCGCCTCGACGTGTTCGAAGCGCAGACGATGCCGCTCGTCGCATACTATCAGCACTCGGAGCGGCTCGCCGCGATCGACGCGACGCGCCCGGTCGACGAGGTCACGCACGTGCTGCTGCACGTCCTCGGTCTGGACCACGGTCACTAGATGGTCACGCTCAAGTCGGCGCGCGAGATCGAAACGATGCGCCGCAGCGGCAAGATCACCGCGAAGGTGCTCACCGACCTGATGAAGGCGGTTCGCCCGGGCATCACCACGCGCGATCTCGATGAGATGGCCGAGCGCGGCATTCGCGAACTCGGCGGAATTCCGACCTTCAAGGGCTATCACGGCTATACGGCCTCGATCTGCGCCTCGGTCAACGACGAAGTCGTTCACGGCATCCCCGGCGACCGGGTGCTGCGGGAGGGCGATCTGCTCTCGCTCGACATCGGCACGACCTTCGAAGGCTACGTGAGCGACAGCGCGGTTACGGTGCCGGTCGGCGCGATCGCCCAGAACGCACAGCGCCTGCTCGACGTCACGCAAGAGTGCCTGATGGTCGGAATCGCGCAGATGCAGAAGGGCAATCGGCTGGGCGATATCGGCGCGGCGGTACAGGCGCACGCCGAGAGCCACGGCTACGGTGTGGTCCGCGAATTGGTGGGGCACGGCGTCGGCCGGGCGATGCACGAGGAGCCTCAGGTTCCGAATTACGGCAAGGCCGGAACGGGCATCGAACTGCGTCCGGGGCTGGTGCTGGCGATCGAGCCGATGATCACCGAAGGCGGCTATGCCGTCGAGATCCTCAAGGACGGCTGGACAGTCGTCACGGAAGATGGTAAACTCGCTGCGCACTTCGAGCATACGATCGCGGTCACGGAAACGGGACCCAAGATCTTGACGCTCCGGTCCTTCGGCGAGCATCCCGACGTGGTCAAATACACGCCGGAAGCCGAACGATCCGGGGTCTCCGCGTGATCGTACGAGTGCGGCGTCCGCGCCCCACCCGGTGATCGCGTCCCGTTACAAGTAAGAAGCTGCGACGACAAACGAAAAGGTAGATCGAGATGAAAGTACGTCCGTCCGTCAAGAAAATCTGTGAAAAGTGCAAGGTCATCCGCCGCGAAGGCAAAGTGCGCGTGATCTGCGACGTCAACCCCAAGCACAAACAAGTGCAGGGTTAACCCTTCGACTGGCTTTGGATCGCTAAAAGGAAGTATTTGAAGAATGGCTCGTATCGCTGGAATCGATCTACCGCGCGAAAAACGCATCGAAATCGGCCTGCAGTATATCTACGGCATCGGCCCCGCCATCGCGAAGAAGCTGATCGCGCAGTCGGGCGTGAACCCGGATATGCGCGTCAAAGAGCTGACCGAAGATGACGAGAAGAAGCTGCGCGACGCGATCGACGCGCTCCAGCTTCGTGTCGAAGGCGATCTGCGCCGCGAAGTCCAGGGCAACATCAAGCGCCTGATGGACATCGGCTGCTATCGAGGTCTGCGCCACCGTCGCGGACTGCCGGTGCGCGGCCAGCGGACGAAGACGAATGCGCGTACCCGCAAGGGGCCCAAGCGCACCGTGGCCGGCAAGAAGAAGACCGCCAAGAAGTAAGATCGATCGGGCCCGGCAAATTGCCGGGCCTGATTCTTATGTGCGGACGCTACACGCTCACCGACCCGAGCCGCCTCGCGGCGGCCTTTCCGGAGTATCGCTTTCCGGCGGTCGCGCCGCGCTTCAACATCGCGCCGACGCAGAGCGTCCTCGGGCTGCGTAACGGGATCGACGCAGCCGAGTTCATGCACTGGGGGCTGCGTGGAAACATCAACGCGCGCGCCGAGAGCGTGACGGTCAAGCCGACCTTTCGCGACGCCGCGCGCGAACGACGCGCGCTCCTCTTCGCCGACGGCTACTACGAATGGCAGTCGCGCGGCGACGGCAAGCAGCCCTATTTCATCCATCGTGCCGACGGCGCGCCCTTCGCGTTCGCCGCGCTCTGGGAGCGCGCGCCCGAGCTCACCTGCGCGATGGTCACGACCGAGGCGACGGCGGAGCTGTCATCCATCCACCACCGCATGCCGGTGATTCTCGACGACGCGGCGCGTCGCGCGTGGCTCGCTCCGGGCGCGATGGCCGCCGACGAAGCGCTCGAGATCCTCGCGCACGGCTCGAATGCGCTGCTCGCGCATCCGGTCTCGCTCGCCGTCAATCGCGTCGGCAACGACGATGCCGCGCTCGTTCGCGCCGTCCGGCCTCCGGAACAAGGCGAGCTCTTCGGATGAGGGTCGTGATCACGGCGGGTGCGCCGCTCGACGGTGCCTACGCGCGCGCCGCGGGCACGTCGCTGAAGGCTCTAGCTCCGCTGCGCGGGAGCACCATGCTCGCGCGTACGCTCGACGTCTGCGCGGAATTGCACATCGACGAGGTCGCGGTCGTTGGAAACGACGCGATCGCCCGCGCGTGCGACGGACGCCGAGTCCGCATCGTGCCCGATGCCGGAAGCGGCGCGGCCAACGTGCGCGCCGCGCTCGCCGCGTGGCCCGACGACGACGAGCCCCTGCTCTATCTCACCTGCGATATGCCGTTTCTCGACGCGCGCTCGTTGCGCTCGTATCTGGAGCGCTCTCCCGGCGGCGCGCTGACGATGGCGCTGTGCGAGTACGATGCGTTCGAGCACCGCTTTCCGGGAGCACCGCCCTTTGGGATCACGCTCGCGGGAGAGCGGGTCGTCAACGGCGGTGCCTTCGTCATTCCGCCGCGCGTGCGCGCACGCGTCGCCGATCGAGCGATGCGCCTCTTCGACGCGCGAAAGTCGCCGTGGCGCATGGCGGCTGTCGCCGGCGTGCCGCTCTTGCTGCGTCTCGCGTTCGGCACGTTGAGCATCGCGGCGCTCGAAGCGCGCGCGCGCGATCTGCTGGGAACCGAGGTCGTCGCGGTGCGCGGATGCGCGCCCGAACTCGGCTACGACGCGGACACTGCGGCAGAGTACCTCTATGCGTGCGATCGGATCTAAGGCATCGCCCGCGCGCTTGAGCGCGCTCTGGTTCGGCATCCAACTCGTCTGGGGAGCCATCCTCGGCATCGCGCTGCAGGCGCGTTGCGCGGAGCTCGCCGGTGCCGCGTCCATCGGCGCGTATGGGGCGATCTCATTCGGCGGGGCGCTCGCGGCGGCGGTGGTGCAACTCGTGGTCGGGCCGTGGTCGGATCGCGCCCGACGCCGCGGCGGTACGCGCGCGCCGTTCTATGCGGTTGGGAGCGCGTGCGGCGCGCTCGCGGTCGTGGCGTTCTTCCTCGTGGCGAACATCGTGTGGCTCGCGGCCGCGTTCGTCGCGCTGCAGATCGCACTCAACATCGCGATCGGACCCTATCAAGCGATCCTGCCCGATGCGGTCGAGGACGAGCGCCTCGGCGTCGCATCGGGCGCCATGGCGGCGATGCAGAGCGGCGGCAACGCGTGCGGCGCTATCCTCGCGAGCGTGCTCGGCGGTCCGCTGCTCGGCGCAACGCTCGCGGTGTTCTTGCTCGGCGGCGCGGGGCTCACGCTCGCGCACCTGCGCGGGATTGCCCTGCGTCCCGTTCCGCCGCGCGAGCCGTTCGCGTTTTCGCGCACGCTCGTCGATCTGTTTCTCTCTCGCGCGTTGCTCTTTCTCGGCTTTTACACGCTGCTCGGATATCTCTACTTTTACGTGCGCGAGCTCGAGCCGTTTGGCACACAGGTGCCGCCGACGACGGCGAGCGGCATCTGCATCCTGCTCTTCACGCTCGCGGGCGCGCTCGGCGCATTTCTCGCGGCGCGACCGGCCGATCGTTTCGACGAGCGCGTCGTCGTCACGCTCGGCGGCCTCGTCGTCGCGCTGTCGGTCGCCGCGCTCGCGTTGCTGCACGTCTCGCTCGCGCTGCCGCCGGTGATTCTCGTCGCCGGTATCGGTTGGGGCGTCTTCGTCTGCGCGGACTGGGCATACGCTTGCCGCCTTTTGCCGCGCGCGACGCTCGCGACGACGATGGCGCTCTGGAACCTCGCGATCGTGTTGCCGCAAATGCTCGCGCCGCTCCTCACGACGCTCGCGCTCGCGCGCGTTCATGCGCTCGCTTCGCCGAGCGCTCCGAGCATCGCGTTCGCGCTCTCCGCACTCGAAATTCTCATCGGAACGGCGTGGATCTGGCGTTTACCGGGGCGAGTTGTCGGGAAATAGGGCGTAAGGTTCGTGATTGCACGGAACCCGAAGAAGCGGGCCGTGCGTGACGACCGCTGCGATGCGCAGATGCATCGCAGTCAACGCCAACACATCTCGTAGGAGGCTTTCGTGAAACGACTGAGCACCGGAGTCCTGGCGGCACTCGTTGCAGTGTCCTGCGGGCTCACCGCGGTGGCGGCTCCGACGGCTTCGCAGGCACAGAGCAACGTAGGACAAGCTGTGGTTGCGCAGAGTGCGTCGAGCTCGATGCCGGCGGCGAACTTCGGAACTCCGCCGTCCGGACAGATCCCGATTCTCTTCAACGATCATCACGTCTATACCAAACCCGATACGCTCAAGCAGGGTCGCGTGCTCGCGGCGCTTGTGAAGGGCGGCACCGTACTCATTCCGCTGCGCTCCATGTTCGAACAGATGGGCGCGACGGTTTCGTACGATGCGGGCACCAAGACGGTGACGGTCAGCAAACCCGGCGCCGAGGTGAAGGTCACCGTCGGTAAGCCGGAGGTCACGATCAACGGCGAATCGCGTCCCCTCGACGTGCCGCCGATGATCTACCAGGGCAGCGTGCTCGTCCCGATCCGCGTCATCTCGGAAGGTATGGGCGCGTACGTGCAGTGGGTTCCCGACAAACAGGTCGTCGTGGTGCGCTATCTGCCGCCGACGCCGCCGCCGACGCCGGCTCCGACCGAGGCGCCGACCGCTGCGCCGACGATCGCTCCGACGCCGACTCCGGCACCGGTTGCGACGCCCTACAAAGATGTCTTCATTGCGGGCGATTACATCTTCTCGCCCAAGGTGTATAACGAGTTCAGCCCCGGCAACACCGGCAAGAGCGGTTCGTACGGCGTGCGCGGCGCGATCGAGTTCAACGCGTTCAACCTGCCGTGGATGCTCGAAGGCAACTTCGAACAGATCCAGTATCCGCACAACTGCGCCGGTGTGGGCAGCGGCGATCCGCAGTGTAACGTGACGACGATCGGTCAGACCGGTCAGGTCTTCGTGCCGGCATTCACGCCGCGCGACCAAGACTTCGATGCTCGCTTCGGCCTCAAGGTTGCCGATCCGCGCATCTACGTCGGCGTCGGCTACCTGTGGCGCACGAACAACTACGGGTATCCGAAGGAGAGCGGCTTCGGCTTCGGCGCTGAGAAGCTCCCCGATCTCAACCAGCCGCTCTCGGTGTACGGCAGCGCCTGGTACTATCCGAACGCGAAGGGGAACTTCACCGACCCCGGTACCGGCATCGCGTACGATCTCTCGTACAACATCCTCAAGTACCAGCTCGGTCTGAACTACGTCTTCGGCAACAGCCCGGTCTTCCTCGACCTCGGATGGCAGGGCATCAACGGCAAGAACAAGACCAACGCGCCGAGCGATTTCTCGGCCAACGGACCGTACGTCGGTCTCGGGATCAAGTTCTAGTCCAATCGGGATCGACGCCGCAAACGGCGAACGCGAAGAGGGCTCGGCATATGCCGGGCCCGCTTCGCGTTTAGGAGAAGACGTATGGTGCGAAACCGGCGCGCGCTGCCTCGAAGCCGAGTTTGAACGTCGCGAAGATGTTCGCCGCGTCGTCGAATCCGACGACGGAGACCGGAAGTTCGCGCTCCGGCCGCACCACCGCGATTTCCGAGTCGAAGAGGCGTGCCGCGAATGCGCGCAGCGATGCGATATCGACGCCGTGCGCGTGCGCGTACGCATCGGCCTGCTGCGGCAACGTCTCCATGGCGCGCTTGCCGAACGTCTCGAGATACGCGGCGCGCAGATCCGCCTCGAGAATGCGCCGCTGCATCGCGCCGAATACGCCGTAGCCGATGTCGAACGCGTTCGCATACTCCGCGCGCTCGAACGGCGGATCGAGCATCACGATGTGCACGTTGTGCGCGGCGGCGCGCGCGACGCTCACGGGCGTGTTCGCGGTGACGCCGCCGTCGACGTACTGGTCGCTGAGGTCGGGATTGCGCGCGGAGGGCAGGGAGACCGGATCGAACGCGACGGGAATCGCGGCGGACGCGCGCAGCGCGTCGATCAGGAGCTCCGGCGTCGCTTCCCGCAAGACCGCGTTCGGCCCGACGACGGTGCGTATGGCTTGCGCCGCGCGCGCGCGTTCGGTACCGCTGAGGCGGCGGTCGATGAGGTAGAAGAACTCCGGCGACTGCGTCGAGAGGTTCGTCACCGGCCAGACGAACGGGATGACGACCGGACGCTCGGGATCGATGTAGTGGGCCATCCAGGCGCGCAGATGCTCGCCGTCGATGACGCCCGTATCGTGTGAGGTCAGCGAGAGGATCAGCCGCATGCCCGCCGCGATCCGCGTACCGACGCCGCTATCGGGGTTCGCGATCTTCGCGTAGCGTCGCTTGAGCCGAACGACGTCTTGGCGGGCGATGCCGTACCAGAGCTCGCGGAGCAACGAGTACTGGCCGGTCGCCACGAAGTAGCCGTTGAGGGCGCCGATCGAGGTGCCGCAGACGATCTGGTACGGCGCGAGGGCGGAGAAGTCGGCCGCGCCACGGGCGAGACGGAGGTAGTCGATCAGGCCTGCCTCGTAGGCGCCGCGGGCCCCGCCGCCGCTCAAGACGAGGGCATAGTCGAGGCGCTGCGGGGCCTCGACGTCGTCGGCCGCTGCCGGAAGCGCGGCTGCGCTGACGGCGGCTGCCGCCCCCCAAGCAAGAAAGTCGGCGCGGGTACAGGGAGTCGACGGCATGGGCGCCTGCTTCCCCGTCGGAATAGGTTGACCCCTGGGCGGCACCTACGGTAACATAGCTCCTTGGCGCCGCTCCTCTCTCTTCAGCGGCGACGCGGCACCGGGGCAATCGCCGAGCCTCCGGACGGTAAAGAGCAGATCGGGCGCCCTCGCGCATGCGGGAGGCGAGCTGGTCGAGGCGACGACAGCCCCGTCGTTCGGGGATCAGGATAAACCGGAGAAACCTCTTGGCTGCCAAGAAGCAAACCAAATCGCGCAAAAAGCGCGAGGTAAAGAACATCCACTCGGGCGTCACACACGTCCATGCGTCGTTCAACAATACCATCGTCACGATCGCCGATCCGCACGGCAACGTCATCTCGTGGGCCTCGGCCGGTAATCTCGGCTTCAAAGGCTCGAAGAAGTCCACGCCGTTCGCCGCGCAGATGGCCGCCGAGTCGGCCGCGCGCAAGGCGATGGAGCACGGGATGAAGAGCACCGAAGTCATGGTCAAGGGACCGGGCGCCGGCCGCGAGGCCGCGATCCGCTCGCTCCAGGCCGCCGGTCTCGAGATCACGATGATCAAGGACGTCACGCCCATTCCGCACAACGGTTGCCGCCCGCCGAAGCGTCGCCGCGTCTAATAGGTTAGAAGAGAGTATATGTCGCGTTACACCGGACCCGTCTGCCGTCTGTGCCGTCGCGAAACCGCGGCGAGCAAGACCGGCGAGAAGATCAAACTTTTCCTCAAAGGCGATCGCTGCCTGAGCAAAAAGTGCGCGGTCGAACGCCGCGGCACCGCGCCGGGTCAGAAGACCGCCGGGAAGACCCGCCAAAAGATTTCCGAGTACGGCCGTCAGCTGCGCGAGAAGCAGAAGATGCGCCGCTATTACGGCGTGCACGAGACGCAGTTCGAGAACTACTTCCGCGAGGCCGCACGCGTTCCGGGTCAGACCGGCCGCACGTTCCTGCAGCTGCTGGAGCGTCGTCTCGACAACGTCATCTACCGTCTCAACCTCGCGACCAGCCGCTCGCAGGCGCGCCAGCTCGTGACGCATCGTCATTTCCGTCTGAACGGCAAGATCGTCAACGTGCCCTCGATCATCGTGAAGCCCGGCGACGTGCTGACGATCGGCGAGCGCAGCCTCAAGGCGCCGGTTTTCGAGGCGAATCTCGAAGTCGCGCGTTCGCGCCGTCCCCCGGATTGGCTCGAGTGGAACGACGCGGAGAACAGCGCGAAGGTGCTGCAGCTCCCGAGCCGCGAGCAGATCGACACGCCCGTCGACGAGCAACTGATCGTCGAGTTTTATAGCCGATAGTCTTTTCGCGGCCGGTGTCGTTGCCGAGCGGCTCGTGGTCTCTAGGCCACGTCACCGCTCGGCGCCGAACAAACGTGTCACCCTGAGCTTGTCGAAGGGCGAGGCAAAAACAAACAACTGCTGCCGTTAGGCGTACGATCGTGGGCGCGTCGGGGACGCGCCCGCGGATAACGTAAACGGCAACGAAGGAACATCACACCACCTATGACCACGTTGGAAACGCCCACCGGGGCGACGATCGAAGTCCGCGAGCGCCGCGAGAATTACGCGAA
>JAGWSR010000018.1 GCA_028869385.1 bacterium
GAAACCTGGGCAGGGCTGGATTCGAACCAGCGTAGCGCTTTCGCGCGCCGAATTTACAGTCCGGTGCCTTTAACCACTCGACCACCTACCCATGGAGTCCCGGACGGCTAACCACGGTACGATACCATGGGGCCGGAGTCCTCGCAACTGCTGAAATTGGGTTGGCCGCGTGCGTGCGGCTACCGCGGCGCAGCGTTGCGCGGTGAGATTGTCGGCAGCGGTCTCCGAGAACATGCCGACCGCTTCGATCTCGCGTGCGAAATCGCTCGCCGCGGCAAGCGGCGCGCGATGAAGATCGCGCCCGTCTCCTCGCGCAGCATCCGTTCGACGAAGCGCCGCTCCGCCGACGCGTCGTGCGGGTGATGGCGATCATAGGAAGCGGCAACCAGGTCCCTTCGTGGCGGTGCGCGTAGCCGTGACGCATATGGCTACGACGTACGACGCAATCATCATCGGCGGCGGACACAACGGTCTCGTCACCGCATGCTATCTCGCCGCAGCGAAGTGGAAAGTCCTCGTGCTCGAGCGGCGCCACATCGTGGGCGGCGCCTGCGTGAGCGAGGAGACCTTCCCGGGATTCAAGGTCTCGACGGCCGCCTACGTCAACAGCCTCTTTCGCCCCGAGATCGTGCGCGACTTGAATCTGCGCGCCTACGGATTCGAAGCGGTCGAACGCAGCCCAGCCTCGTTCTCGCCCTTCCTCGACGGCCGCTACCTGATGCTCGGTCGCGACCGCGCGAGCGACCTTGCCGAGATCGCGAAGTTCAGCGCGCGCGACGCGCAGGCGTACCCGCAGTATGAAGCGATGCTCGAACGCGTCGCATCGGTGATCGAACCCACGCTCACGCAGATTCCGCCGAACGTGCTCAAGCCGAAGCTCGGCGATCTGCCGAGCGCGCTGAAACTCGGGCGCGCGATGCAAAAGATGGGCCCGGCGATGAACGAGGCGATCGAGATCCTCACCGGCGCGGCGCGACCGATTCTCGACCGCTGGTTCGAGAGCGAGAACCTCAAGGCCACGCTCGCGACCGATGCGATCATCGGCGCGTTCATGGCGCCCTCGATGCCGGGCACCGCGTACGTGCTCTTCCACCACGTTATGGGTGAGACCAACGGCAAGAAGGGCGTGTGGGCCTACATGCGCGGCGGAATGGGCGGCCTCACGCAGTCGCTCGCGAAGGCCGCGCTCGACCTCGGCGTCGAGATTCGCACCGAGGCTCCCGTCGCGAAGATTCTCACCAAGAACGGTACCGCCACGGGCGTCGCGCTCGAAAACGGCGACGAGTTCTCTGCGCGTACCGTCGCAAGCGGTGTGGACATGCATCTGACGTTCGAGCGCTTTCTCGCCGACGAGGCGCTGCCCGAAGATTTCCGCGCGGCGCTCAAGCGCATCTCGTACGACAGCGCGTCGGTGAAGATCAACGTCGCGCTCGACCGTCTCCCGAGCTTCACCGCGCTGCCCGGTCACGAGCCGGGCCCGCAACATCACGGCACCGTGCACCTCTGCGAGACGCAAGACTTCATCGAGCGCGCGTACGACGATGCAAAGTACGGCGCACCGTCGCGCGAGCCGGTCGTCGAGTGCTGCTTGCCGTCGTCGGTCGATGCGACCGTCGCTCCCGAAGGCAAGCACTTGATGTCGATGTTCGTGCAGTACGCGCCCTACACGCTCAAAGCCGGCCCGTGGACGCAAGCGATCAAGGACGACTTCGCCGATCGCTGCTTCGAGATCGTCGAGCGCTACGCTCCGGGCTTCAAAAACTCCGTGATCGCGCGTCAGATCTTGAGCCCGGTGGACATCGAGGAGACCTTCGGCCTGACCGGAGGGAATATATTCCAAGGAGCGATGCCGCTCCACAGCCTCTACGCATTCCGTCCGGTTCCCGGATACGCCGATTACAAGACGCCGATCAAGAACCTCTACATGTGCGGCTCGGCCGCGCATCCCGGCGGCGGCGTGATGGGAGCGCCCGGATGGAACGCCGCACGGGAGATGCTCAAACGCCGATGATCGCTTCGCAACGACTCACGATCGCGCTCGACGACGGCGCGCAGACGACCGCCGAGCGCTGGGGTACGAACGGCCCCGTGCTGCTCTGCGTGCACGGCATGGTCAGTTCGCGCCGCTCGTGGCTGCGCGTCGCGCAACGCTACGCCGATCGATATCAGGTGATCGCTTACGATCAGCGCGGACACGGCGAGAGCGCCGAGATTCCCGGGCCGATGTCGCTCGAACGCGGCGTGCGCGACCTCGAGAACGTCGTCGCGGCGATCGGCGGCGCGGACGTGCTGCTCGGTCACTCGTGGGGCGGCGCGGTGGTGGTGCGCGGCGGATTGCGCGCGCCGGTCAAGCAAGTCGCGGCGATCGATCCCATGATCGTGCAAGTCGACGACGCGTGGTACGACGAGTACGTCGCCGAACTCGACGAAGCGTTTGCGCGCGTCGGCGCGGAACGCGACGCCGCGATGCGCGCGGAGTACGCGCAGTGGCATCCCGACGACGTCGAAGGCAAAGTCCACGCCGTGCACGCGATGACGAGCGCACCCATCCGCGCCCTGCGCGACGAGAATCGCGACGGACGGTGGGACTTGCGCCCGGAGATCGCGGCGTACGACAAGCCGCTCTTGCTCGTGATGGCCGGGCGCGACGGAAGTATCGTGCCGGGCGCGGTGCTCGACCAGATCGAAAGCGACCACTCGGCGGAGGTTGAAATCGTCACGTTCGAAGATCGGGGGCACAATCTGCACCGCACCGATTTCGAGAGCTTCGCGACCGCGCTCGACACGTTTCTCGCCGGGCATCCGATCGCGTAGCCCGACCAGGATGCGCGGCGCCCCCGTGGAAGCCGGGGATGCCTCCGCGCCGACGTGGCTGAGTGGTTGAAGGCACCGCACTTGTAATGCGGTCCGAAAGGCATCGCCGGTTCGAATCCGGCCGTCGGCTCACTTCGCTCATCGAGGTTTCCGTGCAACCCGTCAAACCCAAGTGGCTCCAAAGCGGCCTGGTGCTCGTCTGCGAGCGATGCTCGAAGGAGCGTATCCCCGAGGAGGCTCCCGAGATCGCGGCGCGCATCGGCGACTTCGACCTGCGCGATTGGCTGAAGGCCGAACTCAAGGCGCACGGCGAGTGGGGCCCGATTCGCGTCATCTCGACGAGCTGCATGGACGTCTGCGCCAAGGGGCGCGTAACCGTCTGCATCGATCCCAAGGACGGCCAGGCGCCCGAGGTGATGGTCGTCGATCCCCTCGACGAGCGCGAGGCGGTGTACGAGACGATCGTGGGGCGGCTCGGCGCAAAATCCTGACGGCAGCTGTCAGGATTTCCGAGGTACACTCCATCCATGAAGAGCAGCGACGCCATCACCCTTCGCGGCATCGATTTCGTCATGTTTCAAGTGACCGATATGCCGCGCGCCCGCGCGTTCTGGGAGACGCTCCTCGGACTGAATCCGGGCGCGTTCGACTCTGAGTATTACGTGGAGTATGACCTCCCCGACGGCAGCACGTTCGCGCTCGGAAAGCATCCGACGCAACCGCACGTCGCCATGGGCGGCATCATGTTCGGCGTCGAGCACGCGGAGCACGGTGCGGAGCGGGTCACCGAACTCGGCGGCACGTTTCACGCGAACTTCGGCGGCGAGATCTGCGCCACGGCCTGGTGCAGCGATCCCGACGGCAATTTCTTCGGCCTCCATCAGCGCCGCGCCACGACGTGAACGGCCTCGTCGCGGCGGAGCGCGAATAAGAAAAACGGGACCGCTATGTGCGGTCCCGTTTTCGTTGCTGCTGCGCTTCGACAGGCTCAGCGTGACACATGCGGCTCAGCGTGACACATGCGGCTCAGCGTGACACATGCGGCTCAGCGTGGCGCGGGTTTATTGGAACTCGAACTCCGCGAGGTTCTTTTCGATCTTCCGCTTCACGCGCTGGAGCGCGTTGTCGATGGACTTCACGTGACGACCGAGGTCGCGCGCCATCTCTTGATAGCTCTTGCCCTCGAGGTACGACTCGAGCACCTGCGATTCGAGCTCCGAGAGATTCTGGCGGATGCGCTGACGGATATCGTCGGAGACTTCTTGCGTGACCACGAGCTCTTCGGGGTCCGAGGTCTTCTGCGACGCCATCACGTCGAGCAGCGTGCGCTCGCTGTCCTCATCGTAGATCGGCTTGTTCAGCGAGATGTACTGGTTGAGCGGAATGTGCTTCTGACGCGTCGCCGTCTTGATCGCGGTGATGATCTGACGCGTGATGCACAGCTCGGCGAACGCACGGAAGCTCGAGAGCTTGTCGGCCTTGAAGTCGCGCACGGCCTTATAGAGACCGATCATCCCTTCTTGGATGATATCCTCGCGATCGGCGCCGATGAGGAAGTAGCTCTTCGCTTTGATGCGGACGAAATTCTTATACTTGTTGAGGAGGTACTCCATCGCCAGGTTGTCGCCCGACTTCGCGATGGCCACGAGATCCTCGTCCACTCTCTCGTGGTATTCCAAACCATCCGACACGGGATGGGTCATAGCCATAGTCAATTGTCGCCTCGTGGGATCGATGCGCCGCAAGACGTGGCCGGAGCCGATCGAGCGCGACGCATCCGCCTGATTATAGGAGGGGGTCCTCCTCCCGTCAAGGACGATTCAAGCGTCTCGGCGGCAATCGCTCGGCAGGCTGACGAGGATGTTCTTCCAGCCTTCCCGTCATGGGAACGCCTCCGCGCTACCCTCGGAGATGAGGAGGGAGACACCATGAAACGCACGATCGTCGCCGCCGCGGCGGCCCTGGCGCTCGCCACGGCAGTCGCTCCGGCGGCCACGCGAACGATTTCCGGAACCCTGGTCAACGTCGCGAGCTACGTGACCGGAAACGCCGACGCGGTGACCTACGGCATGGGCAGCATGATGGCGGGCTACGGTCACATGACCGGCGCCAACGGTTCGATGATGAGCGGTACGAACGGCTCAATGATGGGCGGTTCGAACGGTTCGATGATGGGCGGTTCGACCGGCCAAGGCTGGATGCGAGCCTGCGCCGGAAGCGTGGGGCTCGTCACCAAGCAAGGAAAGCTCTATCTGCTCGTCACCCAGGCCGGAACGGGCACCGCGTACGGGGGGCACGGGCTCTGCTCGCGGATCGGATCGAGCGCCACCGTGAGCGGGGAGACCTTCGAGCGCGGCGGTATCGAGGTGCTTGAGGTCGAGAGCCTGCAGTAAGCTACCCGCGCCGCTGGCGCAGGACTTCGTACATGAGGACGCCGGCCGCGACCGAAGCGTTCAGTGACTCGGTGATGCCGGGCATCGGCACCCGCACGAGGTAATCGCATTCGCGCGCGACGAGGGGCGCGAGACCCGCCCCCTCGGCGCCGATCACGAGCGCGAGGTCGCGGTCAAAGTCGGCCTCGTACATCAGCACCGACCCCTCGCCCGCATCCGCCCCAGCGACCCACACGCCGGCTTTCTTCAGCGTGCGAATCGCCTCGTTGACGTTGCCGATGCGTACGATCGGCAGATGTTCCGCGGCACCCGCCGCGGCCTTGCGAACGGTCGCGTTCACCCCCGCCGAACGACGCTCCGGGAGAATCACGGCATCGGCACCGGCGCACTCGGCCGTGCGGATGATCGCGCCGACGTTGTGCGGATCGGTCAGATGATCGAGGATCACGATGAACGCATGCTTACCGCGACGCTGCCCTATCACGTCGTGCAACTGCGCGTACTCGAACGGCGGCGCGATCGCGATCACGCCTTGGTGCACCTTGAACGGCAACTGCGCGAAGAAGGCGCGGTCTTCGAAACGCACGAGAATCTCGCGCTCTTTCGCGGCGGCGATCAGGGCACGCAGTTGCGGGTCGCGTTTGCGGTCGTCCGCGACGTGAATGGCGCGCAGGCGTTCGCCGGCGGCGAGCGCCTCCTCGACCACGTGAATGCCGTACATCACATCGTCGAAATCGAGTTTACGCTCGCGCGCGGGCCTCGCGTGCGACGGCTTGCCCTTCCCTACCCGGCGACGGTCCACGTGGTGCCTTCTTTCGAATCCTTGATCGCGATGCCGCAGCGCGCGAGCGCGTCGCGCAGGCGATCCGATGCGGCCCAGTCTTTGTTCGCGCGCGCCGCGGTGCGATGCGCGATCGCGCGCGCGATCGCCTCTTCGGGCGCGACGCCGTCGAGCGCGAGTTCGTCGCCGAGTTCGCTCTGCAGACGCGCGGTGAGATCGCTCGGGAGCTCGAGCTTCGGCTCTTCGAGCCAGGCGGGCGTCGGTTCGATGCCGAGCAGCCATAGCGCGCGCTCGAACTCGTAGCGCGCGTGCGCGCTCGGCTCGGGCGCCCACGAGAGCAACTCCGCGAGCGCGACCGCGGTGTTCATGTCGTTACAGAGTGCCGCTTCGACCTTCGGCAGCAGCACGCGCGCATCCGCGGCGGGTTCGCGCGCTTCGACCGTCGCCAGCCGACGGTAGGTCTTCTTCAGACGCGCGAGCGTCACGTTCGACGCAGCGAGCGACTCTTCGGTGAAGTTCATCACCTTGCTGTAGCCGGTCGGCAAGAACGTGAGGCGAACGGCCTGCGGATCGTGCCGCGCGAGCAGATCGGTGAGCGGCTCGAAGTTGCCGAGCGACTTCGACATCTTTCGGCCGTCGAAGTTGAGCAATCCGCCGTGCAGCCACACGTTGGCCATCGGCGGGTGCGCCATCAGCGGTTCGCTCTGCGCGATTTCGTTCTCGTGGTGCGGAAAGATCAGGTCGGCGCCGCCGCCGTGGATGTCGAAGCCGACACCTTCGGGATCGAGCAGCGCGTGCGACATCGCCGAGCATTCGATGTGCCAACCCGGCCGTCCGTCGCCGTACGGCTCGAACGCCCACTTGGGCTCGCCGGGCTTGGCGAACTTCCACAGCGCGAAGTCGAGTGGATCGTCTTTGTGCTCGTCCACGTCGATCCGTGCCCCGGCCTGCAATTCCTCGACGTTGCGATTGCTCAGCTTGCCGTAATCGGGAAAGCTGCTCACGCGATAGTAGATACCGTCTTCGACCGCGTAGGCGTGCCCGCGTTCGATCAACGCGCGAATCATCGCTTGAATCTGCGGGATGAACTTCGTCGCGTAGGGTTCCGCATCGGGCTCCATCACGCCGAGCCGACGCATCGCCGATTTAAAATCCGCGTAATACCCGGAGACGATCGCGTACCAATCTTCGCCCGTCTCGCGCGCCCGATTGATGCTGCGATCGTCGATGTCGGTGACGTTCTGCACGTAAGTGACGGCGTACCCGAGATGCGTCAGCAGTCGACGCAGCAAGTCGAAGAAGAGAAACGAACGCGCGTGCCCGAGATGCGCTTGCGCCGAAGGCGTGAGGCCGCACACGTAGATGCGAACCTGGCGCTCGCGCAAGGGAACGAAACGTTCGAGCGCGCGCGTGCGGGTATTGTAGAGGTTCAGATCACCCACGACCAGGTCTCTTCGTGCTCCTTGCGTTCGACATCGTCGAGACGCGCTTCGAGTTGCGCGATGCGGCGCTGCAACTGATTGATGGCGTCGGCGTTGGGATCGGGCATCTCGACCTGCGGGCGATCGGGCACGAGGCGCACCGGTTTCCCGTCCTGGGCGACGACGTGCGCGGGAATGCCGACGACGGTCGCGTTGGCCGGAACGTCGCGTACGACGACGGATCCGCTGCCGATGCGCGCGTTATCGCCCACGACGATCGCGCCGAGGACGCTCGCGTTCGCTCCGACGATCACGTTCTTCCCCAACGTCGGATGGCGCTTCTTGCGCGCGAGCGACGTACCGCCGAGCGTCACGCCCTGATAGATCGTGCAGCCGTCACCGACTTCGGCCGTCTCACCGACGACGACGCCCATGCCGTGGTCGATGAAGACGCGCTCTCCGATCGTCGCGCCCGGATGAATCTCGATTCCGGTCAAAAAGCGCGCGACGTGCGAGAGCCAACGCGGCAGCAACGGCACGCCATGGGTGTGGAGCCAGTGCGTGACGCGATAGGCCGCGATCGCGTGGAAGCCCGGATACGAAAGCACGACGTCGAGCCAGCCGCGAGCGGCGGGATCGCGCTCGAGCGGGGCCTTCAGATCGCTGAGCAGTGTCTGCATCGGATTGGGCATGTTCGTCTAGTGTAACGCGCGGCGTCAAGGCAGGGTTACGACCCGCGCGCCTCACCCTCGTCCTGCGGTTTTGCCGACGCGATCGGCTCGAAGGGCTTGCCGTCGGGACCGTAGGCGATCGGTTCGAGCCCCCGACCGTGCAGCAGCCGCGAACTCACCGCACCGATGCGAATCAGGATGCGGTCGTGCCCGAGCAGCGGAAAGAGCAGCTCTAACGGCGGCCCCGTGCGCTCGCCGGTGAGCGCCATCCGCGCCGCGTGCAGCCCGTCTTCGGGAGCGATGCCGAACTCGGCCGCGATCGCGGGCAGGTCGTGCGCGAGGGGAAGCCCGCGCAATTCCGGCTGATGGTCCACGTACTGTCCCACGGCGTCGAGAAAGAACAGCACGTTGCGCGTACGCAAGCGCTCGAGTTCGAGTGCCGGGATCACGCACGCCTCGGCGCGCAGCGCGGCGACGCGCGAGAAGGCGTCGTCGGCTGACGGCAATTCGGGTCCGTAGGCTTCGAGAAACGTCTCGATCCAGCGCAGCGCCGCATCGGGCGCGGGGCTCTCGAGAAAACCCCAGCGCTGCATCGCCGTCATCAGGTGCGCCGCGTTCACGCTCATGGTATCGATCTCTTCTCCTGTCGCTTAGCGCTCGATCGCGCAGACCGCGTGCGCCGCGATCCCGCTGCCGTCGCCGGTGTAGCCCATGCCCTCGCTCGTCTTCGCCTTCACGCTCACGCATTCGAGGTCGAGTGCGAGCACGGCCGCGATGCGCGCGCGCATGTCGGGGATGTAGCGCGCGAGCTTCGGTCGATCGACGACGATCGTGCCGTCGACGTTGACGAGTTCGTAGCCCGCCTCGCGAACCAGGCGCGCGCACGCGCCGAGCAGCTTCATCGAGTCGGCATCTTTCCATTGCGGATCGATGTCGGGAAAGTGCCCGCCCAAGTCGCCGAGCGCCGCCGCGCCGAGCAGCGCGTCGCAGAGCGCGTGCGCGAGGACGTCGGCATCGGAGTGTCCGAGCGCGCCGCGTTCGAACGGCACCTCGACGCCGCCGAGCACCAGGCGCCGCCCCTCGACCAAGCGATGCGCGTCGAAGCCGTGACCGACTCGCGTCATCCGCGCGCACCCGCTTCGCTCGCGCCCGCGTAGTGCGAAAAGCGCGTCGTGAACGTGGCGCTGCCGTCGGCGAAGGCTTCGAAGCGTTCGCTGAAGCCGCGCAGCGACTCGGCACGCACGAACGCGCGCACCGTGACGCCCTGCGGCAGGTCGCGCTCGACGGCGTCGATGCGCGCACCGCGCGCCTCGAATTCGCGCTCGATCGCGGCGACGAGCGATTCGTCGGCAAAGACTTCCACGAGCAGGATCTCCTCATCGAGCGGCACGTGCTCCGCACGCTCCCGCAGCAACAACTCGGCGTGCGCGAGATCGTGCGGGTGCGTCACCTTAAAATTCTCGCCGCTCGCCGGTACGATCGCGACTTCGACACCGATCGCTTCGAGCAGGGCGACATCGTCGGTCGCTTCGAGCGATCCGCGCTGCGCGTGCGCGTGAGCACGCTCGAGATCACGACGCCATGCGAACTGCGGCGTCTGCGCCGCCCAAAGCGTGCCGCGATCGAGCGTGTGCCGCACCGTCATCGTGGCGGGATCCACGACCTTCACCGTGTCGACGACGGGCGCCGCGAGCACCGCGCCGCGTCCCGGCCGCACCTCGCGCATACCGGCGCGCACGTCCTGCGCGAGCACGAGCGGGCGCGCGCCGTCGTGCACGAAGAGCGCGTTGCATGCATCGGAGAGCGCGCGCAGGCCGTTCGAGACGCTCCCCTGACGCGTCGCCCCGCCCGCGACCACGCGCGCACGCTGCGGCGCCTCGAGCGCTGCGACGAGCTCGCGCATGGGCTCGAGCCACGCCTCTTCCGTGACGACGACGAGTTCGACGATCTCGGGCATCCGCGCGAAGGTTCGCAGCGACCACGCGACCATCGGCACGCCCGCGATCTCCACCAATTGCTTGGGACGACCGAAACGCGTTCCGCGCCCCGCTGCGACGACGACCGCTCCCCATCTCATCGTGCCGGGATGCTCCCCTTCGGACGCGCGAAGATCATGCGTCCCGCCGCCGTCTGGAGCACGCTCGTCACCACGACGTCGGCCTGCTCCCCGATCAAGCGGCGTCCGTGTTCGACCACGATCATCGTTCCGTCGTCCAGATACCCGACACCCTGCTGCGGCTCCTTACCCTCACGTATCACGGCTACATGGAGTTCTTCCCCGGGAAGCACGACGGGACGCACGGCGCCGCTCAGTTCGTTGATATTGAGCACCTCCACGCCTTCGACGTGCGCGACGCGATTGAGGTTGTAGTCGTTGGTCAGGAGTTTTCCCGCACGATCCTGCGCGAGCCGCACGAGTTTCGCGTCCACGCTGCCGGGCGGCAAGTCGTCGTAGTCGCGTTCGTCGATATCGAGCGTGCGCAGCTCCTGAAGGCGGCTGAGCACGTCGAGTCCGCGGCGTCCGCGCGTGCGCTTGAGCGGATCGAGCGAGTCGGCAATCGCCTGCAACTCGCGCAGCACGAAGCGCGGCACCACGAGCGCGCCTTCGAGAAATCCACTCTCGACGATCTCCACGATCCGGCCGTCCACGATGACCGACGTGTCCACGATCTTCACCGATGCCTGTGAGCCTCGCTCGTCGGCGATCGGAAGAAAGCGCGTCTTCGCGCCGACGCGTGCGCCCAAGTAGGCGCAGAAGACCGCGACGATCAGATAGACGACGATCGCCACGTAGCTTCCGGCGCGTCCGGTGAGCGAGAGAAACTCGAAGAGGATGCTCTTGATGAGCAACGCGATGCCGAGCCCCGCGATCAGGCCGATCGCGCCGCCCGCGATCTCACCCGGCGCGAGGCGCTCGATCGCTCCCTCGGCGAGGTTCAGTTCGTCCTCGAAGAGGCTCTGCGCGAGGGGCGAGAGCAGCACGCCGATGAGCGCGCCGACCACGGGAGAGGCGATCAAGAACGTCCATTGCAACGCTTCGCTCGCGAAATGCAGCGAAAACAGATTGATATACGCCTCGCGCCCGAGCAAGAAGCCCGTGACGGCGAACACGATCGCGAAGAGCGCGCGTAAGACCGCACCGGAAAAGTTCGTATTCACGCGAAGACCACGAATGCTCCACAGACGTCGTTGGCGACAAAACGGCCGCGCCGAGTGAGACGCATGTACCCGTCGTTGAGATCGAGTACGCCCGCGTCGCGATAGGTTGCGACGACCGGCGCATAGCGCTCGAGGACGTCGACCCCATATCGCTCTTTGAACGCGGCGAGCTCGACCCCTTGCGCCGTGCGAAGCGCGAGCATGATCGCCTCGCCGAGCGCGGCGAGTCCTTCGAGGCGCTCGGCCTCGCTCGGAATCGGCCGCCCCGCCGTGACGGCTTCGAGATAGGTCGCAAGCTCGCGCGTGTGCACGCTGCGCACGCCCTCGCGATACGAGGCCGCACCGACGCCGAGACCGATGTACTCGCCGTTGGCCCAATAGTTCGCATTATGGCGCGAACGGTGCCCCGGCCGCGCGAAATTGCTGATCTCGTAGTGCTCGAATCCCGCGGACTCGAGTGTGGCGATCGCGATCTCGTAGAGTTCGGCCTCGCGCGCATCGTCGAGGAATGCACTCGGTTCGCGCGCCTGCCAACCTTCGTACGGCGTGCCCGCCTCGACCGTCAGCCCGTAGGTCGAGCAGTGATCGATGTCGAGCGCGAGCGCGGCATCGAGCGACGAGCGCCAACTCTGCGCGCTCTGTCCGGGTACCGCGAAGATCAGGTCGAGCGAAACGCTGCGAATCCCCGCGGCGCGCGCCGCGACGACCGCGCGCTCCACGTCGGCGGGCGTGTGCTTGCGACCGAGCGTCGCGATCTCACTCGGAACGAAACTCTGCACGCCGATCGAGACACGATCGATCCCCGCGGCGGCGTACGCCTCGAAATCCCCCGCGCGCACGAGCTCGGGATTGATCTCGATCGAGATCTCCTGCGATGCTCCCGGCGGCGGCGCGAACCGCTCGCGCAACGCCGCGACCAGCGCGGCGATCGTCGATGCATCGTACGCGTTCGGCGTACCGCCGCCGAGAAAGATCGTGCTCGCCGTCGCCGGAGCCTCGCGCGCGAGCTCGGCGCGCAGCGCATCGAGGTAGGCGCTCGCCGCGCTGCGTCGCATCGGCCATTTCGCAAAGTCGCAGTACGGGCAAACGTACGGACAGAACGGCAGATGGACGTAGATTCCGAGCGCCATGCGAACGCGTGCCCCTACGGCACGATCGCGAAGATTCCCACCGCGCCCGGACCCATGTTCGCCGCGATCGAAGGCGTCGTTTCGTTCACGCGCTCCTCCATCGGCGCGTGGCCGAGCTTGGCGGTGATCGTCCGCGAGAGCATCGCGGCCGTCTCCTCGTTCTGTGCGTGGCTGATCGCGACGCGAATGTTCGGGGCGTGATTGACGGCGCGGAGCAGCGATTCGACGAGCAGATCGCACGTCTTATCGAACGAACGACTCTGACCCGCGAGCCCAATCTCGCCGACGTCGTTGAACTTGAGCACGAGGCTCACGCCGAGCATCCCGCCGAGCGCGACGAGCGCCTTCGGCAGGCGACCCGTGCGCCCGAGATGCGTCACATCCCACACGGCAAAGAAGCTCGCGCGCTTGAGCGATGACGGCTGCAGCTTGGCCGCGATGGTCGCCGCGTTGTTCCCGGCCTTCGCGAGCTCCATCGCGTAGATCGCGAGCAGCGATTCGCCGCCCGACGCGCAGAGCGAGTCCACCACCTCCACCGCGCCCGCGAAGGCGGCGGCGGCGGCCTTGGCATTCTCGAACGACTTCGAAATCTTCGCCGAGACCGTGAGCAAAACGACCTGGTTGCCGGCCTTCACGGCCCGATCGAACGCCTGCCGGTAATCCTCGACGCTCGGCGGCTCGGTCGTCGGGAGCTCGCCCGCCGCAATACGTTTGGCGAACGCGCGTCGGTCGAGATCGACCCCGTCGCGCAGCCGCTCGGAGCCGAAAATGATGGTGATCGGAACGACGACGATTCCGGCGCGCGCGGTCTCCTCGGGCGTCATGTCGCCGCCGCTGTCGGTCATCACGGTTACGCCCATTCATGTCCTCCACACATGAGCGAAACGCCGCGCATTACGGATCCTGCGCGACGAAAATTCCGACCGCTCCCGGTCCGCCGTGGGTCGCGATCGCGGGCCCGGCCTCCAGAATATCGAGCAGTCGGGGTACCACCCCACCGAGACGCGTTCGCAGTTTTTCGAGCGCGGCCTGCGCGACCTCGGGTGCATTGGTGTGCATGACGAGAAAACGCGCCTTGGCCGGATCGGTGACCGCTTTGAAGGCGAGGTCCAGCATCGTCTCCTGCGCGCGCGCGAACGTGCGCACCTGCGCCTCCGCAGCAACCTCACCGTCTTTGAGGACGAGAACGGGCACGATCTTCATGAGCGTCCCGAGCACCGCTTGCGCCTTGCCGATGCGGCCGGTGCGCTGCAGGTGCGAGAGGTCGGCGATGCAGGCGTAGAGGCGCTGCGTCTCGCGCTCGTGCTCGAGCGCGGCGAGAATCTCCGGCATGCTCTTGTCTTGCTGCGCGAGTTCGTTCGCGCGGAGCACCATCATGCCGAGTCCGCCCGCAGCCGTCTGCGAATCGAAGATCTCGATACCCGCGTCGGGGAAGCGCTGCGCACCCGCGCGCGCGGCGTTGATCGTTCCCGAGAGCTTCGACGATACCGTGATGCAGAGAATCTGGTGCCCGGCCGCGACGAGCGGCGCATAGGCATCTTCGAACATCTGCGCCGTCGGCTGCGACGTGATCGGCAGGACTTTTTCCGTCGCGAGCTTCTGAAAAAACTCGGCACGCGTGAGATCGACGTAATCCTTGTAGCTCGTGTCGCCGAAGACGACGAAGAGCGGAACGACCACGATGCCGAGCGCTTGCGCGCGTTGCGGCTCGATATCCGACGTGCTGTCGGTGACGATGACGATGGACAAACGGGTTTCCTTTACGAGCGCGCGGCGAGGTGCGGAGCGACGAGTTCGGTGATCTTGCCGATCACATCGTGCTCGACTTCGGCGATCGCGGCGCCGACCGCATATTTGATCGCGTTGCGGCTCGCACGGCCGTGGGTCACGATGCAGTTGCCGCGCAGGCCGAGCAGCGGCGCGCCGCCGTAACGCTCCCAGTCGAACCGGCGGCGCAATCCGCGCAGCGCCGGAGCGAGCATCGCCGTGCCGAGCTTGGTGAGGAGATTACCGCCGAGCAGCGTCTCCTTCATTACCGTACCGATCGCGGAGCTCAGACCTTCCGCCGTTTTGAGTACGACGTTGCCGACGAAACCATCGGCGACGACCACGTCCGCGCCGCTCTGAAAGACGTCGCGTCCCTCGACGTTGCCGACGAAATGCACCGGCGCATTCTCGAGCAGCGCCGCGGCCTCGAGCACGAGCGCGTTGCCCTTGGTTCGCTCCTCACCGACCGAGAGCGTCGCGACGCGCGGGCGCTCGACGCCGAGCACGGTCGTCGCGTAGGCCGAGCCCATGATGCCGAACTGTTCGAGCCACTCCGGACGACAGTCCACGTTCGCGCCCGAGTCGAGCAAGACGGTCGGTCCTTTGAGTCCGGGCAGAATCGTCGCGATCGCCGGTCGCGCGATCCCTTCGATCGTGCGCAGACGAATGAGCGCGATCGCGAGAAACGCACCGCTGTTGCCGGCGGAGACGACGGCATCGGCTTCGCCGCGCTTCACGAGATTGACCGCGACGCCGAGCGAGGTGCGGTCCGCCGAGCGAAGCGCCTGCGATGCGTGCTGATCCATCGGCACCGATTCGGGCGCATGCACGATGGCGATGCGCTCGGCGCCGGGCCCGGTGAGGAGCGAACGAACCCGCGCTTCGTCGCCGACGAGCGTGATATCCGCGTCGGGGAAGGCTTGCGCGGCGAGCAACGCGCCCGCCACGATCTCTTCGGGTGCGTGATCGCCGCCCATGGCGTCTATGGCGATACGAGGCCTACTCATCGAGCGACATCCAATACTCCGCGTTTTTCATACCGCCGTAGTAATACTCGACCTCGGCGGCCGGGAAGACGGTAGCAAGCTCTTCGCTCAGGCGCTGCGCATCCTTTTCCTTTTGCGCGCCGCCGTAGTAGAGGGTGATGAGTCCACCGCCCTCGGCGCCCATCGCGCGCAACACCGCGGTCGCCGTTTCGAGCACGCTCTCGCCGCCCACGAGCGCACCCGCGTGCGTCGCCGCGGGCTGCCCTTTGCTCACGCTCACGCCGCCGACGCTCGCATCCTTGCCGGCGATGAAGAGCTGCGCGCTCTGCACGCGCGATACCGCGGCGAAGACTTCGTCGACGCTCGGGGTCGCGTCCTCGCCCATGCCGCGCAACGCGAAGAGCCCGGCGATGCCGCCGACGATATCCACGGTCGGCACGACGTGCAGACGCTTGTCGGTGAGCTTGGCGACCTCTTTGGCCGCGAGCGCCACGTTCTTGTCGTTGACGAAGAGATAGATCTCGGTGCCGAGCGTCTTGTTGACCGCGAGCAAGAGGTCGCGCACGCTCGGATTCTTCTCGCCGCCCACCGTCACTTCGGCGCCGAGCTCGCGAGCGATGCGTTCGAATCCGGGCCCCGGCACGACGGCGATCGCGGAGCGCGCGACCTGCGGCGCGTCCACCACCAGCACGTTGTGCTGCTGCTCCATGTTATCGACTTTCACGCGCGTCAGACGTCCGTGCTTGCCCGCGAGCGACTGCACGCGGTCGGGATCGTCGGTATGGATATGCACCTTGATCGTCGGCGGCGCACCGATGACGAGCAGCGATTCACCGCGCGGTTCGAGCAATTCGCGCAGATCGAGCACGCTCGTCGTCGCGTCTTCGAGGATGAACTCGGTGCAGTACTTGTTCTCGCCGACCACCTGCGTCTGCGTGAAGACCTTCTGTCGCACCGGGCGCCGGGGAAACGCCGTCGCGCGCACCTTGACATCGGGGAGAAAGCGCAGGATGCCTTCGAGAAAATAGACGAAGCCCGCTCCGCCCGAATCCACCACGCCCGCCTCTTTGAGCGCCGCCAACTGCTCCGGCGTCCGCTCCAGCGCTTCGTTCGCGGCGCGGAGCACGCCGCTCGCGAGCCGGTAAAAGTCGCGCTCGTGCAGCGCGAGGTGGTACGCCGAATCCGCGGCGGCCTGCGCGACGGAGATGATCGTTCCTTCGACCGGGCGCAGGAGCGCCTGACGCGCGGCCGTCACCGCTTCGCGCATCGCGGTCGCGAGCATGAACGTGTCGATCTCCCGGCGATGGCGCACGTGATGGGCGAAGCCGCGCAGCATCTGCGAGATGATGACCCCGGAATTGCCGCGCGCGCCCATGAGGCTGCCGGCGGCGGCGGCCGCGGCCACCTCCGAGAGCGGGGCATCGTGCAGCTTGCCTGCTTCGAGCATCGCCGCGCGGACCGTCAGATACATATTCGTCCCGGTGTCGCCGTCGGGCACCGGAAAGACGTTGAGGTCGTTGAGGACCTGGCGGTACTTTCTGAGGAAGTAGGTACCGGCCGCGATGAACTTGGCATACGCGCGGCCGTCGAGAGCGATCACGTCCACGGGGGGACCGATTGCCGCGAGGCTCGCGTGGAATCCTTGTCATGGCCGGGGGCCGCGTGGTATTATCTGCGGGTTGTGCGCACCGGCCTCACCTCCGATGCGATTTTTGTCTCAAAACTAGTCGAGAAAAGGGAACTCATTCGATGGCGAAGCGCTGTGAAGTTTGTGGCAAGGGCCCGAAGGCCGGCAACAATGTCAGCCACGCGATGAACAAGACGAAGCGCCGCTGGCTGCCGAACCTGCAGTCGGTCAAGGTTGATGTTCGCGGCACGCACCGCACGGCGCGCGTCTGCACGCAGTGCCTGCGCTCGAAGCGCGTCACCCGCGCCGTCTAGTTCGCGCTCAATCCTCAGTCCTCGGAGAACCGCCCGCTCGGGCGGTTCTTCTTTTTTTGCTCCGGGCGACGCGCCGCTGAGATCAACGAATCGAGAAAGGCGCATCCTCCTCGACGGCTACGCCGGCGGTATTGCGCGCGATGATGCGCAGGCTGTAGCGCCGCAGAAACTCGGCCGGCAGATCGTAGACGTTCACGCTGAAGGAAAAGACGCCGAACGTCGGCCGGGGGACGTTCAGCGAGAATTGATTGGTGCGCAGCTCGACGCTCGCGACGTTGCTCGTGGTGACGATCGTTCCCGACCACACCGCGGGGTGGACGACGTCGAGCGTATTGAAGCGCGCGGCGAGAATGCGCGGAGGCGCATCGGCCGCCGCGGACTCGGGCGAGGCGGGCATACCGCTGCCGATCGAAACGTTCGCCGGCATGCGCGTAGGAGTCGGTGCACACGCACTCAGGAACGCGAGGGCGAGCAGCGCGCCGCGGACCGTTCGAACCATCGTTAGGCCACATACGCTTTTCGCGGGAGGCGCCCTGCGGCGCCGAGCGTAAAGCATCCCCGATGTTCACGCGCACCGCTCGCAATCCGCGGCTCGATCTTCTCGTCGGGGCCGCGTCGCTCTGGATCTCGTGGGCGTTCTTCATCGACGCGTGGTCGCACGAAAATCTCCCCTACGAAACCTTCTTCACCTGGGCGCACGGGCTCATCTACGGCGGCATGGTCGTGCTCGTCGCCGTGCTTGCGATCATGCGCAAGGAGATTCCGGCGGCGTACCGCGTGCCGCTCATCGGCGTGCCGATCTTTCTGCTCGGCGGCATGCTCGATCTCGGCTGGCACAGCCTCTTCGGCATCGAGGAGGGCGTGGATATCATCTTGAGCCCGACGCACGAGACGATCGGGCTCGGCCTCATGCTCGTGTCGAGCGCGCCGCTCTTCTCGGCGCTGCGCTACCGATCCGAAATGCGGACGCTGCGCGATCACTTGCCGATGATCTTCTCGCTCGCGTCGTGGCTCGTGATGGTGCACTTCGCGACCGCCTACGCGACCGACCCCGCCGCCGGCATCGTCAATGCGCCGCCCGATGCGAGCGCGTTCTCGGCGAACTACTTCACGGCGACGGCCATCTCGTACTATAAACTCGTCGGCGGCGTGGTCATCTTGCTGCTGCAGAGCTTCATCATGGCGAGCTTCGTGCTCTTCATCGCCTCGCGCTTCGAGACGCGCCCCGGGGCGCTCACGCTCTTGCTCGTGCTCGGAAACACGCTGCCCGCGCTTCCGTTCACCGACGAATCGCCGCTGCTCGTATCGGTCTTCGCGATGAGCGCGCTCGCGGGCATCGTCGGCGACGCGTTGATCGCCTGGATGGGCCCGTTTCCGCGGGCCGCGTGGCGCTTTCGCATCTACGCGGCGGCCGTTCCGGCGACGTACATCGCGACGTACATGGTCGCGATCGCCCTCACCGGCGGCTCGTGGTGGGATTGGAGCGTTCGCACGAGTCTCGTGCTCTTCGCAGGCGTCATCGGCCTCGGTCTCTCGCTCGTGATGCTCCCAAGCGACAACGTGCCCGCGTGATCGGACTCTGGACGGCGCTCGCGACGTTCGCGCTGCACGCGAGCGCGTTGCACAACTACGGGCTCGTCAGCGACGAGCTCTACTTCATCGCCTGCTCGCAGCATCTCGCCTGGGGTTACGTCGATCAGCCGCCGCTCGTCGCCATCGTCGCGCGTCTGAGCGCGCCGTTCGGCTACAACCCGATCGCGCTGCGCTTGTTGCCGGCGCTTAGCGCCGCGCTCGCCGCGTGGCTCGCGGCCGCGATTGCGGGCGAACTCGGCGGCGGACGTTTCGCTCGCGGGCTCGCCGCCGTCGCGACCGCGCTCGTACCGGCGTACTTGTTGCTCGGCAACCTGCTCGTCACCACCTCGTTCGAGCCGCTCTCCTGGTCGCTCGTCATCTACTTCACGATTCGCGCGATCAAGACGGGAAAATCCGCATACTGGTATGCGATCGCCGCCGCGTTCACGTTCGGCATGTACGGCAAGTACTCGATGCTGCTGCTGGGCGCGGCGGTCGCGATCGGCTTGCTGCTCACGCCCGAGCGCCGCATCTTCCGCACGCGCGCCTTTCCCATTGCGGCCGCGCTCGCGCTGCTCGCGATCGCGCCGAACCTCGCGTGGCAATGGTCGCACGGGTTTCCGTTCCTCGGCGTACTGCACGGCGATTTTCAACACCGGCATCCCTTCCAGAGCGGCATGATGCTGGAGTACAAGAGCTTCGGCGTCAACGCGCTCGCCTTCATCGCCGAACAACTCCTCTACACGAGCCCCGCGATCGCCGCGATCTGGATCTGGGGCGCGATCGCACTCGCGCGCTCCGAACGCCTGCGTGCATTCCGTTGGATCGCGATCGCGTTCGTGCTGTTGATCGCGGCGGCGATCGCGCTCGAAGGCAAGGGCTACTACGTGATCGCCATCTACGTGCCGCTCATTGCGGCGGGCTGCGTGGCGATCGAGGGCGCATGGCAGCGCACGGGAGCGCGCTCGGCGGCGACCGCCGTGCTGCTCGCGACCACGCTTCCGCTCGTGCCGTTCGCGTTGCCGGTGCTGCCCATCGAGAGCTTCCTCTCCTACTCGCAGGCGCTCGGCCTCACCGGCGCGCACGGCACGCCGCCGCACGTCGTGCAGCCGCTCTACGCGCAAGAGTTTGGGTGGGACCAGTTCGCGCAACGCGTCGCGCAGGTGTACGCCGCGCTCCCTCCGCGGGTTCGCGCGCGCACCGCGGTCTTCGCCGACACGTACGGAGAGGCGGGAGCGCTCGCGCTCTACGGCCCGAAGTATCACTTGCCGACGATCATCGGCTCGCAGAACAACTTCTATCTCTGGGGCCCGAACGGTTACGACGGCAGCTCCATGATCGTCGTCGGCGCGACGCAACAAGAAACGATTCGGCGCCTGTTTCGTCACGTCACGCTGGTGACGACGATCGCGAATCCCTACGAGTGGGTGTTGCAGGGCCCAGACCCCGTGTACTACTGCACCGATCCGATCGCGCCGCTCGCACAGATCTGGCCGCAACTCGGCTGGTACGGCGCCTAGCGCGCGACGCGCTCAGGCGATCGCGTGGAGTTCGCGTAGCACGCGCGAGATGCTCTCGGGTTCGAGCGTCACGAGAAACTCGAGTCGCAAGTGCGCGGCGTCGATGCTCTTGAGCTGCACCGCGCAGAGAATCGGCCCGCGGCGGCTCGGCGCGAACGCGAGCGAAAAGAGGCCGCCCGCGAAAGCGAAGCTCTCCGCGGGGCCGTTGCCCGAGTTGATCGTCGCGAGATACTCGCGCAGTTCCACGAGCTCTTCGACGCGGATCGCGAGCGGAAACGCCGCGGCGACGGGTGGCGCCGCCGCATGCACGCGACAGGCGAGCAGATCGAGGCCCTGCGGCTCGGCGACCTCGGGGTGGGCGAAGCCTTCGACCTCGATGCGTACGTGAGCGCTCGGCTCGTCGCCGAGGCGAATCGAACCGGCGGTCATCAGCCGTAGATGATCTTGTGCTTGGGCGGAGCGAATTTCAAGCGCGCGCTGTCCTCCGACGTCGCCTTGAGCTGCTGCGACTCCACGCTCGTCCGTTCGCAGAAGCGAATCGTGCGGTCGTCGTCGACTTGATAGCCGAGCGGATTCCACTTCGTGAGCGCGGCGACGGGGTCGGTCGTGGCGCCGCCGTAGGGCGTCGTGCTCGCCACCGCGCGCGAGGCGAGCGCCGTCGCGAGCAACGACGCCGCGAACGGCGAGCCGCCCAAACCGATGAAGACGCTCATCGCCGCCGCGAAGACGTCGCCGACGCCGTGCGCGGGATAGCGCGGAAAGTACGGGCCGCTGATGCGATAGTAGCTATAGCCGTTGGTGAAGAGCGAGATCGAGCGATGCTTCTCGGGGTCGCGCGTGAAGGAGGTGATGATCACCGCCTGCGGGCCGAGATCGAAGACGCCGTTTAAGTACTTGTACTCCGACATCGATTCGTCGCCCGCGCCGATCAGCACCTCGGCTTCAAAGCGGTTCGGCGTGACGATCTGCGCGAGCGGCAGCAGGCGCTCTTTGATCGCACGCGCGGTCTCCTCGCTGACGAAGAGCCCCTTTTTGTAATCGCCGATGATCGGGTCGAGCAGCACGATGCCCTTATAGTCGGCAAGGGCGTTCGCCACCGTGTCCACGTGCATGGGCTTGGGCAGATAGCCGATGTGCAGAATGCCCGGCCGTTGCGCCACCACGAAATTGACGTCGCGGCGAAACTGGGCGAGATCGGCGATCACGCTCGTGCGACCGGCGACACCGCCGTGCGCGTTCGAAAACTGCGACTGAGCGTGGACGACGCGCGCGCCGAGGGCGTTGGCGATCGCCATCGTCGCCTGGTTGCCGAGAAAGCCCATGCCGACGCTGTTCTGAATGCTGCCGATCAGCGGAAAGGCGGTTACGTCGTCGTCGAACACGCTACCTCGGTCCTCGGGTTGGCTACGAGAAGTGATCCCATCCGCTACGCTGCAGCGGCTGCGCTTCCCCCTGGTTCACCACGACGAGAGCTTCGTCCGCCTGCACCACCCCGACGCGGTGGAGCTCGCGGCCGAGGTGCGCGCGATAGCGCGCGGCCAGGTGCGAGTACGCGCGCGCGTCGATCGCGATCAGCAGTTCGAAGTCTTCACCCCCCGCGAGCGCGTACTCGTTCGGGTCGGCGCCGAGCGCACGGGCGGCGGCATGCGCGCTCGAAGCGACGGGAACGCTCTCGATCCTCGCCCCGACGCGGCTGCGCGCGCAGAGGCGCGCGAGGTCGGTCGAGAGCCCGTCGGAGCAGTCCATCATCGCGTGCACGTGCGCGCTCGCCCCGAGGAAGCGCGCCTCGCGCAATCGCGGCTGCGGGCGCACGTGCGCCTCGATCGCCGCCGCCGCAAGCGCGGGATCGAGGGCGATCTCTCCACGCAGCGCCGCAAGGCCGGCGCGGCTCGCCCCGAGCGGCCCGGTGACCGCAAGCACGTCGCCCGGTCGTGCGCCCGAGCGCAACTTGCAATTCGTCGTCCGCACTTCGCCCACGAGCGTGACCGCGATCGTCATCACCGGCGCGCGCGAGAGGTCGCCGCCCACGATCTCGAAGCCGAACGCCTCGGCGCAAGCCTGCATTCCGGTGTAGAGTTCGAGCACGTCGCCCTGCGTCGTGCCCTCAGCGATCCCGAGCGCGACGGTCGCAAGCACGGGGCGCGCCGCCATCGCCGCACAATCGCTCGCGTTCGCGGCCATCGCGCGCCAGCCGATGTCGCGCGACGACATCCACCGACGCGAAAAGTGAACGTCCTCGATCAACGCATCGGTCGTGATCACGCTGCGGTGCGAGCGCGAAGGCTGCCACACCGCCGCATCGTCACCGATGCCGACGAGCACGCGCGAGTGCGGAGCGCGCACGAGCGCGTCGATCGCGGCGACCAGATCGTCTTCGCGCATGTGCCCCTAGCTGTTCGAAAGCAACGCGCGCATCTCGCGCAGCGTCGCGGCGGGCGCATCGGTGCCGAACACGCTCGACCCCATCACGATCGCGCGCGCGCCCGCATCGACGACCGCGCGCAGGTTCTCCTTGCCCACGCCGCCATCGACTTCGAGGATGCAGGCGGGATTGCGCGCGTCGATCAGCGCGCGCGCCTCGCGCAATTTTTCATACGAGCGCGGGATGAACTTCTGGCCGCCGAAGCCGGGATTGACGCTCATCACGAGCACGAGGTCGCAATCCTCGATGATATCTTGCAGCATCGCGACCGGCGTCTGCGGACAGATCGAGATGCCCGCCTTGGCGCCGAGCGAGCGGATGTGCGCGAGCAGGCGCTGGGCGTGCGGCGTCGCTTCGTAATGAAAGGTGATGATATCGGCGCCCGCAGCGCGAAAGTCGTCGACGTAGCGCTCGGGCTCGACGATCATCAGGTGGCAATCGAACGGGCGCTGCGAGAGCTTGCGCAGGTCGCCGATGATCTTCGGACCCCACGTGAGGTTCGGGACGAAGCGCCCGTCCATCACGTCGAGGTGCAGAAAGTCGGCGCCGCCCGCTTCGATCTCGGCGATCTGGTCGGCGATGCGCGCAAAATCGGCGGAGAGCAGCGACGGGGCGAAGATGACGCTCACGGTGTAGCTCCCGGTGAGGGCGAGGTTTTCGGACGTCGATCGTACACGGCGGCCGGCTCGTTTCCGAGGCGCGTCTCGCCCACGAGCACGTCGTCGACAAAGAAATCGACGACCGACGTTCCGAGCGCCGCAACGGTAAAGTCGAGTTTTTGCCCCGGCTGCGCGTAGGCGCGATAGATATCGTACTGACCGGTGGCGTCGCGCATGCGCAGCACGACCTTGACCGATTGCCCCGGTCCGATACCTTGCGGCACGGGAACCGAGACGAGCAGATGTACCTGACGCAGTAGATAGCCCGACTCGTTCGGGCCCGCGCTGACCTGCAGCGAGACGGGGTCGTACGGTGCGACCTTGGTTCCCGGCGCGACCGACTGACGCGCGATGACGCCGTGCGCGGGGCCGTGCGCGCCGAGCGGCGTCCAGACGAGCTGGCCGAGTTTGACGCCGAGTTTGTGCGCCAGGGTGCGTGCGTCGTCGACCTTCATGCCGACGAAGCTCGGTAACGTGATCTCGGCGATGCCGCCCTTGCTTACCGTGAGATTCACGGTGCCGCCTTCATACACGTTCGCGAGCGGCTGCGGATCTTGCGCGATCACGTGCCCCTCGGGAACGACGTCGCTCTTGACCGAGGTCACTTTGCCGAGTTGCAGGTGCGCTCGCGAGAGATCGAGTTCGACCTCGCGCATCGATTGATAGCGCAGATCGGGCATGAGGCGCGAGACCATGCCGTCGCTCACCACGAAGCTCACCTGACGTCCCTCGCGCACCTTCGTGCCGGCCTCGGGGCGTTGCGTGACGACCACTCCCTTTGGATAGCGATCGCTCGTCGCGTGATCGACCTCGACCGCGGTCAGGTGCATGCGCTGCGCCGACGACGACGCGTCGCCGAAGCTCTGCCCGACGAACGAGGGCACCGTCACCGTGTCGCTCGGCGGCGAGAGAAAGCCGTGGATCTCGTGCGCGAACCAGACGACGACGCCGACGAAGCACGCGAAGACGATCGGGAAGACCCAATCGCGCGGCACGTACTCGTGGACGATCTCTCGCCAATCGCTCGAAGAGTTCAGGCGAGGGCCTCCATCGCGGCATCGCTCACGTCGAGATTGCTGAAGACGCGCGCGGCATCTTCGTGATCTTCGAGCGCTTCGAGAAAGGCGAGCACGTCGCGCAGTTGCGCGCCCTCGGGCGCGACCTTCTGCTTGGCGCGAACGCCGAGATATGCATCTTTCACGACGAGCCCGGCGGAGCGCAGCGCATCACGCGCAGCGGCAAGCTGCGTTGGTTCCGTATACACGAACGAGACCGGTTCCTCGAACTCGAGATCCACCACCCCGTCCACGAGCGCCGCTTCGGTGAGCGCATCCTCGTCGCGGCCGCCCGGATCGATCTCGACGATGCCGACCGGATCGAACATCCACGCAACCGAGCCGCTCTCGCCGAGGGTGCCGCCGTGCTTCGAAAAGAGAAAGCGGAACTCACCCGCGGTGCGGTTGCGATTGTCGGTCTGCGAATCGACGATGACGGCGATGCCGTGCGGGCCGTAGCCCTCGTAGCGCAGCTCCTCGATCTCTTTCTCGCCGCCCGCGCCCGACCCGCGCCCGATCGCGCGTTTGATATTGTCCTGGGGCATATTGTGCTCGCGCGCCTTCTCGACCGCGAGCTTCAGGCGGTGATTGGACTCCGGATCGGGCGAACCACCCTTCGCCGCGAGCGTGATCTCTTTGCTCAGCTTGGTGAAGAGCGCGCCGCGCTGCGCGTCGGACTTGCCCTTATCGAGCTTGATGTTTTGCCACTTACGACCCATATGTTCGAACCATTTCCTCGCGTACTCTCTTCGCTATCCGGGCCCGACGATCCACTTCTCGATCCACATCCGGCTGTGCCACGCATTCCACGTGATCGGCTGCGCCGAGAGGATGGGGTAGAAAAAGACGAAGCAGAGCCCGATCGCGAGCACGACCCCGCCGACCGCGGCGATGCCGACCCAGCGCCCGTTCGGGCCGCGGCTCTTCGCCCACTCCCAGATGCGCTGCAGCACGATCGCGTTGCAGAGACAGATCAGCGGGATGTCCACGTAAAAGTGGTAGGCGAAGGTGATGCGCGGCGACTTCATCCACGGCAGCCACTGCAAGAGGTAGGTGAGTACGATCAGCGCGTAGGCTTTGCGCCGCTCCCTCCATGCGAGGAAGCCGACGATCGGGACCGCGAGCAGCCCGAACCACATGTTGAACGGATTCGGCATCGAGGTGATCTCCTCGACGCAACAGCCGTTATTATCGCTCTTGTTCGTGCGGCCGTCTTGGTAGTAGTACGCGATCGGCACGTAGTCGAGCGGCCACTCCCACCACTGCGAGGAGTACGGATGCGTGGCTTTGAGCGTGTCGTGATACTCGAACATCGAGTACTGGCGATAGACCACGTCGTTGAAGTTGTGGATCTCGGCCGGATCGGGCGAGTGACGCACGAGATCCGGCACCCACACGAGCCCGTACACCGTCGCCGCGATGAAGACGATCGTCGCGAGCGCGCCGTCGAGACGGAAGCCGCGCGGATTGCCCCAGAGCATCGGGCGGCGCTCGCGTACGACGCGCTGCAGCCAGACGAAGATCAACGCCGTGAAGCTCACGCCGAAGCCCATGACGCCGTACCACTTCGAGCTCACCAAGAGTCCGAGCGCGACGGTGAAGATCACGAGCCAGAGCGTGGCCGAGGACCCGCGCTCGCGTTCGTTCTCGGTACGAATCTCGTTCTGCGCGTAGGTGGCGCTGCCCGCGGGCGTCGCGTACGTGACGCTCGCGTCGGGGCGATAGGTGATCGTTACCTCGCCGTCATTCGCCACGAGGGCGCCCGAGCGGTTGCCCGAGATATCCCCCGCACCGATCTTGGCCTTGCCGCCGTTGCCGCTCTCGATCGTTCCGCCGTCGGGCGCATGAAGCGAGGTGCCGCTCGCGGAGCGCAGCGCGTACGAGCCGTCGGGGAAGGTGAGTTCGCGCGAACCGTCGCCGAAGAGCCGCGTGAAGAGCACGTAGCGCGCGAGCAGATAGAAGCCGAGCGCCGCGTAGAGCGCGACGATGATCATCGACGCCTTGTCGAGCGGAGGCCACGCGAACTTCCACGCGCCGACGACCGCCGCGCCGAGTAGGAGCGAGACCCCGGCCGCGACGCCGAAGGCGAGCGGCGGCACGACGACGTGCGCGCGCTCCTCGACCTGCGAGGCGATAAGAAAGCGGTAGAACGCATAGACGGCCGCAAGCGAGAACACGACGACGAAACCTTCCGGCGTCGCGATTCGCGACTGCACGAAGTGCATGCCGTCGAAGATGAGCAGCGTCGATGCGATCGCGGCGAAGAGCGTCGAGCCGGTGACGCGCTTGGCGAACGCGTAGAGCAGCATTACGACGAGCGCGCCGAAGAGCACGTCGAGGAAGCGCCAGCCCATCGCGTTGTCGCCGTGCTGCAGGCCGCCGAAGAGCATGACGGAGAGCGTCACCAGCAGCTTCGAGAGCGGCGGATGCGTGTTCTCGTAGATGCGCATGTTCTTCAGATACTCTTCGGCCGCGCGCGCGAAGTAGATTTCGTCGAAGATCTTCGTTCCCGGCAGCCAATAGTTGACGTACGAGAGTACGAAGCTCGCGACGCCGAGCGCGCCCATCACGAGGTAGTCGAGCGGCGCGCGCAGTCGCGCGAGCCCTTCGGTCGGATCGAACCACTCCCGCGCGCGCGCCGAGAATTGCGCGAAGAAGGCCTCGGCTTCTAACGAGGCGGCGCTCGGTTTCGCATCCGGTGCGCGCTCTTCGGCATCGACGCCGAGATAGAGATAGCCGAGCACGAAGAACGTGCCGACCGCGAGGAGCGCGTAGAAGATCGTGATCGGGCCCCAGAGGTTGAGCGGATTGGCGCCCGGCGTCTGCGACGAGACCGCGCTCAAATACTGCAGCGAGTACACGAGGTTGGCATAGAGCACGAGCGAGAGCACGAGCGCGCCCCACAGGTAGCGGCGCGCGAGCGGCACGCACGCGACCGCGAAGAGCAGCGCGTCGAACGAGTACCGCTCGTGCATGCGCGTCGCCAGGATGAAGAACGCGAGGAGCGCGAGCGTGCAGGCTTCGAGCAGCGCCGCCGCGGTGCGCGCCTGCACGTAGCGCCAGACGATGAGCGCGAGCGCCGCGATGACGAGGCCGATACCCCACACGTACTGCGGCGCGCGCAGAAAGAGAAAGCCGGTGGTCGCATCGTCGCGCTGCCAAAACGCGCCGTGCAACGCCCACAGGTTGAAGGCGTTGACCGTGTTGTACGGATAGACGTTCGAGCCGAAGTGGTATTGGCCGAGCAGCCAGGTCAGCGCCGCGATCGGATTGCTTGGGTGGAACGGCTCGGTCAGCAAAATCGTGAATGCGAACGCCCCGACGATGCCGAGCAGCGTTCCCATGATGCGCGCGCGACGGCGCTGTGCATCGACGAACGCGAAGGCGAGAAAGATCGGGATCACCGCCGCCGCCTGCGGCTTGATCAAGAGCGAGTAGGCGAGCGCGATCCACGCGACCGGAATCTCCCACCCGAGCGAACCCACCGGGCGATCGTCGGAGCGCAGCAGCAGATACGCCGCGAGCAGCACGAAGAGCCCGGCGAAGGCGTCCACCTGCCCCCAGTTGGCCGAGATGTAGATCGTCGCAGGATTCAGCACGTAGAGCGCCGCCGCGCCGAAGGCAACGACGGGGCGCGCGAAGCGGCAGCCGATGCGATAGATCAGCGCGCCGATCGCGAGATCGGCGAAGATCGCGGGCAACTTCGTGAGCAGCATCAGGATGCCGAAGCCCGGATCGTGCGAACGCAGCGGCGCCCAGAGATGCCCGATGAGGGCGAGCACGTAGAAATATCCCGGCGGATAATCGGCGAAGCCCGTCTGGCTGTAGAAGTTCGCGAAGCCGTGGTCGAGGAGCGAGATCGCCCACGCTTCAAACGTGGCGACGTCGTTGCGGAACCCCTGATCGCCGACGAAGAGCAGCCGAATCAAGAAGCCCACGATGAGCAAGGCAGGCATGCCCCACGGGAGCATGCGCTCCCAGACGGACGTGCGGACGTTCGTCCCCGAATTCACGAAGCGGTGATCCTCTCTTAAACGAGGGTGCCGAGCAGGTACTCGCGCAGCGCCGCGCTCGGGTGGCGCTCCACGACTGCCATAGGTTCTGCGATGGCACGCGCCGCCGCCTGTTGCGCCCCGAGCGAGACCAGGGCCTCCACGACCCGCTCCACCTCGGTCGGCTCGAGGGCCCGCCCCGCGGCGTACGCCGTGGCGACCACGCTGCGGGCCGGCGAGGCCGGCTGCGCGAGCGCCCAGACGACGGGAAAGGTCCACTTGCGCCGGGCGAGATCGTTGCCGCTCACCTTGCCCGTCGCATCGCTCGAGGCCCAGATGCCGAGCACGTCGTCGCGAATTTGAAAGGCCCGGCCATAGGCGCGCCCGAGCTCGGCGTAGCCCTCGACGGCCCGATCGGTGGCCCCGGCCGCCTGCGCGCCGAGCACGAACGAGGCCTCGAAGAGCGCCCCGGTCTTGCACGCGATCATGTGGTGGTACGCATCGAGATCCACGTGCGTCGCGCCCTCGAACTGCAGGTCGAGCGCTTGACCCTCGCACATCACGCGATGCGCCTCATGGAGCGTACGCACCATCTCCAGCACGCGCGCGCCTTCCAGGTGCTCGCTCGCGCGCGCGAGCGTGAGGAAGCTGATCGCGCACATCGCATCGCCCGCGTTGATCGCCTGCGCGACGCCGTACACGTTCCAGAGCGTCCGCCGACCGTGACGCAACTCGTCGCGATCCTCGATGTCGTCGTGCACGAGCGAGTAGTTATGCAGAATCTCCACCGCCGCGGCGGCGTCGAGCACGCGTTCGAGCGGTGCGGCCTCGGCGAGCGCGGTGCGCATCGCGATCTGCGGGCGCAGGCGCTTGCCGCGGCGGATCGTCGCGCGATCCTCGCCGTAGCCGAAATGGTAGAGCAGCATATCGGCGACCAACGACGATCCCCGATACCCTCGGATGCGGTCTTCTAGGTGCGCTTCGAAGCGCTCAATCGGCTCGACGATCGTTCTCCTTCTGCAGCGCGTCGATCGCGTTCATCACCAACTCCGTATAGCTCGCCAACGACTCCTTGGTTGCCTTTCCACCACCCGGCGGGGGCGGGATCGATGGGCCGAACGCGAGCCGAACGCGCGTGCGAAAGGGCTTCGCATCGCGTGTCCCGGCAATCGCGCACGGCACGACCGGTACCTGTGCGGCATTCGCGAGCCACGCAACGCCCAACCGCGCATCCTGCTCGCCGTCGAGATTCCGGCGTCCCTCCGGAAAGAGCCCGACGCTCTGCCCGGCACGCAAGAGCTTCAACGATGCCATCAACGGACCGCGCGCGCTGCCTTCGCGGTTCACGGGAAACGCATTGACGACCGGCAGCAACCAGCGGAGGATCGGCTTCGAGAAGAGTTCTTGCTTCGCCATGAAGTGCACGTCGCGACCGTTCGCAAACGCGCCGAATACCGGCGGATCGAGATACGACACGTGATTGCCCGCTAGGATGAACGCTCCCGTGCGCGGCACGTTCTCGCGACCGACGGCGCGTGCGCGGTAGAACACGCGGCCTCCGAGGCGCACCCAGAACGCGAAGAAGCGAAAGCCGAGCGTCACGGCGTTTCGCGCAGGGCTGCGATCGCGGCCATGATCTCATCGGTGAATCGCAGCAGGTCCTCGCGCGTCGCCTTGCGATCGGTCGGGAGCGCGAGCGGCTTGCCGTAGATCACGCGCACGGGCGGGCGCGGACGCTCCTTGGCGCGATCGCTGTTGATGATCGCGGCGGGAACCACCGGCGCGCCGCTCATCGCCGCGAGCATCGCCACGCCCATCTGCGCCTGCTTATCGCCTTCGACGTTGCGCCCGCCCTCGGGAAAGATGCCGACGCAGCCGCCGCGCTTCAGGATTTCGAGTGCATGCTTGATTGCGGCGCGCGCGCTGCCCTCGCGATCGACCGGAAACGCCCCCATCGTCGCGATCATCGGCCCGAGGATGCGAATCTCGAAGAGTTCCTTTTTGGCCATGTACGCGATGCGACGCGGAAAGTACGCACCGACGAGCGGCGGATCGAGCCAAGAGATATGATTGGCCGCAAGGATGACCGGGCCGCTGCGCGGGGCGTTCTCGATGCCGTAGGTGCGCAGACGGTAATCTTTCCATGCGACGAAGCGCGTGACGAGCCGCCAAAAATAGAACGACGGAATGACGATGAAATCGGGAAAGGTGATGAACTTCATCGGCGCGCGCCTCGCGCGATGGTCTCGATCTCGGCGACCACGGCCGCAGCGTCAACCGCGCTCGAGTCGATCACGTGCGCGTCGGGCGCGGCGACGAGGGGCGAGACCGCGCGCTCGCGGTCGAGGCGGTCGCGTTCTTCGATCTCGCGCGCGAGTTGATGCAGACTCACGTCGATGCCGGCCGCCTGTAACTGCGCGGCGCGGCGTTCGACGCGCGCGTTCACCGAGGCGGTGAGAAAGATCTTGACCGGCGCGAACGGCAGCACGACGGTGCCGATATCGCGCCCAGCCATCACCACCGGACCGTCTTGCGCGATGCGGCGCTGACTCTCGACCATCGCCTCGCGCACCCGCGGATGCGCGGCGATGGTGGAGACGATCGCGGTGACTTGCTTCGAGTGCAGGGTCGCTTCATCGAGTTCGCGCCCATCGGCGGCGATGCGAAAGCCGAGCGGTGCCGCGTCATCGAGCGCGATCGCCACGTGCGCGTGCTCCCAGAGGCGCACGAGCGCGTCTTCGTTGTCGGCGTCGGTGCCCGACTGCAGCGCGAGGTGCGCGAGCGTGCGATACATCGCCCCCGTGTCGAGATAGAGAATCTTCAATCGCTGCGCGAGCAGATGCGCGACGGTCGTCTTGCCCGAAGCGGCCGGACCGTCGATGGCGATCTGCAAGTGGGTTGGAACGCTCATGACCGCTCGCCCGTTTCGCCGAGCGCGAGCGATCTACCCCGCCATCCAATCCGCCCTCGCGCGCCCTCCCAAGCGGCGAGCAGCGCCGCACCCGCGGCCGCGAGCGCGCCGAGCGGCGCGAGCACGACCGAGAGCGACGTTTCCCGCAGGCGCCGCGCCGTGATGATGCGCGCGGCCCAGAGCGGGAGGGGCGCGCATGCGAGCAGCAGTTGCCAGATCGCGAAAAGCACGCAGCCGAGCGCGCCCGTGCCGTAGTAGAGCGAGCGCCCGAGGCCGCGCGCGTTCTGCGCGAGCGTCTCGTACCCGCAAACCGTCGCGATCTCGGCACCCGAGGCGAGCGCGACGCGATGCCCAGCCGCCTTGAGCGCACGCGCGAGCGCCACATCTTCGACCACCGCATCGAGCGCGGCGTGGCCGCCGCACGCCGCGTATGCATCGGCGCGCACGAGAAAGCACTGCCCGTTGCCCGCGGCAAAGCGCGGATCGCTGCCGCGCGCAAGCCGCATCGGCAGCGCCTGCAGCAGAAAGAGCGTGACGGCGGGCGCGAGCAAGGCCGACGCGAGCGACTGCGGCGCGACGCGCAGCCACGCCGTCGCCGCCGCTGCCTGCATCTGCCGCGCGTAGGCGACGAGCGTTGCCGCGCACGCCGGCGCGATGCGCACGTCCGCGTCGAGAAAGAGCAGCCACGGCGTACCCGGCGGATGCGCCTCGACGGCGCGGGCGAGCATCGCCGACTTGCCGCCGCGCGCGCCGCCCGTCACCACGTGCACGCGCGCGTCGCGTCGCGCGTAAGCGTCGAGAATCGCGGGCGTGGCGTCGCTCGACCCGTCGTCTCCGACGACGACCGACGCGACATCATCCGACGCGAGCACGGCGTCGAGAAACGCGGCCGCGTTCTCGCCTTCATCGCGCATCGCGACGTACACGTCCACGCGCTCGTGCGCATCGCGCGTCGGCTTTAGGCGTGGAAAGCACGCGAGATTGGCGACCTCCATCGCGAGGCCCCCGAGCGCGACGCCGTTAGCGAGGAGCCAGAGCCACACGATCGTCCACTCCGGCGCGTCCGCTCACCGCGATGCGAAAGCGTTGCTCGATCTGTCCGTCGGCGAGCAGACGATCGATCTCGGCAAGCATCGCGGCGACGCACGCTTGCGTGCGCTCGCGCGCGCCGCGCAGCGCGACGATCGGCTCACCGTAGCGCACGAAGATCTCGGGGCGCTGGCGATCGCGAAAGACGAAACGCATCGCCGCCGGCACGATCGGTACGCCCGCCTCGCGCGCGACGTGCTCGAACCCGCTCGTGAACGCGAGCGGCGCACTCGGCGCGTGCAGCACGCCGTCGGGAAAGATCCACACCGCGGCCCCGGCACGCGCCTCGTCGGCCGCATAGCGCACCGCATCGCGCGCGGCGCGCACCGAACGCGCATCCACCGAGAACGCCCCGCCGAAGCGAAAGAATGGAAAGCGACGCAGTTCGGCGTCGCTCATCATCACGGCGAAGGGCCGCTCGCGCTCGCGTTCGTGATGGAGCAGATAGGGGATCAACCCGTCCCACCACGAGTGGTGATTGGCGACCGCCACGTAGCCGCCGTGCGCGGGTAACGACTCGACACCCGCGACCCAAACGCGCGCGAAGTTGCCGCGCACGAGTCGTCGCGTGTACCACACGAAGAACGAGTCGAACCCGGCGACGCGCCGCGCGCGCTGCCACCCGCTCACGCGAGCAAAGCGTCGGCCGCGAGACGTCCCGAGATGACGACCATCGGCACGCCCGATCCCGGGCGCGTGCCGCTCCCCGCGAAGACGACGTTGCGCAGGCGCGGATGGCGGATGGCCGGGCGGAACGGACCCATCTGATCGAGCGTGTGATCGGGGCCGAAGGCTGCACCGTGCATGAGGCCGAGTTCGCGCTCGAACTCCTCGGGTCCGCGTCGCCGCTCGACGACGATCCGACCGCGCAACGGTCCCGCCTGCGCTTCGAGCGCGTCGAGCACGCGCTCGCGCATGGCGTCGAGATCGAGCGACGGCGCGAGCGCGCGGTTCGGCACCGGTGCGAGCACGAGCAGCGCGCTTCCGCCGGGCGGTGCGACGCTCGGATCGGTGGCGGCGGGATTGCAGACGTAGAGCATCGTTTCGTCGGGCACGCGCCCCGCGTCGAGGTGCGCGTACGCCCCCCACGGATCGCGCGGGAGCATGACCGTGTGGTGATCGAGCGCGACCGGCGCATCGAGGCCGAAGTACCACACGCACGCGGTGTGTCCGTAGCGCGGCGAACGTCCGCGCGGCGCCTCGTCGCCGAACAACCCGAGGGACGGTTCACGATCGGCGGCGACGACGAGCGCGTCGGCATCGTAGCTCGTCGCGCCGGCATGGACGCGCACGCCGCCGTCGGCGCGCATCTCCACGCGCTCGGCGCGCGTGTCGAACGCAAACTCCGCTCCGCGTCGCTGCGCCTCGCGCACGAATGCATCCACCACGGCACCCGTGCCGCCGCGCGCGTACCACACGCCGCCCACCATCTCTTCTACCGGCAAGAGTGCGTACATCGCGGGCGAGCGCAACGGCGACGTGCCGAGGTAGAGCGGTTGGAACGTGAGCGCCTGCACCACGCGCGGATCGTGAAAGTATCGCTCGGTGAAGGCGCGCAGCGAGCCCGCGATCCACGGGCGAATGCGCCCCGGCGAGAGGATCGTACGCGCAAACGACGCGAGCGTGTGATCGCGTTCGAGGATGCGCGAACGCGCGTCCACGTGCGCGCCGTGCACGTCGGCCAGATAGCGTAGCGCGCGGCTCGCGCGCCCGGGTTCGAAACGCGCGAACTCCTGGAGCACGAGCGCGATATCGGACTGCATCGCGAACGACGCGCCGTCGGCGAAACGCACGCGATAGCCCGGCTCGAGGCGCTGCAGAGCGAGCGCGTCGAAGGCCTCATCGCCGAGCGCGGAGCGCAGCAGATCGGTCATCACGAGCAGCGTGGGGCCGAGATCGAAACGATACCCGGCGGCGCTCCATGACTGCGCGCGCCCGCCGGGGCGATCGGCGGCTTCGAGCACGCGCACGGCGACCCCGCGCCGCTGCAGTTCGAGCGTGGCGGAGAGTCCGGCGAAACCGGAACCGATGACAATGGCGGAACGCACGCTCATCGCTGCGAAGCTCCGCTCATGCTGCTCGTGAAGACGCTGCACGTCATCTGCGCGGTGCTGTGGCTTGGAAACTTCGTCGTGACCGGCGTGTGGAGTCTGCGCGCCTTCGCGCTGCGCGATGCGGCGCTCGCGCGCTTCGCGACGCGCGAGATCCTCTTCACCGATCTGCTCTTCACCTTCGTCGGCGGCTCCGCGGTCGTGATGAGCGGCCTCGGACTCGCCGCGCTCGAAGGTATCTCGCCGTGGGCGACCGCGTGGACGCGCGGCGCGCTGCTCACCTCGATCGCAAGCGGCATCGCGTGGATCGCGCTGCTGCTGCCGATCGAACTGCGCATGCGGCGCCTCGCCGAAGGCGGCGACGACCTCGCGCTGCGCAAAGTGTTCGTGTGGTGGAACGTCGTTGGGTGGGCGATCACGGTCGCGCTCTTCTCCATCATCTATTTGATGGTCGCAAAGCCCGTGTAGGCTTCGACCACACAGTACAGCGCTCGGCGCAGCTTCTCACCGGTCGGAACGTACGCGCGCCCCTGCGCCGTGTCGAAATCACGCGCCTCGAGCCGATCCACGATGCCGCCGTAGATGGCGCTGGTCATCAAGAGCGCAGCGCGCGAGCCGTCATTCGGCACGCGGGCGGCGAGCACGCGCCCCTCGCGGTAGTACTCGCGCGCGATACGCGCGATCTCGCGCATTACCTCGCGCTCCGCGGCGTGCGCGAGCATCTCGCTCGGAAGATAGGTGCGCCCCATCGCACGATCCTCTTCAACGTCGCGCAGCACGTTGGTATATTGCATCGCGATGCCCAAGCGCTCGCCGCGATCGAGCGAATCGCGGTCGCTCGCGCCGAGTATCGGCATCGAGCAGCGCCCGACCGTGCCCGCGACGGCGGCGGAGTAGCGATAGAGATCGTCGAGGGTGCGAATCGGCGCGGGATCGAGATCGCTGCGGCAGCCCTCGACCAAGCGTCGCGCGTCGGCCACATCAATAGCGAAGCGTTCGAAGGCGCGCCGCACCGCCGGATACCACGGTGCGCCGCCGCTGCCCGCCGCATCGCGCACGGTGTCGAGTTCGCGCAGGATGTGTTCCAGCCCACGCTCGCGCTCCTCGCGCGTGAAGCCGGGCTCGTCGGCGAGATCGTCGGCGCTACGAAAGAGCCCGTAGAGCGCCTCGACCGCTTCGCGCTTGCGGCGCGGCAGGATGCGCGTGGAGAAAAAGAAGCTCTTCGCGTGCTCGCGCATCACGTTCGCGCACCACGCTTGCGAACGCTCGACGTCGCTCACGCGGGCATCTCCTCGCAGATGCGCTCGACGGTCTGCATGGCGCTCATCGTGACGAGCGGCACGCCCGTTGCCGGGCGCGTGGAGGCACCGGCAAAGTAGCAGTTCTCGATCGTCGCGTGACGGTTGTCGGGGCGCATCGGGCCGATCTGCAGCACGTCGTGCGAGAGGCCGAAGGCCGCGCCGATGTTGAGATTGAGCTCGTCGTGAAAGTCGAGCGGCGTGCGCGTCTTGTAAAAGCGAATGCGCGCGCGCAGACCAGGCAGACGGCGCGCCTCGATCATACCGAGGATCCGTTCGGCGAGTTCGGTGGTCTGCGTGGCCCAGTCGGTGATGCCGCTCAAGTTGGGCGCGGGCACGAGCACGTAGAGCGACTCTCCGCCCGGCGGCGCGATCGTGGGATCGGTGCCGCTCGGCGCGCAGAGGTAGATCGCCGGATCGTCGGGGATCGCGCCGCGATCGAAGATGTCGTTGCACGTGGCGCGCAGGTCGGCCGGCATTAGGAACTCGTGATGTAGCAGATCGTCGTAGCGACGGTCGAGCGCGGCGTAGATGAGCAGCGCCGAGGGCGTGTGGCGCATGCGCAGCGAGCGGTGGTTCGGTTCGCCGAGCAGCGTGCCGTACACGTAGGGGAGATCGGCATTCATTACCACGAGGTCGGCCTCGTAGCGCCGGTCGGCCGTGCGCACCGCCGTGATGCGGTCGCCTTCGCGCTCCACGCTCGTCACCGTTTCATCATAGTGAATCGCGCCGCCGTTTGCGCGCACCGCGCGGTCGAGCGCGCGCGGGAGCGCCCCGATGCCGCCCATCGGGTAGTGGATGCCCTCGCCGAGCTCGGTGAAGAGCAGCAAGCGATAGAGCAGCGGCGAGGTGAAGGGCGACATCCCCAGATACATGGATTGAAACGAGAAGGCCCCGGCGATGCGCGGCGATTTGAACGCCTGCTGCGCGCGGCGCGCGAGCGTTTTGAACGCGCCCGTTTCGAAGAGACCCTTGATCTTGCTCGGGGTGAGAAAGTCACCGAACGAACGGATGCGTTCGCCGACGAACTCGCGGCGCGAGATTTCGTACGCTTCGGCGGCCTCGGCAAAATACTCGAGGAAGCCGCGACTCGAGCCGGGGCTCATGCGCTCGAGCGAGGCGAGCGTCTCGGAGAGCACCGAGGAGACGAGCAGCGTGCCGCCGTCGGGATAGTGCAGCTTGTAGTTCGGACGCAGACGCACGCTCGGCACCTCGGCGTCGAAATCGCCGCCCCACGTGGCGAAGGCCGTGCGATAGACGTCGAGCATGAAGAGCAGCGTCGGACCGAGGTCAAAGGTGTAGCCGTCCCACGTTGCCTGTGCGGCGCGCCCGCCGGGCGAGGATTGGCGCTCGAGCACGGTCACGCCGTACCCGCGATGCGCCAATTGCGCGGCGGTCACGAGACCCGCCACGCCCGCTCCAACCACGACCGCCTGTCGCTTCGCCTTCATCGCACGCTACCAACACGCGCGCTCGGCGAAGGGTTGAGGGGATAGGCGCACGGAGGCGCAGCGCCTAATCCCGTGCTCGTGGCCAAAGCGCGCTCCGTCTACTTTTGTAATGCCTGCGGGTTCGAATCGCCGCGCTGGCTCGGGCGCTGTCCGCAGTGCGAGGCGTGGAACTCGTTCGACGAGCGCCCCTTCGCCGTGAACGCCAAGAGCGTTAAGGCCGCGAGCGCACGCGCCACGCCGCTGCGCGGCGGACCGGTGGCGCTCCAAGATATTGACGGCGGCAGCATCGCGCGCGTGCGCACCGCCATGCCCGAGTTCGACGCGCTGCTCGGCGGCGGCATCGTGCCGGGGAGCCTCACGCTCGTCGGCGGCCCGCCGGGCGCGGGCAAATCCACGCTGCTGCTGCAGATCGCCGCGCGCCTGGCGGCGCTCGGGCCCACGGTGTACGTGTGCGGCGAGGAGTCGGCCGCGCAGGTGAAGCTGCGCGCGGAGCGGTTGCGCGTGGACGCACCGCTGCTCGTGCACGCCGAGACCAACCTGCGCGTCGTGCTCGACGAGTTGGAGCGCGCGCGTCCGCTCGCGCTGATCGTGGACTCGATCCAAACGGTCTGGCTGCCCGAGTCGGAATCCTACGCTGGCTCGGTCACGCAGATTCGCGACTGCACGCAAGCGCTGATGGAGTTCGCCAAGCGCACCGGCTGCGCCACCTTCATCGTGGGACACGTCACCAAGGACGGCGCGATCGCCGGGCCGCGCCTGCTCGAGCACCTGGTGGACACGGTGCTCTACTTCGAGGGCGAGTCGAACGGTGACTATCGCATCCTGCGCGCGTACAAGAACCGCTTCGGTTCGATCGACGAAATCTGCGTCTTCGCGATGCACGACACCGGGCTCGACGAGGTGGCGAATCCCTCGGAACTCTTCCTCGCGGGACGCGACGAGCGCCCGAGCGGCAGTTGCGTGGTCGCCTCGATCGTC
>JAGWSR010000131.1 GCA_028869385.1 bacterium
AGCTGCGCAAATGGGAGATGGAACGGATCAAAGCCCTCGACTACCCGTTTCGGCTGTCGCCAAGCGCGCCCGAAGTGGTTCGAGAGGGACGCAGGCGGCTGATTCTCATGATCGCCGAGGAACGGGTCGGCTACGCTCATCGCTCTGAGGCTTACCTCAAAGCGATTTCAGCGAACCTGCGCGCGCTGGTGAGACTCGAAAAGGACTATCGTGATCGCGTCGACTTGCGGTTCGACAAGGCGTTCACGCCAATGCGCCGGATAGCACTTCCAAACGTTGCGTAGAGGCTGAGAAGACAAATAAAAAAAGGAGGCGGGGAAACCCGTCTCTTTTTTTATATCTCATACTGTTCGCGGCGACTCGCGCCGTTTACAGTTTATTCGTATGTCGTGCAACCGTTTCCAGTTTATTTCGCCGGAAGCGAATTTACTGGATACAGCATACGGTTGGTGCTCAGGAAGGGACTCGAACCCCCACGATGTTGCCACCACTGGTACCTGAAACCAGCGCGTCTACCAATTCCGCCACCTGAGCGCGACTGACCCGGGTTCGCCTCGCGCAGGCGGCACCCTTCTCGCCCTTCGACAGGCTCGCCCTTCGACAAGCTCAGGGTGACACGGGGGGCCTTCGACAGGCTCGCCCTTCGACAGGCTCAGGGTGACACGGGGGGGGCCTTCGATGGGCTCAGGGTGACACGCGGCGGCCCTTCGACAGGCTCAGGGTGACACGGGGGTGGGGGCGGGGCGAGCGGGCCGTGGTGTGATGGGGCTCGAAGGCGGTTGGGTGACTATGATTATCGTGCAGATCGGGCGGGTTGCTTGATTCGAAAATTGTTGCCGATCCTCGGCATCACGTTCATTGATATCGTCGGCTTCAGCATGCTGCTGCCGATCTTGCCGTATTTCGTCACGCATTTCGGGATGAGCGCCGAGGTGGTGGGCATCCTCATGGCCACGTTCTCGCTCTGCCAATTGATCTCGGGCCCGCTCTGGGGCAACATGTCGGATCGGATCGGGCGCAAGATGGTGCTCGTGATCAGCCAGATCGGGGCCACGATCGGTTGGGCGATGCTCGCGTTCGCGCCGAATATCCTGTGGGTCTTCATCGCGCGCATCGTCGAGGGTGCATCGGGCGGCAACATCGGTATCACGCAAGCGTACGTCGCCGATCTCGTAGAGCCCAAGGAGCGCGCGCGCGCATTCGGACTCATCGGTGCGACGTTCGCGGCGGGCATGGTGTTCGGCCCCGTCGGCGGCGGATTGCTTTTCTCGAAATTCGGCTTCGCGGCGCCGTTTCTCGCCGCGTCGGGCCTGCAGCTGGTCACGCTGATCCTCACGCTCATCTTGCTGCCCGAATCGCGTTCCAAACAGGAAGACGACGGCGAAGCGAAGGTCGGCCTGCGCGACATCGCGGCGACGTTCACCAACGTGCGCCTCTCGCCGCTGCTCGTGCAGAAGCTCGCGCTCTCGCTCGCGCTCTACGCGTGGTACTCGGTCATCGCGCTCTATCTTGCGGGGCAGTTGCACTTCAACGTGGTGCAGACCACGCAGTACTTCTCGGCGTTCGCGGTCGTGAACGTCATCATCAACGCCTTTGGCGTGGGGCGCGCATCAAACAAACTCGGCAATCGCCTGATGTCGTCGCTCGGCCTCGCGTTGCTCGTCGTCGCCTTCGCGTTCACGCCGTTCGTGCACGTGTGGTGGACGGTCGCGGGCGTGATGCTGCTCTTCGCGCTCGGCGGCGCGTTCGCGCAGAACGGCCTCACCGCGATGATCTCGAGCGCCGCTTCGGATCGCGAGCAGGGCACGGTGCTCGGCGTCAGTTCGTCGCTCGACTCGCTCTCGGGCATCATCGCGCCGCCGCTCTCGACGGGCGTGCTCTCCCGTTACGGCTCGCCGTTCGCGGGGCTCGCGTCGCTGGTCATGTCCACGGTCGGACTCGGGCTCGGCATCCGCAACTCCCTCGTGCAGCAAGAGGTCCATCGCGCAGCCGAGCGCGAGAATCTGCTCGCGGAGAGCGTCACGACGCAAAACTAGTCTGTCGGGCTCAAGGTAATCCTCATCGATTTCGCGGAGCACTCACGCCTCGGAGGATGAAAGCATGAAATCGAAGATTACCGGAACCACGCTCCCCGTGCTCGAGATCGGTCTCGAGCCGGGTGACAAAATCGTCGCCGAACCCGGCGAGTTCTCGTGGATGACCGAAAACGTTCAACTCAACACCACCGCGATGACGGCGGGCACGAAGGGCATCTTCGGCGCGATCACGCGCGCGCTCTCGGGCGGCGGACTCTTTATGACGGAGTACACGTCGACCGGCAACGGGCTGATCGCCTTCGCCGCAAAGATACCGGGACAGATCCACCAAGTCGACGTGTCGCCGGGCAAAGAGTACATGATCCACCGGCACGGATTTCTCTGCGCGACCGAAGGCGTGCAACTCCAGATGGGCTTTCAGAAATCGCTCGGCGCCGGTATCTTCGGCGGCAACGGCTTCGTGCTGCAGCGCCTCGGCGGCACGTGCAGCGCGTGGGTCGAACTCGGCGGCGAGATCGTCACCTACGATCTGCAGCCCGGCGAAACGATTCAAGTGCATCCCGGTCACATCGGTATGTTCGAAGCGAGCGTCAATTTCGACATGACGTTCATGAAGGGCATGATGAATGCGGTCTTCGGCGGCGACGGACTCTTCATCGCGCGCTTGACCGGTCCGGGCAAGGTGTGGCTGCAGACGCTCACGATGCCGAACCTCGCGCACGCGCTCATGCCCTACATGGGCGGCGAGCAAGCGCAGCAGACGACCCAAGCCGGCGTCGCCGGCGGCGTCGCGGGGGCCGTGCTGCGCGATATGTTCGGCGGACGTTAGCACCGACGCGACGCTACGCGGCGGATTTCTTCCGCCGCGTCGTCGCGGACTTCTTCCGCTGCTTCTTGCTCGCTTCGAGCGACTGCGCGAGGACGTCCATAAGGTTGACGACCTTCGATCGGGGCGCGGCGGCTTTCTTGGCCTTGGGCAACTCCTTGCCTTGCGCGCGCGCCTCGATCATCGCCATTAGTTCGTCGTGATAGCGATTCGTAAACTTCTCCGGCTCGAACGCGTCGACGGTCATCGTATCGACGAGCATTTTCGCCATCTTCATCTCCGCTTCGGGAAGGGCTCCGTGGCGGGGAAGATCGAGCGATGACGGCGCCACGATCTCGTTCGCCCAATGCATCAATTCGAGGACGAGCGCCTCGCCGATCGGCTTGACCGCAGCGATGTACTCCTTGGTGCGCACCACCACGCGCGCGATCGCAACCTTGTGCGCCTCGTTGAGCGCCGCGCGCAGCAGCGCGTAGGCGTGACGCCCCTGTTTGCTCGGCTCCAAATAGTACGCCTTGTCGAAGTACATCGGGTTGATCTGCTCGAGATCGACGAACTCGAGAATATCCACCGACTGCGTCGCGACCGGATTGACCTTTTTGAAGTCTTCGTCGGTCAGCACGACGTACGCACCCTTTTCGTATTCGTAGCCCTTCACGATCTCGTCCCACGGGACGGGCTTGCCGTCGACCGAGCAGACGCGCTCGTACTTGATACGGCCTTCGTCCTTCGCGTGGAGCATGTTGAAGCCGAGATCGTCCGTTCGTACCGCGGTGAAGAGCTTGACCGGGATCGTGACGAGCCCAAAGTTGATAGCACCGGACCAAATCGCTTGCGCCATAGCCATTGTAGTGTACCCAACGCACGCGGCGTTCGACCCTAGATCGCGTGGTCGAGGCGCTGTCGCTTCCACGCGCGACCACTCCACCGGTCGCCGTCGCGCTCCAAGCGAGCGGTCGTACGCCGCAGGTCGTGCGCGGCAAACACGTCCGCCGGAAGACCCGCGCGCTTGCGCGCGTAGGCCTCAACCTCGCTCCAGTCGAGCGGCGTCGAGACCGGCGCGCCGTCGCGCGCGCGCAGCGAGTAGGGCGCGACCATCGTCTTGCCGCGTCCGACCTGGAGATAATCGAGATAGACGGCGTGCGGATCGCGCTTTGAAAGCGAACGCTCGATTGTCATGCGCTTCGGATCGTCGGCCGCGAGCCGCTTTGCCACGGCCTCGGCAAAGAGCTTTGCTCGGTCGTAGCCGTGTCCGGGGGCGAGCGGCACGACGACGTGCAGCCCCGTTCCGCCGGAGGTTTTGACGAGTGCGTCGAGCGCGATGCTCGCGAGCACCTCGCGCATCGCGAGCGCCGCACGCGCGAGCGTACCGATCGTGCATCGTTCGCCCGGATCGAGATCGAAGAAGAGCACGTCGGGCTCATCGATGCGCTCGATGCGCGACGTCCATACGTGCAGCACGAGCGCGGCGAGATTCGCAAGATATGCGAGCGCGGCGACGTCGTTGCAGAGCAGATAGGTCGTGCGTGCGTGCGCGCCCTCGGGGCTCGCAAGCGTGACCCGCTCGATCCATTCCGGCGCGCCTTTGGGCACGTGTTTTTCGAAGAACGATCCCGCGTCGATTCCATCGGGATAGCGCTGCAGCGTGAGCGGGCGTTGACGCAGGTGCGGTACGATGTACGGTGCGACGGTGCGATAGTAGGCGATCACGTCGCGCTTGGTGTAGCCGTCGCGTGGGTAGAGCACTTTGTCGAGATTCGAAAGCGCGAGCGTGCGTCGTCCCACGCGCACCGCGGTGCGTTCGGCACTCATGGCGCGCCGCGATGCTCGGGGAGCTCGAGCACGACGTCGCGCGCATCCTTGTCGGTGCGCAATCCCAAGAACGCCGGTTGACGCAAGAGCCCCTCGCGCGTCCACTCGGCGAAGCGGACTTCGGCAACGAGTTCGGGCTTCGCCCAATGTTCGACGGCATTCGCGCGCACGGGCCCGTCGAACGGCGACGTAACGCGCGCGAGCGTCTTCAACCGCGCGACGATCTCGGCGATGCGCTTGGCCGAGAAGCCCGCGCCGACGCTCCCCACGAAGCGCAGCTTCTTCTCCACGTACGCGCCGAGCAGGAGCGAGCCGAAGCCCTTGCGGCTGCCGCGCGGCTCCGTCCAACCGCCGACGACGAACTCTTGCTCCGATTGCGCCTTGATCTTCACCCAATCGCGCGTGCGGCGACCCACATAGCGCGACGTGCGCTTCTTGCCGATGATCCCTTCGAGCCGACGACGGCGCGCCTGCGCGAAGAGCGCGCGCCCTTTGCCGATCACGTGCTTCGAATAGAGCACGAGCGTGTCGTCGGCGATACAGCGCTCCAAGAGCGCCTTGCGCGCTTCGAGCGGTTCGCTGCGACGGTCGCGTCCTTGCGCGTAGAGCACATCGAACGCGACGAAGGTTAGGGCGTGCCCGCGCTGCTGCGCTTCCTGCAAGCGCTGAAAATCCGAACGCCCGCGCGCGTCGAGCGCCACGATCTCGCCGTCGGCAACGATCGGCAGCGGCGAAAACGCGCTCGCCAGATCGGCGAGTTGCGGAAACTGCGCCAAAAGGTCGTGGCCGTTGCGCGAGACGAGCGTGAGCGCGCCGCGCGCGTCCACGGTGCAGACGGCGCGATACCCGTCCCACTTGATCTCGAAGAGCCAATCCGGATCGTCGAACGGCGCATCGATCAATGTTGCGAGTTCGACGCTCGGCTTCTTCGGCAACGGTTCGGCCTTCGATCGCCACGTCTTCGAAGCCGGATCGCGCTTGATCTCGGCGAGCGTCTTACCCGAGCGCACCGATTCGGCATGCTCCGCCGGATCCCACGACGGATCCTCGAAGGCATCGTGATCCTTGAGCAGCAGCCACGGCTCGCCCGATTCGCCGGTGCGCGGCTTGATGCGCACGAGCGTAAAGAGGCCTTTGAGCTTTTTGCCGTGCATCGCGAACGTGATCTTGCCCTTCGCGATTTCGTCGGCGGGATCGCTGCCTTCGGCGAGCGCGTACCAACCCTCGTCCCATACGATCACTTCGCCCGCGCCGTACTGCCCTGCGGGAATCTTGCCCTCGAAGGTGCGGTACGCCATCGGATGATCCTCGACGTGCATCGCGAGCCGTCGGTCGTTCGGCGCGAGCGTCGGACCTTTGGGAACCGCCCACGACGCAAGCACGCCGTCGGCTTCCAGACGGAAATCGTAATGCAGGCGCGTCGCGCGATGCATCTGCACGACGAAACGCAAGCGAGCCCCGCGCTTGGCTCGTCGCCCGCGGGGCTCGGGCGTGACCGCGAAGTCACGCTTCTCGACGTACTCGGTGAGTCGTTTGGCGGCCGGCATCTGCTGCCAGCTTTACACCCGCGCACCCCGCCCGGTCAACAGGTTGATGACGAGCAGCACGAGCGCGACCACCAGCACGATGTGGATCAGCCCCCCGAGCAGGTGGAACGCGAGCCCGACGAGCCAGAACACGAACAGGATGACGATGATCGTCCACAAGAATCCGGCCACGTTCTAGTTGCCTCCGTTCGAGCCGCCGCCCGGTGTCGTCTGCGGCGAGTCCGTGGTGGTCGTCGACGTCGAGCCCGTCTGATGCGCAGGCGACCACGGATGCCAGGCGATCAGGGCGATCGCGACGGCGATCAGCACGATCAGCGTCATGCCCACGCCCGCCGCGGTCGAGCCGCTCGACTCCTTGATGATCACCGGTCCTCCATCGCTCATACGTCTCTCCTTTCGAGCAGCAACGAGATGAGCCGCTTTTCCCCGCCTTCGCGCAAGCACAAACCCTTCCGCCAACGAATGGGGCTCCATGCTCTGGAGCACCGCGGGGCTCGTTACCTCGCTCGCCCTCGCCGCGCTCGCGTTCGCACGCAGCCGCGCCTCCGGCGGTTTCTACGACGCCGACGTGTACGGTATGACGCCCGCGATCCATCGCCGCTACGGTGCGATCTCGCTGGTTTTCGCCGCGTTGTTCGCGGGTACACTCGCCGTACGAGCCGAGGGTGCCCTCTTCTGGATACTCGCCGGCGCGGTGCTCTTCGATCTTTTCTACCTCACGTCGTACCTACGGGGAGCACACGAAGACGATGTCTGATATCGCATGGATGACGTGGGGCGAAGCGGCCTTCGCACGCGCGCGCACCGAAGATAAGCCGATCCTGCTCTCGATCTCCGCCGTATGGTGCCATTGGTGTCACGTGATGGACGACACGAGCTATCGCGATCCCGGTGTCGTCGATCGCATCAACGCGAACTACGTCCCCGTGCGCGTGGATAACGACGAGCGCCCCGACATCAACGCGCGCTACAATATGGGCGGTTGGCCGACGACCGCCTTTCTCGCCCCCGATGGAACCACGCTGACCGGCGCAACTTATCTCCCGCCCGCGCAGATGCGTCGCGCGCTCGACGAGATCGCACAGTTTTACACGGAGAAGAAGGGCGAGATCGCCGAACGTGCCGCCGAGATGCGCGCGACGCGGCGCACGTACGAGCCGAGCACGCCCGACGCACTGCGCGGAGCGCTGGTGGATGCGATCGCGGCGCAGATCGCCGACGCGTACGATGAAGAGTTCGGCGGATTCGGCGACGCGCCGAAGTTTCCGCAGCCCGAAGCGCTCGAATTTCTCCTTGCGGAGTGGCGCGTGCGACGCGATACGCGACTGCACGAGATGGTGGCGCGCACGATGCGCGAGATGGCGCGCGGCGGCATGTACGATCACGTCGAGGGCGGCTTCTTTCGCTATTCGACGACGCGCGATTGGAGCGTGCCGCACTTCGAGAAGATGAGCGAGGACCATGCCGGGCTCGTGCGCGTGCTCGCGCAACTGCAGCTTGCGGCGCCGAGCGACGATTGGCACGCGATCGCGCGCTCCGCGCTCGGCTACGTGCGCACGGTGCTGCGCGATCCGGTGACGGGATTCTTCGCCGGAAGCCAGGATGCCGACGAAGCGTACTTCGCGCTGCCGCTCGACGAGCGCCACGCGCGCACCGCGCCATTCGTGGATCGTCGCGCGTATGCGAACTGGACGAGCGCGCTCGCGGGCGCGTTCGCGTGGGCATCGGTTGCGTTCGACGACGACGCGCTCGCGGCGGAGGCCGCGACGGCGCTCGACGCGCTGCACGAGCGCATGCGCGACGACGACGGCCTGCTCTACCACGTCGCCGCGCCGGGCGAGGCCCCGCGCGTGCGCGGCCTGCTGGCCGATCAAAGCGCCTACCTGCGTGCGCTCCTCGACCTGCACGAGGTCACCGGAGCGCCGCGCTTCCTCGAGCGCGCCCGCACGCACGCCGATCTGCTGATCGCGCGCTTCGGCGCCACCGACGGCGGGTTCTACGACCGCGCCGATCTGGAGGCGAGCATCGGCCGCCTCGAGCTTCCCGACCGGCCGATCATCGAGAACGGCATCGTCGCGGAGAGCCTGCTGCGCCTCGGCGCGATGACCGGCGACACGCGCTACCACGGGGAGGCGGAGCGCACGCTGCTGCTCTACGCCCGCACGCACGGCAGCGCGGGCTCCTTTGCGGCGACCTACGCACGGGCGTTGCGGCGTTATCTGCTGCCGACGCTCTCCGTGCGCGTGACCGGGGCACCGGAGCGCACCGAGGCCTTCCGCGAGGCCGCGCGCCGCCTGCCCGACCCGTTCACCACGGTCTATGCCGACGCGGCGGGCAATCCGGCCGCCTACCTCTGCTTGGGAACGCTCTGCGCGGCGCCCGTAACGGACGCGGCCGAGCTGCGGGCGGCCTACGACGCCTTGGCCGTCTGATTGCTGAAACACGGCTGTGCTTCGGGCGTATGGAAGGGTGGAGGAGCTTTCACACGATGACACCGTACGCCCAGTCGCTGCTCGCCTACATTCGCCCGGAGTGCCAGGCCTCGTTCGCCTACGAGTATCGCCGCTACGCCAAAGATCCCGTGCTCGCGCAGACGTTGACCGTGCTGCTCGGCGTCGTCGGCGGCGAATCATACTACTTCGGGAACTGGCGCCGCGGCGTGCTCATGTCGCTCGCCGTCTTCACCGGCATCGGCCTCTTCATCACGGTGCCGATGTGGATCGTGCGCTGCTTCACGATTACGGCCGATTGCGAGAACTATAACGACTATCTCGCGTACTCGCTCGCCTATCGCTACATGGGCGGCGCGATGCCGGCCCCCGAACCGCCGCAGGCGGCAGCTCCCGGCACGAGCGCGGGGCCGCGCCCAACGATCGGCGGCCTGCCGATGCGCCGCATGCAGCGCATCTAACACGCCCGCTAGCGTGGGCCTTCGTAGCACCCGTCGCGATTGACCTGCTCAACCGCGTAGTCACGCGATACGTTGATCTCGCCGTACCCATAGGGAATGCCGTCGCGATTGCAGAGGCGTAGTTGGAACGGGTAATCGGCCATCGGGCGATCGGTGCGAATCGTCCAGACCTGCACCCGATAATTGGAGCCCGCGGCAAAGCAGCAGACGTTCGCGATGAACGTGGCGCCGGGGGCAACGCGTGCGGACTCCATCGCATGGTGCGGGGTCCACAGATGCGTGACCTTGATCTCGATCTCGCGCGACGTCGTATTATGCACGACGATCATCCCGTTGTGCAGGTTCACCGCGAGCGCCGGAAGCGCGAGCAGCAAGAGCGCGACGAGGGTTACGACAAACGCGGAAAGACGCTTCATACATGATCCTCCTAAGCAACCGAACGTTCGCCCATCCGGCAAAGTTCCCGCCGGTGGAGTTCCTCTAGGAGCCGGCGCGGACGAAGGCGTTCCAGTACCAGCAGCCCCAGAGGCCGGCAACGATTGAGTAGGCGATGAGCGCGTAGCCCCAGCGCGGCATCTTCTCGCGCACCGCGAATGCCATGAGCGCAACGAGGAACGGTTCGAAATCGAGCGCGTGACGCATGCCGAACTGCGCGAAGCCGTTCACGTAGTAGATGAAGTTTGGTCCCGCCGTGAGCAGCGTCGCAACCGCGAGCGGGAGCACCCAATTGAGCGGCTTGCGCGCGAAGAGCGCGAGCAGGAGCGCGGGTGACGTCCAGGTGAGCGCGACGCCCGAGAGCGAGGGCGCGAGCCACGGGAATTGCGGCACGCGCTGTGCGCCCTGCACGAAGAACGACCAGAGCTGATAGGGGAAGTAGCTCAAGCGAAACGGTGAGCCCGTCGGCATGCCCGCCTGATCTTGGTGGTACCACGCCGTGTAGCCGATGTCGTACCACACGCCCCAACGCGCGACGTTGTACCACACCCAGAACGCCGCGAACGGCACGAGCGCGCCGACGAAGCCCGCGATGTTGCGCCGCGAATCGCGCAGCATCAACGCATAGACCGGCAGGGCGAGCACGAGGTCGAAACGCGACAGCAACGCGCAGCAACCGTAGAGTGCCACGAGCCAGCCGCGCTTCTTTCCGGCAAGCTCCGCGAGCGCGAGCATCGTGAAGCAGACCGCGCTCACGTGCGCGAGAAACCACACGTCGCCCAACATCGCGGACCAGAGCAGATCGGTTCCGGCGAGCAAGAACGCGCAGATCCACGCATTGGTCGTCGGCGTGAGGCCGATGCGCTCGCCGAATTCGTACGTCGCGCCGATCGCGACCGCACCGAGCACGATCGCGAGCAAGGTTTGATTCGCACCGCCGAAGATCGCGACGAACGGCATCAGCAGGATCGCCGGAAGCGGCGCCTCGATGATGTAGTACGCGCCGTGGTACGGTAGCGCGTCGATGTAGGCTCCCGGCCAAACGATCGCGGTGTGCCCGTGCAGAAACGCCTGCGCGAGCAGCACGTAATTGTTATACGGCGTCGAACGGCCGTGCGCGACGAGCGCGATCACGACGAGCGCGACGAGTCCGGCGACGATCGAGGAGCGCAGCTTCACGCGTGGATGTTCCTTAAATCGGCGGCAGCGTCGCGTGCGGTAAGGGCTTGGGCGCGACGAAGGTCGAGGCGGGCAGCGCCGCCGGGAAGCGGTAATCGCTCCACGTGATGCGCTCGCGGGCGGGCTTGCCGGCGATCTGCGCGTCGACGGTCACCGCGAGCGGAACCCAGTGGTTGGCGACGTTGCCGTAGCTGATCTCACCCGTCCCGTGAGCGCTCGCGCCGGCCGTGCGAAACGCGATGACGCGCGGCAGAAAGGTTCTGCCGTCGATCGTCACGCGCGTAACCGTGAACCCGGTACCCGACGCCGCGAGCGGCGTCGCCTCGTACTCGTACGCGAGGTGTTCGCCCGAACCGGTCGCGCGCAAAAAGAGCATCGTGTAGAGCGTACTACGCGGCGCGAGGCGCGTGACCGCATAGTGATCCTCGCGCTGGCCGATACGCACGATCTTCTGCTTGAGCGGCACGCCGTCGTCGGAGAGCATCTCGTCGCGCACGTTCACGCCGCTGCGGTAGAGGCGATGATGCTGCTCGATGTCGCTCGGACCCGCCTGCGAGATCGTGTAGCTGAAGATCATCGTTTTCGGCGCCACGACATCGCTCATCGCCATCTCGTAGCGCGCGAGCACCAACTGCGAGTCGAGCTGCTGCACCGACGTCGCGCCGAGCGTCGTCGCGAACAGAGACACCGCCGCGAGCAGCGCGCGCAGGTTCATCCGAGAACGGCGTCCCGCATCGCGCGCAGCGCCGCTTCGGCGCCGTCGGGTTTCTTTCCGCCGCCCTGCGCCTGCGTCGGTCCGCCGCCGCCTTTACCATCGATGTGCGGCGCACCGAGCTGTACGAGCTTGCCCGCGTGTACACCCGCCTTTACGAGATCGTCGCTCGCCGAGACGAGCAGGCTCACCGTACCGTTGTCCACGCCGGCGAGCGCGATCACGCCGCTCGGGAGACGATTGCGCAGCGCACTCGTGAGGTGTCGCAGCGCCTCGCCGTTGGCTTCGTGCACGACGGCGCCGACGAACGCGCGGTCGCCGTTGCGTTCGACCTTTTCGAGGTATGCATGCGCATCCGCCGCAGCGAGCCGTGCCTTCAGCTGGCCGACGGCGGTCTGCAAGTCTTTGATGTCGCGCTGCATCTTACCGACGCGTTCGGTGATCTCGTCGGGCGTTGCGGCGAGCGCGGATGCGACCTCGCCGACGAGTTCTTGCTGATGCGTCACGAACGCTTCGGCCGACTGCGAGACGCAACTCTCGATGCGGCGGATGCCGCTGCCGATCGAGCTCTCGCTCAAGATCACGAACATGCCGAGTTCGCCCGTCGAGTGCGCGTGCGTGCCGCCGCAGAATTCGACCGACGGTCCCGCCTGCACGACGCGAACCACCTCGCCGTACTTCTCGCCCGCCATCGTGATCGCGCCCGTGGCACGGGCTTCTTCGATGGCGAGTTCGCGCGTAACCAAACGATCGTCGTCGCGAATCATCTCGTTCACGCGCGCGACGACCGCGCGCTTCTGCTCGGGGCTGAGCGCGCCCGAGGGATAGCGGAAGTCGAAGCGCATGCGGTCGACGCCAACCCACGAACCCGCCTGCGCGACGTCGTCGCCGAGCACGTCTTTGAGCGCGCGCTGCAGCAGATGCGCCGAGGTGTGATGGCGGCGAATCTCGCGGCGCCACCAGTCGAAGACGCGCGTATGCACGCGTTCGCTCGAACCGACGCTGCCGCTCTTCACGATGCCGTGATGCGCGATCGCTTCGCCCATATATTGCGTGTCCTCGACCTCGAAGACCGCACCGTCTGCCGTGGTGATCTGCCCGCGGTCGCCGATCTGCCCGCCGCGCTCGGCGTAGAACGACGTACGATCGAGCAGCACCACGCCGCGCTCGCCGCTCGCGAGCGACTCGACGGGCTTGCCGTCGCGAAGGATCGCGACGATCTCCCCGTCGGCTTCGAGTCCGTCGTAGCCGGTGAAAGCGGATTTGACGGCCGGCAGCTCGGCGATCGTGACGACGGCGCGTTTGCTCTTCGCGTCGCGTCGCGCGCGTTCGCGCTGCTCTTCCATCGCCGCTTCGAACTCGGCGGTATCCACCGCCACGCCGCCGTCGGCCGCGATCTCGCGCGTGAGTTCAATCGGAAAGCCAAACGTGTCATGGAGCATGAACGCGTCTTGGCCCGAGATCAAGCGCGTGCAATTGTCGTTCGCGTCTTGGACGAGGCGGTCGAGCATCTGCATGCCGCGCTCGAGCGTGCGGTCGAAGGTCTGCTCCTCGACGCGCAGCGTCTGCTGGATGCGCGAAACGTTCGTCTTGAGCTCGGGATAGCCGGGCGAGAGCGATTGCACGACCGCGGGCACGAGATCGGTGAGGAAGCCGTTCGGATAGCCCAGCAGACGCCCCTGACGGATCGCGCGCCGAATGAGAAAGCGCAGCACGTAGCCGCGATCGTTGTTCGACGGAAAGATGCCGTCGTTGATGAGGAACGTGACCGCACGCGCGTGGTCGGCGATGATGTTCTGGCGCACGCGTTGCTCCGCTGGCGCGAGCGACGTCTGACCGACCGGCGGCTGCGCCGCGATCAGATCGGTGAAGAGATCGGTTTCGTACATCGACGCCAAGCCGTTTGCGACCGCGAGCATGCGCTCGAGTCCGGCACCGGTGTCGATGGACTTCTTCGGCAGCTCCGAGAGCGTGCCGTCGGCCGCGCGATTGTACTGCTGGAAGACGACGTTCCAAATCTCGACGTAGCGGTTGCCGAGGTTCGGACCGGTGTCGTCGGGACCGCTCGCGTACTGCTCGCCGGTATCGTAGAAGATCTCGGTGCAGGGGCCGCACGGACCGGTCGGGCCCATGGTCCAAAAATTGTCTTCGTCGAAGCGCGTGATGCGCGCGGGATCGAGCCCGATCTCCTTGACCCAGATCCGCTCGGCGTCGTCGTCGCTCGTATGCACGGTGACGTAGAGACGCGAGGGGTCGAGCTTCATCACCTTGGTGACGAACTCCCAAGCCCATGCGATCGCTTCGTGCTTGTAGTAGTCGCCGAAGCTGAAGTTCCCGAGCATCTCGAGGAAGGTGCCGTGCCGCCCGGTGCGGCCGACGTTCTCGATGTCGCTCTTCGCGCCCGCGACGCGCAGGCAGCGCTGAACGGTCACCACGCGGGGCGCCGCCGGCGGCTGCTCGCCGAGGAAGACGGGGACGAACTGCTCCATGCCCGCGATGGTGAAGAGCGTGGTGCTCATCTCATCGGGGATGAGGCTCGCCGAGGGAAGCAACTTATGCTGCTTGGAGACGAAAAAGTCGATCCAGGCCTGACGGAGTTCTTGGCTTTTCATAGGGCTCAAGCGAGAATGATAGCAAATCGCCCGGGGAACCTGCTACCGCCTAGTATGCGGCGGGGTCCGAACGTACGTTTGTCCTCGTTCCGGCGCTGCGAGCCGGCCCGATCTACGCTTCTTTGAGTTCCGCGCGGAGTTTTTCGAGGGCCTTGGCCTGCAGGCGGGAGACGTGCATCTGCGAGACGTTGAGACGCTTGGCGATCTCGGTTTGCGAGATGGACTCGTAGAAGCGCAGGTAGATGATCACGCGCTCGCGGCCGTTGAGCACGTGGAAGGCGCGCTCTAAGTTCGCGCGATCTTCGAGAAGTTCGAGCCCCGAATCGGTCGTGCCGACGGTATCCGCCAACGTCTGCGACTTGCGGTCGCCGTCGCCCGCGACTTCGCTGTCGAGCGAGAGCAGATTGTAGGCTTGGCCCAACTCTTGCGCTTCGAGGATCTCTTCTTCGCTCGCCTTCAGCCGCTCCGCGAGTTCGGCGACGGTGGGCGAACGACCGAGCTCGATCGCCATCTTTTCGTTGGCGCGATTGACGGCCAGGTTGAGCTCTTGCAGACGGCGCGGCACTTTGACCGCCCATCCCTTGTCGCGAAAGTAGCGCTTGATCTCGCCCACGATCGTCGGCGTCGCGTACGTCGTGAACTCGACGCCGCGATCGAGATCGAAGCGATCGATCGCCTTGAGCAGGCCCACCGTTCCGACCTGGATGAGGTCGTCGAGCGGCTCGCCGCGATTGCCGAACTTCAGCGCGAGGAAACGAACGAGATTCAGGTGCGCGACCGTGAGATCGTTGCGGAGCTCGTCGTATTCGGCGTCGCGGCGCTCGGGCTGAGCGTCGTGACGCGCGCGCACGCTCGCAAAGCGGACAAAGAGTTCGCGCGTCCGTCCCCGATCGGAACGAACGTCGGTCTCGCGTTCCGTCATCTCAGGCGAACGACTTCTTGAGCATGACTAAGCGCGTTCCTTGCTCGGGATGCACGTCGTACGTCACGTCGTCCATCAGCGAGCGAATAAGGAACACGCCGAGTCCGCCCACGCGCTCCTCGTCGAGTTCGCGCGAACGAATCGTCTCGGGGCGCGTGCCGCGGCCGAAGTCCCGAACGCTCACGCGCAGACCGTCTGCGCCGGCTTCGCAGGTGATTTCGATCGTCTCGCTTCCGTGCGCGTGCTGAATCGCATTCGTGCACGCCTCGGCGACGGCGAGCTTGATATCCTCGATCTCGTCGAGCGAGAATCGCAGTCGGCTGGCAACTGCCGCGACCGAGAGGCGTGCGAGCGCCACCCACTCCGCCTTGCACGGCACGCGGAGCTGAACGATATCGACGTCGGCGGACTCGGGCAGCGGCTGGCTCACACGAGCGCTTTCATCGCGGCTTCTTCGCTCTCGAAGATGCCGAAGATCTTCACCAATCCGGTGATGTCGAAGATCTTCTTGATCTGCGGATTCGTGCAGACGAGGTTGACCGAACCGCCGTGCTCGCGCACGCGTTTGAGGCCGCCGATGAGCACGCCGAGACCGGTCGAGTCGATGTAGCGCACCTTCTCGAGGTTGATCACGAGGTTGTACACGCCGCGATCGATCAGCTCGCCGATGGCGTCCTTGACCTTAGGCGAGGTGTACACGTCGATCTCGCCGCCGAGATCGACGACGTAGCAGTCGCCCTGCGCTTCGCGCACGTTCACCTTGATGTCCAACGTCTTTCTCACTCCTATGCGTCGGCCTTGCGTTCCAGTTGGTCGCGCAGCTCATCCGCCGCACGCGCTCCTTCGTCGGCGGCGGCGTCCATCGTAGCGCGCGCGTTCTCGACGATCTGTTTGCCGCGCTCGTACAATTCGGCCGCACCGCCCTGCCAACCGGCGGCGACGTCGGTTACGCGCCCGCGCAAATCGCCCGAGGCGTCCATCGCTAGGTTACCCGCTTCTCGAGCTTTTCCAACCAGAAGGTCGCGCGTATCTTCCTGCGACAGCAGAACCGCGACCGCTCCGCCGACGATCGCGCCGACGAGGAATCCGGCCAAAAAGCCGCCACCGCGATGCTCTTCATTCATCGTGTATCGCTCCTAGGATTCGTCCGAAGCATTCTTTCCCGTGAAGAGGCGGCGTAAACCCGCGCTCACCCCGGTGATGGTCGCGCCGATGTTCACGATGGCGGGCGCGAGCGCGTCCTTCGCGAGATCGGCGGTATGCGAGACGGAACCGGCAACGCCTTCGAGCGACGCGACCACTCCGCCGAGTTTCGCGAGCGTCTGATCGGCGGTGTCGGCGATGCCGCTCACGTGATCGAGGGTCTTTCCGATGGGCTCGCCGACGTTGGCGATCTGCTTGTCCACTTCGTCGAGCGTCTGATTGACGCGTCCGAGCGTCTTCGCGAGCGCGACCATACCGATCATCATCCCGACGCCGAAGAGGAACACGCCGATGCCGACGCCGAGCGCGACGGCGACGACGAGCCAGTTACTCCAGTCCATCCCGGTCACAATTCACCTTTCGTTCGTAGCTCTGCGGTTATACGCGGCACGACGGCCAGTACCCGGTCGATCTCTTCTGTCGTCGTGCTTTCGCCGAGCGAGAAGCGAATTACGCCCTGGTGCCAGCGCGGCTCGATGCCGAGCGCCGCGATCACGTGGCTCGGCTCCAGGGCCCCCGCGGTGCAGGCGCTCCCGGCCGAGACCGCGATGCCCTCGAGGTCGAGACGCATCAACAGCGTCTCGGAATCCATACCCGCAAAGGCAAGGTTGCAACTGTTCGGCAGCCGCGGCGCACCGCCGCCGTTGACCCGCACGTCGGCGACAGCCCCCAGGATCCCGGCCTCGAGCCGGTCGCGCAGTTCGCCGACCCGCCGCGCCCGTTCCAGCTGCCCCTCGACGGCCAGCTCGAGCGCGCGCGCGAGCCCCACGATGCCCGCCACGTTCTCCGTGCCCGCGCGCCGTCCGAACTCCTGGCCGCCGCCGTGGACGAGCGATGCAAGCGGCGTCCCCGCGCGCACGTAGAGCACGCCGACGCCCTTGGGGCCGTAGAACTTGTGCGCGGAGAGCGAGAGCAAATCGACGCCGAGCTCCGTCGGCCGTAGCGGCAGCCAGCCCGCCGCCTGCACGGCATCGGTATGAACGAGCACCCCACGCTCGCGCGCGATCGCGGCGAGCTCGGCCACCGGCTGCACCACCCCGATCTCGTTGTTCGCGAGCATGACGCTCGCGAGGATCGTGTCGGGGCGCAGCGCTGCCGCGAAGGCGGCGGGGGCCACGAGCCCGCGCTCGTCCACGGGGAGCAGGGTCACCTCAAAGCCTTCGTCGCGCAGGGCGTCGAGCGTATGGAGCACGGCGTGGTGCTCGATCGCGGTGGAGATGATGTGCCGCCCGCGCGCCCGTGCCGCCCGGGCCGCACCGAGCAGGGCCTGGGTGTCGGCCTCGGAGCCGCTCCCCACGAAGGTGATCTCGCGGCGGGCCACGCCGAGCGCCCGGGCGACGCCGTCGCGGGCATCGTCGAGCGCCGCCCGGGCGCGACGGCCCTCGGCGTGGAGCGAGCTCGGATTGAAGCCGGCCTGCGTGAAGTAGGGCAGCATCGCCTCGAGCACCTCGGGACGCATCGGGGTCGTGGCGGCAAAATCCAAATACGTTCGATCCGGCATCTACATCTCAGAGTCTTCTCAGAGGGCCTTCGTATCCTAACACTGTGCGAAGCTCCATTGCACACTCCGAGAAGTAGCAACGGGAACACGGCCCGGGCGTCATGCCCGGGCCGCTTTTTTTTTCGACGGAGCTACTCCCTACACCAGGTGACGTCGGCGGTGTAGCGCAGGGTCGTTGTGGCGTCGGCCGGGATCGTGACGATCCACGTCGCGGTGTGCGCCGACGACTTGCGGTAGGGAAGACTCGGCTGCGAGATGCTCCAGTCGCCGGGAATCGGTTCGATCACGCGCACCTCTTGCGGCGCGTTCTTGCCGTTGACGAGCGCGATCGCGTACGAACTCGACGCGCTGCAATTGCTGTGGAGCTTGAAGTCGGTCTGCACCTTGTGCGCGACGACATCGAAGGCGTCGCCGAGATAGAGGCGCACTGTGTCGTTTCGCGGCGTGTGCGGGATCGAGCTCGCTCCGAGAAACTGCGAGAGGCCGTGCGAATCGTTTTGATACATGCGCATCGTACCGGCCGGAAGCGGTATGCCCAAGTGCTCGCCCTTGTTGTCGAAGCTCACGTAGATGCCCACCGGAAGTCGTGCTCCGATGTCGCCTTGCGCCGTAGCCCGATAGTAGTACTCCGATCCGTGCAGCTCCAGCGTCTCGCGAATCGGCACGTCGCTCGCGCTCAAGAGTGCGAGTTGCTTGGTCTGCTTGTCGAGGATCGTCGTACGAAACGGAATCGTGTAGAGGTGATACTCGAAGAGATCCTCTTGTTGCGCGTTCACGTTGAAGACATCCTGAGAAGCGGTCACCCGCGCGATCGTCTTCAACATTTCGTGCGGAGGCGTCGTCTGCACGTTGCCCGCCACCAACTGCAGGCGCGCGTTCGAGTAGCTCGTACCGCTGTCGTTGGTGAGCGAGACGAAGCCGAGCAGGTTCATGTGCGCGCGATCCGCGGCGATCGTCGCGACGTAGTTCGCCGACCAACTCAAGCCGTCGGTGAGATAGGCGAGGTCGAGCGTCTGCGGGCCACGGCGCGCGCTCTGCAGATCGACCGTGAGCGTGGGGCGATCGCGCAGGCTCGGCGGAACGCGCGGAAACTCGATGTAGCCGTCGAGTTGCGTCTCCACGCGATCGCGATACTGCAGCACGATGCCGTCGTCGACGTTGAGCACCTTCGCCCATTCGCGCCGCGGCCGTTCGCCGGCGAAGCGCGCGGGATGCACCACGATGACCTCGCTCCCCACGTACTTGCGCAAGAGCGACGCCTGATTGAGCACGTCGTAGTCGAAGTTTTGCTCGATCACGCCGACCTGACTGCCGGGGTCCAATGCGCTCAAGATCGCTGAGGTCGGGTCCATCTTTGCGCTCACGTCGCGCCAGGCGATCGCGTTGCGCCCGGCGTCGAGCACGATGCGGCGCCGGTCGTGCACCAGCGCGTTCGAGCCGTTGTACACGGTGAGGTTGACCGACCGTTGGTCGCGCAGCGTGCTCGTACGTTCCGGAGCCGGCGCAGCCTGCGCCGATGCGGCCGTCGCGAGCGCCGCGCAGAGCAGAATCGCGAGATGTTTCATGCCCGCCGAAACGCTGCGCGTCACAACACTGTGACGACGCGCTTTATGCGTTAGCGATCGTGTTCGCCGGGTTCGTAGTACGTGCGGCCGCGAAGGTTGTCGGGCAGATTGTCCTGTTTGACGTTGTAATCGTCGTGCGCGTAGTGGTAGTCACGCCCGTAGCCGAGCTGCTTCATCAAACCCGTCGGCGCATTACGCAGGTGGAGCGGAACCGGTTCGTTGCGCGTCTCCGCGACGTCGCGCATGGCGGCGGAGTACGCGCGCCCGACGCTGTTGCTCTTGGGTGCCTTCGCGAGATAGAGCGTGGCGTGCGCGAGCGGATAGAAGCCTTCGGGCATACCGACGAAGTGCACGGCTTGCTGCGCGGCGATCGCCACCTGAATCGCCTGCGGATCGGCGAGGCCGACGTCTTCGGAGGCGAGGATCACCAGACGACGCGCGAGGAAGAGCGGTTCCTCGCCACCGTCGAGCATGCGCGCGAGCCAATAGATCGCGGCATCGGGATCGCTCGCGCGAATGCTTTTGATGAAGGCACTGATCGTGTCGTAGTGCCCTTCGCCACCCTTATCGTAGGTCGAGCCGCGCTTCTGCAGCGCCTCCATCACCAAGTGCTTGTCGATCGTGCGACGCCCGTCGAGTTCCGGCGCGGCATCGGCGGCGAATTCGAGCGCCGAGAGCGCGAAGCGCGCGTCGCCGTTTGCGTAGCCGATCAACGTCTCGCGCGCATCGGGTTCGAGATATACGCGCATTCCGCCGAGACCGCGCTGGGAATCGGCGAGCGCACGATCGACGAGCGCACCGATCTCGTCGTCGCCGAGCGACTTCAACACGAAGACGCGGGCGCGCGAGAGCAGCGCGGAGTTCACTTCGAACGACGGGTTCTCGGTCGTCGCGCCGATCAGCGTGACCGTACCGTCCTCGACGTAGGGCAGGATCGCGTCTTGCTGGCCTTTGTTGAAGCGGTGGATCTCGTCGACGAAGAGCACCGTGCGGCCGCCGACGCGCTGGCGTCCCTGCGCCTCCGCGACCACGCGACGCAGATCGGCCACGCCCGCGCTCACCGCGGAGAGCTTTTCGAAATGCGCACCGGTCGAGCGCGCGATGATCTCGGCGAGCGTCGTCTTTCCGGTGCCCGGCGGACCCCACAAGATCATCGAAGGAATGCGATCGCTCGCGATCGCGCGGCGCAGCGCGCGCCCCTCGCCGACGATCTCGGTTTGCCCCACGTACTCGTCGAGCGTGCGCGGACGCATGCGCGCGGCGAGCGGTGCCTGCGGCTCGCCGAAGAGCGAATGCATCGCGGCGTTACGGCGCCGGCGTGGGCGTCGGCTGCGGCTTGCTCTTCTCGAGCGGGTTCTTGATGTGGATCGGCCGCGGCGTCGCGATGTGCGGGTTGAGTTCGCTCGGGAACTGCATGACCACGTTGCCCTCGGCATGCGCCTGACCCGAGACGGTGTTGTAGAGCACGTGATCGGCGGTCATATTGCGGTCGCCTTGCACGATGTGCACGTTGCCGGTCAGATCGAGCTCGTGCGTCGTATCGTTCAGCACGCCCTTCGCCGCATCGACGGTCGTATCGGCCTGTACGTAATGCACGTTGCCGGTCGCGGTATAGACCTTCGCGGCGCCGTCGATCTGCACTTTATCCGCCGTGAGCGTCGCGGGTCCGCGCGACTGCGCCGGTTTGGTGCTCGAGAGCCCAGCAAAGTTGCCTTGCGAATCGTGCATGACCACGTGCCCGTACAAGAAGACGGCTTTCGTCTTGTAGTTGCCGTTCGCGCGGTCGGCGACGATATCGCCGCCTTCGCGCGTCATCTGTACCTTATTCGGCGCGCTGAAGTCGCCGGTTTTGAAATTGGCGTCGAGCGGCGAAGTGTTTACCGTCCACACGCCGATCTTGTACGACCCCGCGTCGGCCGAGGCGGAGGGAGTCGGTGCGGGCGCGGCGCCGAGCAGTGCGGCGAGCGCGAGAAGCGTGAGCGTTGAACGAATCATCAGTGCGAGCGTACCTTGACGTTACGACGTTCGACGGGGCCCAAAAGTTCCGTCAGACGGTCGTATGCGAGCATGCCATCGCGAACGAGGCGGGGAGTGGGGCCGCTGAGATCCACGATCGTCGATTCGCGATCGTAGCGGGTGGGGCCGTTTCGCACGAGCAGGTCGGCGCTCGGTAGCGATGAGATGTCATCGCCGCCCGCGTAGCGCGGTCCGCCCGCCGGATCGGCGGTCGTCGCGGCGAGCGGCCCGCAGCGCTCGAGAATCGCGCGCGCCAGATCGTCGTCGGGCACGCGGATCCCGATGGTGCGCTCGCCCGCGGCGAACTCGTCGCTCACGTACTCGGGCTTGCGTACGACGGCGATCACGGGGCCCGGCATCAGGCGTTTGGAGGCGAGGATCGCGAGCGGATTCGAGCGCGCGTACTCGAGAAATTCTGCCGGAGACGCGACGTGCAGCGCGAGCGGCTTTTCGTCGGCGCGACGCTTGCCGCGATAGATCGCGTCGATCGCCTCGGAGCGATACGGATCGCAGCCGATTTGATAGCTGGTATCGCCCGGAAAGACGATCGTGCCCCCACCCTGCACGACGCTCGCCGCCGTCTCGAGGATATCATCGAGACGGTCGGAGCGAGCATCCAGAATCGTCTTAAATGTGGACACGCATCCCGGTGCCGAGCGCGACGCACGAGAGCGGATCTTCGGCGACGATCGCGGGCACGCCGGTCACCTCGGCGAGCAGACGATCGAGGCCGCGCAGCAACGCGCCGCCGCCGGTGAGGATCACGCCGCGGTCGATGATGTCGGCCGCCAGCTCGGGCGGCGTCTTTTCGAGCACCGCCTTGACGGCCTCGACGATCGCCTGCACAGGCTCGGAGAGCGCTTCGCGCACTTCCTCCGAGGTGATCTTGACCGTCTTGGGGAGACCGTTGATCAGATCACGCCCGCGAATCTCCATCGCAAGCTCCTGTTCGAGCCGGTACGCCGAGCCGATCTTGATCTTGATCTCCTCGGCGGTCCGCTCGCCGATCATCAGATTGTAGACGCGGCGAATGTAGCGGATGATGGCTTCATCGAGTTTATTGCCGGCAACGCGCAGCGATTGTGAGACCACGATGCCGCCGAGCGAAATCACCGCGACGTCGGTGGTGCCGCCGCCGATGTCGACGACCATGCTTCCCGACGGACCGTCGATCGGCAAACCCGCACCGATTGCCGCAGCCATCGGCTCTTCAATGATCTCCACGTGCTTTGCGCCCGCCAGTTTGGCCGCATCTTTGACCGCGCGCTCTTCGACGCTGGTAATCTCCGCCGGCACGCAAATCACGACGTTGGGTTTGGGCTTGAAGAGCGAAGAAAGCCAGGAGCGGTCGCGCATGACTTTTTTGATGAAGTAGCTGAGCATCGCTTCAGTCACTTCGAAGTCGGCGATGACGCCGTCGCGCAGCGGACGAATCGCCTGAATATGCGCCGGCGTTTTGCCGAGCATTTGACGCGCTTCTTCGCCCACCGCGAGCGTTCTGCCGTTGTTCATGTCTTTCGCAACGACTGACGGCTCGCGTAAGACGATGCCTCTGCCTTTTACATGCACCAGCACGTTGGCAGTGCCCAGGTCAATCCCGATGTCCAAAATTCGCTCCT